>NZ_CP015848.1:0-300000 GCF_002105535.1 Magnetospirillum sp. ME-1 | reverse complement strand
AGGATACCGAAACAGATTTCTCCACGGACGCCAGCCACAAGGCACCCATTCGGAAAGGTGTTGGAAGCACGCTGTTGAGCAAGTTGGTGAAGGGGGCGAACACGCTGAAACAACGAAGCTGTCCAGCAGGTGCCGAGTTTGTTGCTGTATCCGATTATGTAGCTTGGACAGCGCAATTGGCTGTTAAGGAAGGCAAGAAGCCCTCCACATTGTTCAAGATTGGGGAATAGTGTGCCGGGATGATACCCACTGGCAACGAACACGCCGTTTTTCTACCGAGCATGAACGATGGATTTGCAAAATTCATCAGCAAGGAAAGCCTAAGTGCTCTCCGTCAACGGGGCACTATGCCCAATTGGCTGAACAACATCGGTGAACTGAATCCGTTTGATGCCGACAACGGCGAGTTCTTTTACCCGTTCTTCTTGTTTAGCGCGGGGCATGGAATCTGGGATGAAGCCAAGAGCCGCAAGACATTCCGTGCATTGTATGACCGTCCGTCCTTTGCACGAATCGTAGCTGACAGCGGAGCCTTTCAAATCGCCACGAACAGCGGCGTGTTTAAGGACTTCGACTGGTCCGAGCGCGGTGACAAGACGAGGGACATGATCCGGCGAAACTTGGAATGGCAAGAGGGGATTGCTGACTGGGCAACCATTCTCGACATTCCGCTCTATGCCCTGGACCCTGGAAAAAAGAATCCCGGCCATCCCTACTTTGGGACCGGATACACCACACAGAACATCGACAAGTGCTTTCAACAGCAAATGTTCAATGTGGATGAGCAATTCAAGCGAAAGCAACCGAGCACAAAACTCATCGTGATTCTACAGGGCACCGACGAAGAGACGGTGTTGAAATACTACGGCGCCATGAAGGACTACCCCCATGCTGGCTGGGGCTTTGGCGGCGGCATGTCCAAGCGAATCGACTTGTTGCTTTATATACTTGCTCAAATGATTGACGACGGACAGTTGGCGAAGGGTGAGAAGATCCTACACTTTTTTAAAGTCGGCACAGGCCATCACGCTGTGTTGTTCAGCCACATACAGAAGTTGCTCCGACACCATGTAAACCCGAACATCACCATCACCTTCGATGCGTCCAACGCATTCTCGGGTATGACGAATTGGACGATGTTTACGGGCCACGAGCAATTGCATGATGAAAACTTGTTCCGCATGGTGTCGGTCAACGCGGGTAAAGGCATGCCCCCTTACAATGCCCGTGTCCCGGCTGAAAGTCCGATCATGGGGTATGGAAAAGAAGGAGTTTGCTGGGATGACTTGCGACCTGGGGACTATTTGGCCCAGTGCATGGTTATGGCCCAAAACATATGGGCGATGACGGAAGCCATGAAGGATGCAAATCTTCGTGCAGATCGTGCGGGAGCTATCCATCAAGCTAGATTCCGAGAGCACTTGCTGAGTGCCTTGGACGAGGCCGAAGGCGTTTACAGGCACACGGTAAAAGACGACGTGAGAAATCTAGGGCGGCTGATAAAGTTGGCGGAAGGAATACAGGACAGCGAGCACCTCGTCGGATTGAAACGTAAGGACTACCTCGATCACGTCGCTAAGGCGGCACAGCTATTTTCAACGTGCATTGCGTTGGGACCACGAAACAGAAGCCGTGAACTGGCGCGTTACAGTGCGAATGAACTGGAAGTTATTTTCTATCCGTTCCGGGAGTAGCTATCATGCCAATTCAGCGGCTTTTACCATCATCTCTTCGTTGACCGTGACGTAACGCTGGGTGGTTTGAATGCTCCGGTGTCCCGCCAGTTGTTGAAGGACGAACACGGACACACCCTTGTTCGCCAGCGTCGTCAAATAGGACCGACGCCCGCTGTGTGAGCGTGCATCCGTCAAACCCGCTTCATCGTAGATGCGGCGGAACAGCATCACCATCGTGGTCGGCGTGAAGTGTCCGCCCTTTTGGCTGCGGATCAGCGGCTTGCGTTCGTCCGTCCATTCACGTTGTTCAAGGTTACGAGCGATCTCGCGCTGGAGCTTGCTGTTGATGAACACCGTGCGGCCACGCTTGCCCTTGGTTTGGTTGGCAGCGAGATGGATGCGATCACGAACCGCACCGCCTTCATTAACGACGTCCATAATTTTTAAGGCCGCGATTTCACCGGCCCGCATGCCCGCCCAGTGCGACAGCAACACAGCAAGGCGATTACGGGTGGAAAGAACGCCGTGCTGGGCGACCACAGCCAGCACGCGCTTCATCTCGGCTTCGGACAGGACTTTGGCTTGCGACATGACGAACACCCATAATGTTATGTTTTCATTCTATGGGTAGTGTCACATAACCTTTTGCCGAGGTCTCCCCGATATCGGGCTTTGAAAATGGCGGAAATCCGCGCTTGGTTATGGTTTTGGAATTAGATAACCTTACAAAGCCCAGGCACTTTGGCTTGGAGATGAGGCTGCCAAATAAATTTTATTATCGCGGCAGCAACCCTGAAGAATAGCTTTCTTGAAATCCCTACCATGCCAGGGAGGGCTAATGAGCACGAGCCGAATACCATATATTCTATCTGCTTTGACCCTTGCCATTGGCGTTATGTTAACATCCGACGGCTTGGCTAGATGGTTGCCAAAATGGATGCAACTACCACTTGACCAAGGATTGGCGACTTTGTTCGCCGGGATACTGGCGCTCATTGCCGGAGCCTTGGCTTACCGGGGAGCTATGGCATCGGTAGAACAAGCTTGGGAGCGGGCGCGCAACGATGACCAGCGCCGCCGACTGAATCTTTATTTGAAGGCCGAGCATATGGCCTACAACCTGCTTGAACACCATCCGCTGAATCAGCTAGCGCCCCGCCTTATATTCTCGGTGGTGGTTGAAGGAAGCTCCATCCCCGGAAAGGTGTCCGCCTCAGAGATTTCCATTACCAGACCACCACAGTTGAATGAACTATGGGAAAATCTATCCGATTTTCCACCCGAAGCAATTCAAGAGATTTGTTCTATTACCCGCAGCTTCAATGCAATCGAAAGCTACATGGACAGTGTCAGGGATGTTCCAGACAGCATGAAATCTCCGATACCTGGCAAGTATTTTAGTATTCGAGATTCTGCTTTCATCCTGAGCAAAATTATGAATCGACACACTCGCAAGCATTGCTGGGAAATCAAAGATCGAGATTTCCTGATCCATGGCGCTCCCAATGATGGTAACTACTAATGAAGAAGCTTAAGGGCACTAAGGAAAACGTGAGGGCTGATCAGGCCGTGACTAAAGGCAGTAGCCCTATTCAATCCGTGGCTTTGCAGTAACAATCTCTGCCGCCATACCATCTCAACTTTCGCGGTTGAAATTGGGACAATCTTCCGTAACTATGGGGCGGATAGATTGCCAATTAGCGATATCCGGGTTTAATGGAGGTGATGTTGATCCGTCAAATCGTCCTTCTGTCAATTGCGTGCATAGCCTTAACATCCTGCGCACACCGCAATCAATCGGATGTGTATGCTCAACAGGCTGCTGCCAGAAGACAGGCAGAGGAGGCGGAAAAGCAGGCTGCACGAGAAAGTACTGCACGGTATGTTGTCTCCCATAAAATGCAGATGTCGATGGAAATTCAGAAAGCAATTGAGGATTCTTTACGAGGCAAGCTTAAAGACCCTGAGTCCGCAAGGTTCAAACATTACTTTGTCGGAGAAACTGGTGTGGAAAATGTATTTTCCGCCTGCGGCGAGGTTAACGCAAAGAATAGCTATGGTGGCTACGTCGGCAGTGTTCCATATTCTTCTGAAATACATATCGAGAGCAATAACGGCAAGAAGTCATATTATGCCACCGCTACCATCGCCGACTTAAAGTATGTAGATATATTTTTCAAATTTTATCCGCAGTGCGATGGCCTATTTAAGTAAGCGACACACACTTGCTTTCCAGGATTAGAGGATTTTACCAAGGCTGCGCCAAGTTACTTTCCTTAAAAATTTTCCGGTCCCATATGGAGTCAAGTAAATGAAAATGCCATTGATGACAACCTGTGTAATCCTGCTTCTAGTTGCTGCATGCGCGCCGTATAAAATTTCTCACCCAAATAAGACAGCTGCTGAGCAAGCAGCCGACCAGTACGACTGCGAGACTCTCGCATTACAGAAAACGAGAGCGCAGGGCTTTGGAAATAACCCAATTATAGTTGGAGACAACACCAGAGATTGCATGGCGAGGAAATACGGCTACACAATTAGTCGATGACTTATGGAATTTTGGCGTATTTACGGAAGCATTTACTTGTAGAGCATGTAGGGGCGCGGGTAGGATCAGGTATGCTCACACACTCTCACCTTTCAAGTTGAATAAATACCCTCAAACCGAGGGCATCAACATGCGTCTTTATGAAATCATCCAAACACCACTGTCCGCCGATCTGTCCTATGACGTGAAATTCAACAGGCTGAAAGTCCGTAAGAAACCGATCCGGTCTGTCGATCACGAAACTGGACGTGTCGTGACTATACCCAACCAGCCACCAAAGCTGACATTGAAACACGTCCACAGAATGAAGCTGTTGCGTCAGCGTTACCTGGAAGCACAGCAAAAACTGACAGCATTTCGTGGGTTGATGTATGGGGGGCATGCACAAGCCGAGCAACGTGATATCGGTGACATGCAATCCCGTATATCTCGACGTGAAAAGCTACAGGCCAAGCTGGACGACATGGCTATTCGTTATGTGAAACGTTCTATAGCCAACCGCTGATGCGGTTAGCTCACGTCGCTGTTTCGTGTCGGGCTTACGCCGCCAGCAAACAGCTTCCGTGTCATTTTCATCACCTTATTTTCTAATAATATTTTCAAGGAAGCGAATGCTTCCGTATCCATGAAATAGCTAAGATTGAAATCCTTCCCCCCCATTTTGGGGAGAAGGACGGCAACACATGAAATGAGCTTGAGTTGGAGCAATCGCACGGGCGTTAAACTGGTGACGTGCTTTACCAGTCCTGTGATCCCGTTCCTTCACCGTCGCATCGACGGTCACGCGGAGGGCTGATGATACCGGACGCTCTAAGCATCAACAGCCTTGGGTGTTGTCGTTCGTGACAGCGCACCCCTTGTCATCTTCAACACAGCATCACTGTGGTGTGCCGGTTTAGGTGGCGACCGGATGAAGAGCTCTGTGACGAGCGTTAAATGACGAACTTCAACCGATGTTCCTTCGTGCCACCCTCACTTATAGCGCCCGTCTGTTGTCCGGTTGTTGCTGTCGCCATTGGGCCTGCGTAGTTGGCAAGCTTGATCTACTGGATGGTTATAACGGATGCATTCACCCGTAAATGTATTTAGCCCGCACCAGAGCAAACCCGCTCAAAATGAACACCAATTGAACATTTTTTCGATAAATACCCTTGAAGGGTGGCAACAAGGCCACCGTTGAACATCGAGGAAACCGCATGAATTACCTGCAAGAAGCCTACGACACGTTGAAACGTGCAAATTTGATAACCAGTTGGGACGACCTATCCACCCGATACCTGTTGAAGAGCCCCAGCTATGCCAGGACCCAACGTGCAATGGGACGTGAGATCAGCTTGGAGGCTTTGGCTTCATTAGCATCCCGCCTGCATCAAACCGGACAAGCTCTGCACGCAAAGAAGCATGGAAATCTGCTGGGCGCGGCGGACGAGATCAGTCGGTTGTCGGACACGTTATGGGCCGCTGTCTACAGACAGTCATTGGACCGTTTACCGCGCCGTCGATTGGATGCTTAAGCATCACCTTGATCCGCATCCCAACCAAATCCCCAACGAACTGGTCGTTGTCCAGGATGGTTGGAATTGGCGTGTCGTTCAAAAATTCAAAGCAAGCGTCGTCGGTCATGGTCGTTCCCCCTTTCAACATATTTAGGACGAACCGGGGAGACCTGCGCTGAAAAAGGGGTGACGTTGCCAACAGCATTATTCAACGCTGTCGGAGCAACATCATGTCCATTCTCAAGACCCTGGCCCTGTCCAATGTCGAGGCCCCGAAGAACACCCGGAATACGGTGAGCACCATTGACCGTGCTCGCGGCAAGTTCGTGGTCAACCTCAACCACCAGATCGCCGCCGTGGATGCCCATATCCAGGGAACCACCCACTACACCATCGGCAAGAAGACCTATGTGAAGGACGAGAGCGGCCAGCGCAACCGCTTGTCCAAGGAAATCGACGTCCGTCCGTGGTGGTTTGAACAGAACGGCGAGTTCTTCGTCACCATCCGGTATGCCAACAAGCCGCTGGAACTGGCGAAGGGCAAGCCGTCCATTGCGGCTGGGAAGTCGCTGGAAGCTGTCCGCACCGTGTTGAACCAGGTCCGTGAAGCGGTGATCGCCGGTGAACTGGACAAGGTGCTGGAAGCCGCCGCCACGGAAGCGCGGAAGCGCATGACCGTGAAGTAGACCGCTACATCGTTAGCTTTTTCAAAAGGAGGGCTTTGTCCCTCCTTTACTTTTTTCGCCCGGCATCGCGTTTTAAAGCTCATGCAGCGTGATTTAGCGCGTGCCCGCACCGTTTAAGCTTAAAATCGACAACGCTCCTGTATGAGCGGAAAATCGGCTTATTATTTAGGTGATGCATCGATTTTGGAAAATTTTACATTTTCGACACAAGGAAAAAAATCCTAATATAACATATTGATTCTATAAGATATGCTTCGACTAGTAAGTTCTCCAAGCGTTAATCTGGGTTTGGCGAAAGCCGAAAAGATCAAGGGTCCGGAGGTTTCCTCCGGGCCCTTTTTCCTGTCCGGCAATCCTTACCTTCAGCGGATTGTGGCGGCGGAAGTGCAAATGTTAAGGTTCGTCCCCTTTAGGGCATGGAGCGGAGCGGGATGACCGGTCGGCAGGCGGGGCAGCGGGGACGGGGGTGGCTGTTCGCCGCCCTGGCGACACTGTGGCTGTCGATTCCCGGCGCGGGCCTCGCCGATACCGCGTCGCCGGTGGTGGCGCTGACCGGTGCCGCTCCGTCCTATTCCCTGGACGGCCGGATGACGGCTTATGCCCAGGATGACGGCTCCGCCACGCTCGTCGACATGGCGGCAAAGGCGTTTTCGCCCCATGTTCCCCCCATCACCACCGGCGTTCTGTGGCTGCGCTTCCAGGCCATGCGCGATACGGGGCAGCCGGCGGAGTGGATTCTGGCCTTTGGCGAGCCGGACATGGACGACGTGCGGGTCTACGCCCCGGATGCCGATGCCGGCGGCGGAGTGAGTGAGACGCGGCTGGGCCGTCGCATTCCCAATGGCGAGCTGGACCTGGCCACCGGACTGCATGCCGCCCGCCTGACCCTGCCGGAAGGCCGGCCGGTGACCATTCATCTGCGTCTTGCCTCCCATCACAAGATCCGGGTGGAGCAGGCGGCCCTGTGGCGGCCGGCGGCCCTGATCCAGGAGGAAGCCCGGCGTTCGGCCATCTATGGCCTGCACATGGGGGCGCTTCTCGTGGTGGCGGTGGTGTCGGCCCTGTTCGGCGCCTGGCTGCGGGACGGGCCGATCCTGGCCTATGCCGCCTACGTGGCCACCATCTTCTGCCGGGGCATGGTCCATACCGGCCTCGCCCCCCTGATCTTTCCCGCCGCCGGTGGCGATTCCAACTATGTGCTGAGCGGCATCGGATTGCTGGGGGGCGGGGCTGCCCTGCTGATGCTGTGGGACCGCGTTCTCGATCTCGGCCGGGTCTTTCCCCTCATGCACCGGCTGTTCATGGGCGGGGCGGGGCTGATCCTTGCGGGAATGCTGCTGGTGCTGCAACCGGCCTTCAATCTGGTGGTGCTGCCGACCCAGGCGCTGGTCGCGGCGGGTGGGGTGGCCGGCATGATCCTTGGCGTCCGCCAGGCCCTGCGCCAGCACGACGATGTGGTGATCCGCATCTACATGCTGGCCTTCCTGCCCGTGGTGCTGGCCTGGGCCATGGAGGTCGCCGCCCGGATCACCCCCCTGGTCCCCGCCGATCTTGGGCGCAGCATGGATATCGGGGCCAGCATTCTTCACGTCGCCCTGCTGAGTGCCGCCCTGGCCTATCGGCTTCGCCTGATCCAGCAGGCCCGCCTTCAGGCCGAGGCGGCGCTGGTCGGCGAACAGGTCTCGCGCCAGCGGCTGCGCACCTTCTTCGACATGGTGGCCCACGAGTTCAAGACGCCGCTGGCCATCATCGACAGCGCGGTCCAGGTGGTGGAACTGGATTTGGGACGGGTGCGCCCCGAGGTGTCCGAGCGCTTCGCCGCCATCCGCCGGGCGGTGCGCCGGCTGGTCAAGCTGATCGAGACCTGCCTGGCGGGGGAGCGCGACACGGTGCTGGCCCTGCGATTGCAGCCCATGGCGCCCGCCGACCTGCTGGAGCGGGTGGTGGAACGCAACCGCGAGCCCGGTCACAGCGACATCGTCGTCACCGTCTCCGATCTGCCCGAATACTGCGTCGCCGATGCCGAATTGCTGGGAATCGCCCTCGACGCCCTGATCGACAACGCCAGGCGCTACGGGCCCGCCGGCCAGACGCTGGAGATTCAGGCCCGGGGGCGCGACGAGCGGCTGGAACTGCTGGTGGCGGACCGGGGGCCGGGCGTTCCCGACGCCGAAGCCGAGCGGGTCTTCGAAAAGTACTACCGCGGCTCGGCCGCCAGGGGGATTCCCGGCACCGGCATCGGCCTGCATCTGGTCAAGGCCATCGCCGAGATGCACGGCGGCAGCGCATCCTGCCGCCCCCGCGCGGGCGGGGGCGCCGAATTCGCGGTGGTGGTTCCGCTCAGAGCTTGATGCCGTAGCGGATGGCGCCCCAGTGGCGCTTTCCCACGAAGATCGGACAGTCGACTTCCTTCAGCACCACGAAATTGCCGCCGCCCATGTCGCGGGCATAGGTCTGCGCCAGGTATTCCCGGGTGTTGCGGGCCGCCAGGATGCCGGTGCGGTCGTCGAACATCCGGCGGTTGCGGCTGTTGGCGGTGTTCCACACCGTGTCGCCGGGGCGCTGGGGCTGGGAATAGATCTTGTTGTGGGTGGCGATGTAGCCGTTGCGATCGGCGACGCAGCAGAACACCCCGCGCGGGTCGGAGGCCAGCACCGGCTCGATGATGCCGGGCACCACCAGATCGGTAAGGTCGCTGTGCCGGGCCAGCATCTGCTGGGGATCAGTGTCGGGAATGGGGGTGTATTCGCTTTCGAACAGGTCGGCCAGACTGATGCGGCCGGCGTTGACCGCCTGCTCGAAGGCCTGGGCCACATCGGCGGCGGCCTTGCGGGCCGCGTCGATGAAGGGGGTGTCCTTGGCCTGGGCGGCTTCGATGGCTTCGCTCAGCTTTCGTCTGGTCTCCGAGCCCACCTTCAGGTACTGGCACTGGATGCCCAGCTTGCTGCCCAGGATGGCCTTGGTGGGGATTTCGCCGATGCCGGGGAAGGTGATGGTGCCCACTTCGCCTTCCAGCCTGGGGGCGTTGCCCACCACCAGCAGGGCGCCCATCACCGAGATGTCGCCCGTATGGCCGCTGAAGGTATGGCCGGCGAAATCGGCGGTGAATTCCAGCGAGGCGGGGATGCGATCGACGGCGCGGCGGTTGCCGCCGTACGAGGTGCGCAGGATGACGTTGAGGCGGCGCTGCAGGGCGCCGATGTCGTGGTTGACCAGCATGGACAGCTCGCTGACCTTGCGGGCCGTCAGGCCGGTCTGCTGGGACGCCTTCAGCACGTCGGCGGCGGCCTGGGCCACGTCGCGGGTATGGTCGGCGGCCTGCACGGCGCTGGACATGATTTCGCCGGTGGCGGCGCGCTGCTCGTCGGTGGAGGCGGCGATCTGGGTGGCGATCTGCTCCATGTCGGAGATGGTGTCGGCCACGGCCTGAACGGTGGCGACCGCCGCCTGGGTGGTGGTTTCGATGTCGCGGGCCTGGGCGTTGACGCGGCCGATGGCGTCCTCGGTCTGCTCGGCCAGCCCCTTGACCTCGGAGGCCACCACGGCGAAGCCCTTGCCCGCGTCGCCGGCCCTGGCCGCCTCGATGGTGGCGTTCAGGGCCAGCATGCGGGTCTGCCCGGCGATGGTCTGGATCAGGCTGACCACGTCGCCGATGCGGGCCGTGGCCTCGGTCAGGGTTCCGACGCTGGAACTGGCGTCGTCCACCCGCTGGCGGGCCGCCGCGCTGTGCTCGGCACTGCGCTGGATGCGCGAGGTGATCTCGCGCGACGAGGCCTCCAGCTCCTCGGTGGCGCCGGCCACGGTCTGGACGTTGCCGCTGGTGATCTCGATGGCGTGGGCCACGGTTTCCGACTTGCCGCGCACTTCCTCGGCGGTGGAGAGCAGGTGGGCGGCGCCTTCCTTCAGGCGTTCCGCCTGGGTGGAGATCTCCGCCACCGTGGTCTCCACCTCGGCTTCCAGCAGCTCGGTGAGATTGAGCATCTCGGTGCGCAGTTTTTCCTGGGCCTTGCGGGCATTCTCGCCGCGTTCCTGGACGCTGTAGGCCAGCTTGGCCTCCATGGCGCGGAGCAGGGCGCTGGACCGCTGGAACTCGCGGACCTCCTCGGCCTTGATCTCGTGGGTGAAGTCGCCCCGCGCGATGGCGTCGAAATGGTGTTCCAGGGTGGCGATGGGCCGGCGGAGATAGCGGATCAGGACCACGGCCATGAAGGTGGCCAGCAGTGTTCCCGCGATCAGCGTCGACAGGCCCAGGCGCATGTGGTGGGTGAAATCGCTGCGCGCCCCTTCGTAAAGCTCCGCCGCCTGACGCAATTGCAGGGTCAGGAGATCCTTCAGAACCTCATGGGCCTGCTCGAACAGCGGAAACAGCGTGGTGGCGTTGTGGCGGCTGAGCGCGGCCGCATCGCCTTTTTCCGCCAGATCGATGGCCGCCATCAGCCCCTGCTGGACGAAGTCGGCCCGCCTTGCTTCGAAATCGCCGGCCAGTTCGGCCTCTTCACCGGTCAGCGGGTTGGCGCGGTAGGCCTTCCACACCGAGGCGATGTGCTCGGCATTGGCGCGGATGCGGAGCACCCGCCGGGCCACGGAATCCGGTTGGCCGCCATTCAGGTCGATCTGCATCTGCTGGGCCAGCAGCATGTTCTCGCGCATGCGGTCGACGATATCGACGAACTGGCCCGCCGGAACGGTCCGTTGCTCGTAGACGCTCTTCAGCGCCTCGTTGGTATCGTTCATTCCGTCCAGGGTGAACCAGGCGACGATGCCCATCACCATCACCATTACCGTGACGATCACGGCAAGCCGGCCGGAGATGGAGTTGAAGGTGCGGCCCAGGCGGGCGGCCAGGGTGGTGCTGACCACCTGGCCTTCCTCGACCTTGACGTTGCGGGCCTTGCCGGTGCGGACCTGTTCGTAAAGATGCTCGGCGGCGTCGATCTGGGCGCGGGAGGGGGCGGTCCGGATGGAGATGTAGCCGGTGATCTGGCCGTCTTCCATCTCCGGGGTGGCGTTGGCGCGGACCCAGTAATGGTCGCCGTTCTTGGCGCGGTTCTTGACGATGCCTTCCCACGGCTTGCCGGCCTTGATGGTGGTCCACAGATCGGCGAAGGCCACTTCGGGCATGTGGGGATGGCGGACGATGTTATGCGGCGCGCCCATCAGCTCTTCTTCGGAAAAGCCACTGATCTCGACGAAGGCCTGGTTCACGAAGGTGATGCGGCCCCCCAGATCGGTCTTGGACACCAGGATGGTGCCTTCGGGGAGTTCGATCTCGGTATTGGTGATCGGCTCGTTGATACGCATATGCACCCTCTCCCCGTCCGTCTTATACCGAGGGTATATATGCCCCGAGAGGGACAGCTGTCTAGCTAACCGTTTGGCTAGAAATGGCGGCAAGGCTTTCATGCGGAAATAACATGGCATCGGGGCGCCGCCGTCATCTCCACGTCATCTTCGCCGGCTAGGATGGGCCACCGGATCGAGGAGATGGAACGGTGCCCAGTATCTACCTGCCAATCGCCGAGCAATCGGTGGGCGTCTTCAGCCTGCTGGCGGTGGGCGGGGGAATCGGGGTTCTGTCCGGCATCTTCGGGGTGGGCGGCGGCTTCCTGCTGACCCCGCTGCTGATCATGCTGGGCATTCCGCCGGCGGTGGCGGTGGCGTCGGGGGCCAATCAGGTCCTGGGCTCGTCGGTGTCGGGGGTGTTCGCCCATTGGCGTCGGCGCAACGTGGACGTCAAGATGGCGCTGTTCCTGCTGGCCGGCGGCTTTGCCGGTTCGGCGGCGGGCGTCTGGCTGTTCGCCCTGTTGAAGCGCCTGGGACAGATCGATCTGGTGATCAGCCTGTCCTATGTGGGCTTCCTGGGATCGGTGGGCCTGCTGATGCTGGTGGAGACCCTGCTGGCCATGCGGGCCGGTGCGGCGGGACGCCCCGCCGGCAAGCGCCATGTCCATCATGTGTGGCACGGCTTGCCCTGGCGGACGCGCTTTCCCCGGTCGGGCCTTTACATCAGCGCCCTGCTGCCCCTGGGGGTGGGCGCCTTCGGCGGCCTGCTGGCCGCCCTGATGGGGGTGGGCGGCGGCTTCATCCTGGTGCCCATGATGATCTACATCCTGGGCATGCCCACCGCCGTGGTGGTGGGGACTTCGCTGTTCCAGATGATCTTCGTCACCGCCAACGTCACTCTGCTGCAGGCCTTGACCACCCATTCGGTGGACCTGCCGCTCGCCCTGATCCTGCTGGTGGGCGGCGCGGTGGGGGCGCAGTTCGGCTCGCGGCTGGGGGCGAAGCTGGGCGGCGAGAAACTGCGCCTGCTGCTGGCCCTGATCGTGCTGGCGGTCTGCGCCGAGATGACCGGCACCCTGGTCGTGGCGCCCGACGACCCGTTTTCGCTGGATTAATCCAGGAACTGCTCCGCGCCCACCACGCCCAGCCTGGTGACGCCCTGGTGCTGGGCGCTCGCCATCACGCCGGCCACGTGGGCGTAGGCGACGGCCTTGTCGGGGCGGACGTGGACTTCCGGCGGGTTGGCGGCGGTGGCCGCCTGGCGCAGTCTGGCGTCCAGCTCGGCGCGATCGGCGACCGGTTCGCCGTTCCAGCCGATCCGGCCCTGGGCGTCGATGTCGATGCGCACCACCTCGGGCAGGATGGCGGCGGGCGGCGGCGGCCCCTGGGGCATGTCGAGCTTCACCGAATGGGTCTGCAGCGGAATGGTGATGATCAGCATGATCAGCAGCACCAGCATCACGTCGATCAGCGGCGTGGTGTTGATGTCGATCATCACGTCGGGGTCGTCTGATTGCTCTTCGAACATGGAGACCTCAGCGCGGCGGCGGTTCGGTGATGAAGCTGACCTTGGTGATGCCGGCCCGTTGCGCGGCGGCCAGCACGCGGCCCACATGCTCGTAGGCCACGTCCTTGTCGCCCCGGATGTGGATTTCCGGCTGGGGCGCCCTGGCCGCCGCCGCATCCAGGCGGGCGGCGAGGTCGGCACGGCTGCCGAGGCCTTCCTCGTTCCACCAGACCGTGCCGTGATGATCCACGGCGATGGTGACGTTGCCGGGCTGGGTGATGGTGGGCTGGTTGGCTTCCTTGGGCAATTGCAGCGGCACGGTATGGGTCACCACCGGGATGGTGATGAGGAAGATGATCAGCAGCACCAGCATCACATCCACCAGGGGCGTGGTGTTGATGGACGCCATCACGCCGTCCTCGTCGCCGTCTTCGCCGGCCGGGCCGAAGGAGATGGCCATCAGCGCACCACCCGCAGGCTGGCCCCGCCGTTGGAGCCGGCCAGCAGCACCGCGTGCAGGTCGGCGGCGAAGGCCCTGACCTTCTCGGCCACCAGCTTGTTGCGCCGCACCAGCAGGTTGTAGCCCAGCACGGCGGGCACGGCCACGGCCAGGCCGAAGGCGGTCATGATCAGCGCCTCGCCCACCGGTCCGGCCACCTTGTCGATGGCCGCCTGTCCGGCGATGCCGATGGCGGTGAGCGCGTGGTAGATACCCCAGACGGTGCCGAACAGCCCGACGAAGGGGGCGGTGGAGCCCACGGTGGCCAGGATGGCCAGCCCGCCCTGCAGGTCGGAGACGATCTCGCTCACCGAACGCTGGATGGACATGGTCACCCAGGTGTGCAGGTCGATCTTCTCGGTCAGCGAGCCCTCGTGGTGCTGGGCGGCCTCGATGCCGGCGGCGGCCACGAAGCGGAAGGGGCTGTCCTCGGCCAGGGCGCGGGCGCCCTCGGCCACGGAAGCCGCCTTCCAGAACCCGGCGGCGGCGGCCTTGGCGTGGCGCATCATGCGGGCCTGCTCCACCAGCTTGACCACCAGGATGTACCACGACGCCATGGACATCAGGGCCAGGATGATCAGGGTCCCCTTGGAGACGAAATCACCCTGGGCCCACAGGGCGTCCAGGCCATAAGGATTGTCCACCACCTGCTTGGCGACGGCGTGCCCGTCCTCCACGTGGCCGGCGAGGGCCGGGTCGGCCAGCAGCAGCAGCGGCAGGGCGGCGAAGGCGATACGGAGCATGGTCTTGTTTCCGGTCATTGCAGTTTCCAGACATAGCGGATGCGGGCCCACGAGCGTTCGGGGCGGCCGTCGACGGTGCCGGGCTTGAAGCGGCACAGAGCCAGGGCCTGACGCGCCGCCTCGTCCAGGCGTTCGAAGCCGCTGGAGGCCTCGACGACGCTTTCCATCACCGAACCGTCGGCCTCGATCAGGAATTTCAACACCACCGCCCCGCTTTCCTCGGCCCGGCGGGACGCCAGGGGATATTGCGGCGGCTTGCAGGGGCGGTTCTGGTCGAGGGTCGGCGGCACCTTGACCACCTCGTGCACCGGCTCGGGCGTCGGTGCCACGATGGCGGCGGGCGGCGTGGGCGCGGTGGGGGCAATGTCGGTGGTGGCGGTGATGGCGGCGGGCGGCGGCGCCTGAACCCGAACCTTGGGCGGCGGAACATAGGCGGGCGGCGGCGGCTTCACCGCTTTGGGCTGGGGCGGCGGCGGTTCGACCTTGGGCGGCGGCGGCTTGATCAGTTCGGCGACGACCTTGGCCTCCAGCGGCGCCTTCAGGATTTCGACGGCGCAATGCCCCAGCCCATTGGCCAGGGCGTAAATGGCGGCGGCGTGCAACGCCACCACCCCGGCCAGACCGGCCAGACGCCTTTGGGAAGACGGCCGTTGGCGTGCCGCGTACATGGCTACTCCACCGCGATCAGCCGCCAGCCTTCGGCGGCGGTGATCCAGGACAGGAAGGCTTGCGTCCCGTTGCCGAGCAGAATCGGCCGGTCCGAACCATCCCGCGTTTGGGCCAGGCCACGGGGCTGCGACCATGTGCGGCCGGAATCGTCCGAGGACTGGACCTGGACCGTGGTGTTCTCTCCGTCGAACTCCTTCCAGGCCAGCCACACCCGCCCTTTGAGCGCCAGGAGGTGGGGCTGGGTGACGGTATGTGCGGCATTGCCCAGGGGGCGCGGCGCGGAGAAGGCCGCATCCGGTCCGGGGGCCTGGGCGATGAACACTCCCTTGCGGTTGCCGCCGCCGCTGTACCAGGCCGCGTGCATGGCCCCATCGGCCGCCACCGCCAGGGACGGCCCCACATGGGGGCAGGCGTCGATGCGCCAGTTGTCTTCGGCGATCTTGCGAAGGGGGCCGGGATGGTCGCGGTCGGCGAAAACCATCACGGCATGGTCGCGGATATTGGGCTCGAAGATGTGACGCCACAGGGCCACCGGGCGACCGTCGGGGGTGAGGTCCAGCCCGATGCGGCAGCACTCGCAGACATCGGGCAGGGCGATTCCTTCATGGGCGAAGGTCTCGCCGCCGTCATCGGACCAGGCCAGCCCCAGGCCGCCGCCCTTGTGCGGATGGCCGGCGGCCTTGGCGGCGGCGGCGCCCCGTTTGTCGATCCAGCCGAGATACAGGCGGTCGTGCCCGTCCACCTTGAGGGCGGGAAAGCGCTGGCTGGCGGGATCGGAAGCCACGGATTTGGGAGGCAGGAAGGTCGTGCCGCCGTCCAGGGAGCGGGCAAGCACCATGGCGCCGTTATAGGATTTGTCGCGGCTGGCCCAGGCGGCGAAGATCCTGCCCTTGGAATCGGCGGCCAGGGCGATGCGGGCATCGGCGTTGGCGTCGATGGTCTGGCGTTCCGCATTGAGCGGCCGAGGAGGGGCGAACGACGCCCCCAGATCGGTCGAGCGCGCCGCCATCACCCGCCCGCCCGCCGCCCAGCCGAGGATCAGGGTGCCGTCGGCCAGGAGGAGGGGGGTGGCCTGGGTGGCGCAGGCCAGCCGGGTGTCTTCGGCCGAGCAACCGGGGGGCAGGGCGGGGCCGTGCCCCTTGTGGCCGGCTTCCGCCGCCCCGGCCGCCGGAGCCGACAGAACCGTCAGTCCGGCGAAGAGCAGGGAAAGGATCTTGCTCGACATGGATGGCGCTCCTACAGCTTCAGCTTCATTTCGGCGATGAAGGTGCGCTGGGGGAAGGGGTGGAACTCGTAGAACTTGCAGTCGTTGACGTTGTCGATGCCGATGGCGGCCTCGAGGTTCTCGCTGTGCTTGTAGCGGGTGCGCACGTCGATCACGAAGAACGAGTCAAAGGAGCCGTACACCTTGTTGACGTAGTCGGTATTGTCCATGGTGGTGGCCATGCGGTCCTGGTAGCGGGCCGCCGTGGTGAAGGCCCATTCGTCATTCGGCCGGTAGGTGGCAGCCACCGTGCCGCGCAGCATGGGGATGTTGGGAACCCGCTTGCCCACCGTCTGGGTGCCGCTGCCCCAGGTGGGGTTCTCGAGGATTTCCGCATCCACGTAGGTGAGGCTGCCGGCCAGTTCCAGGCCGGGGATCACCACGTTGTTCTGCTGCGAGGCGAGTTCGACGCCGCGATTGCGGATCTCACGCACGTTGGTGACGTAGGTGGAGGTGCCGGTGGCGCTGGCGGTGGACTGGCTGATCAGGGCGTTGGTGACGTTCTCCTGGAACAGCGAGATCCGGCTTTTGCCGTCGCCCAGGGTGGTCTCCAGCGCCAGTTCATAGCTGTTGACCCGCTCGGGCTTGAGGTCGGGATTGGCGATGGTGGTGTTGGTGCCGGTGCCGGTGCTCAGATACAGTTCGGACACGGTGGGGAAGCGGGTGGACTTGGCCGCCGAGCCGGAGACCGTCCATTGGGGAGCGAAATCCCAGGCCAGCGAGCCCTTGGGGGAGAACGCGGTGCGGTCACTGTCCTTGGCGGCGGCGCTGCTGCTTGCCGAGCTCTGGACGAAGCCCTTGAAGGTCTCCCAGTATTCGTAGCGCCCGCCAAAGGTGGCCTTGACGGTATTGGTCAGCTTCCAGACATCCTGGGCCCAGGCGGCATAGGTCTGGGTGTTGCCGCGTGAATCCGCGATCGTCCCGGTCACCGGGGCCTCGGTCCGCCAGTTGGAGGTGGTGTAGGTGGGGGCGAACAGGATGTAGCGGTCGTAATGAGCACCGAAACTGGCCTCGTGGGCGCCGCCGGGACCGTTGGGGCGGAAGATGCCCTTCACGTCGGACGTCGTCCAGTTGGTGCCGTCCATCTGGGTATACTTGCCGTTGGTGGTGAAGGTGGTGCCGCCGGTGGTGCCCAGGGGCTGCTTCTGGATATCGCGGTCGTAGTGCACGTGGGTAAGGTTGCCCTCGAAGTCCCACTTGCCCTTGGTGTCGGATTTCAGCGACAGGGCGTGCGAGGTCTGCACCTGCTCGAGGATGTAATTGGCGGCGGCGAAGGTGCCGCCATTGTTGCTGCCCGACGTGTCGGCCGCGCCGAAGGTGGTGGCGCCACTGGTATCCTTCAGATAGCTCTCGACCCGCGAGCGCCCATGATTCTGCCAGAAACCAAGGGTATAGGTGGCCTTGATCTCGGGGGTGAGGTCGTAGGCGAATTTGGCCTTGAAATTCTGCATTTCGGTGCGCAGCAATCCGCCCACACCCACCACGTTGGCGGTGGCGCCGGACTTGTTCACGGCGGCGATGGTGCCGGTGGTGCTGGTCAGGCCGGTGGTGTTGCCGCGGGTCAGGACGCTGACCGGTTGGGATTCGCTGTAGGTACTCGACCCGGCGAGGAAGAACGAGAAATCGCCGAGCTTGTGGCCGAGAGTGGCGCTGCTCTTGTCGGTGCGATAGGTGTCCTTGGTCTGGTAAAGATCGAAATATTGCAGCGTCTCGGTCTGCTTGGCGCTGGCTTCCAGTTTCTCCGGCATGCGGGTGGTGATCTGCAGCACGCCGCCCATGGAATTGCCGGCATGCTGGGCGGAGAAGGGGCCGTACATCATGTCGACCCGCTCGATCTCCTCGGGGGCCACCATGCCCCAGCGTGGTCCGCCCTTGGTATTGTCGTTGGCGATCAGGGCCGAGATCGGAATGTCGTCCACATAGACCAGGGAACGGGCGCTGGAACTATAGCCCCAGGTCCGCGTCATCAGAACCGCCTGGGTGTCGCCGTTGTTGCGTTTGCGGACCGAAAGGCTAGGCATGTACTTCACCGCGTCCTCGGGATCGACCACGTTGATGGTGTCGGCCATCTTTTCGGCGGTGATGGATTCCGAGGTATTGGGAAGCTTGTACTTTTCCATCACGCTCGGCTTTTCCTGAATCACCACTTCCGGCATGTCGGCGGCGGCGTCGGCGCAATAAGCCGGGCCGGACGCCACGGCCAGAATGGAGCAAAGGGCGGTGCCGGCGCACAGCATGGCGCGGCGGGAGATCAGGGCGGGCATGGTCGATCCTCGAAAACCGTGAAATGCCCCCGATGGGGCAGGAAAGGTTCAGACGGTGCGAGGCGTGGACGGGGGCGCGCGGGAGCGGGCGAAGGCCGGGCGCGCGGACAAAGGCACCTGATCGTCGGCCAGGTGGGGCGCGATGGTCTCGGTGGCGGTGGGAATGGGGGGCTGTACGGCGAATCCCGCCATGGCCGGATCGCCGGCCATGGGCAGGCAGAAGACACAGTGCCGAATCTGCGGCGAGGAGGCCGGAACACTGTCCGGCGCCGCGTCGACCTTGCCGTCGTGGCAGAGCGACGATTGCAGGTCGGCCTGGAAGGCCGCCTCGCCGGCCAGGGCGGCGATGCCGCCCGCGTTGAACAGCGGCACGGCCAGTTGCAGGGCAAAAGCCAACAGCAGCAGCCGCGCGATACCGGTCCACCGGACCCGTATCCCCCGCAACCAACCGCTTCGACTCAAGATGCCGCCGCTCATTCGTCCGGCCGCTCCAAATGAATGTCAAGACGACGACACGGGTTTAAGGCGTCACCTACTCCAGAGTCAACGGAGATTCCCTCCAATGGAGCGAATTTCCAGGGGTGAATAATTAAGGCGGCTTAATATTCAATAACCGTAATTGACCATCGTCAATTTTCGTCGTTCCGTGCCGGATGCGCGGGAAAACGTTTGGCTTCGCTACATGGACTCACAAATCCTCTCGCTTCGTGTCTGGCCTGGGACATCAACGGGTTCCATCATGAAGTGGACAAATTCCAACGGTCGGCATTCGGGGCAGGACATGAACGGTTCACTCATCGAGATCATCGGCAGCGCCATCGCCGCCGCTCGGCGGTTGGGCCTGGATCATGCCGAGGAACGCGACGCGGCGCGGGCGGTGCTGCTGGCGCGGGACTCCAGCCTGACCCCGGGTGTCGCCCGAATCCTGGTGGACGAGCTTTATTCCCAGGCGGCGGCCTGCGCCGCCTGATCCGGTGGGGAGAGACGGTGACCGGACAATCCTACCGCTGCATCGCCATGTTGTCCGAGGCCCGGCGCCTTTACGGCGAGGGCAAGTATTCGGAATGCCTTCGGCTCATCGACAGCGTCCGGTCGTGCTCTTCCCAATGCGGCGAGCAATCGGTCTGCGCCATGGCGCTGCGTCTGGCCGGTCCCATGATCGACGATCTGGTTCCGGTGGAATAGCCCGAAGCTTCAGAGGTCCGCCAGTTCCACCGCCGGCGACGGCCCCATGGCGGGAAACAGCTTGCCCGCCATGCGGGAGAAGCGCTCCGGCGCGTCGGTGGAGATCAGCTGAAGGCCGCCGCCGCTTCCCCGTGGGGCTTCGCGCCCTTCCAGCAATCGGACCAGCATGGACGCGGTCGCCTCGGCGCAATCCACCAGGGTGACGCCGGGCCCGGCCAGGCGCGCCAAGGCGGGGGCCAGCAGCGGGAAATGGGTGCAGCCCAGGACCAGGCAGTCGCCAGCCTCGCCGTCCGCTCCCTTGTCCCTATCGAACAGCGAGCCCAGGTAGTGGCGCGCCACGCTCTCGACGATGGGGCCGTCGGTCAGCCCCTCCTCGGCCAGGGCGACGAACAGCGGACAGGGGATGCAACGCACTGTGGCGTCCTGGCGGCGCAGCGCGATGGCGCGCTCGTAGGCTTCGGAGCGGCAGGTGCCTTCCGTGGCGGCGACCACGATGCGCCCTCGGGCCGAGGCGCGCGCCGCGCCATCGGCGCCCGCTTCCACCACGCCGAGGACCGGCAGGCCGGGAAAGCGCTCCGAAATGGCGTCCAGCGCCACCGCCGAGGCGGTGTTGCAGGCCACCACCAATGCCTTGATGCCCTTCTCAACCAGAAATTCAGAAGCCTGGACCGCATAGCGGGTCACGGTGCGCGGAGATTTGGTGCCGTAGGGCTGGCGGGCCACGTCGCCCAGATAGAGCAGCTTTTCATCGGGCATGGTGCGCCGAATGGCTGCGGCAATGGTCAGCCCCCCCACCCCGGAGTCGAAGATTCCGATTGGATATGTCGCTGGTATAGCATCGAATGAGGTGAACACTGTATGTCCGTGTTGTGAAGTCATTGGAATCTTTTACTCGAGGGTCCACATGATTGGACGGGGAATGAAGATTCTCCGATATACCTGGGAATTCAGGCCTCCACGCACTTGGACGGCTTGGGTAAATATCTTATAAACAGAACCTGCTTCTAATCGCTTCGGCCGCTTGGTTCAACCGTCGCCCGGTGGGAAGGATAACGGGTCTTGGAATTAATGGGGCAATCCAGCATCGCGGGCGGCACCGGCGCCTGCCTTCCACCGGCTCGCCCCGTGCGCTGGTCGCTGGCCCGCAAGGTCTCGCTGGCGCTGGTTTCCATCCTGACCGCCACCTTGCTGGTAACCGCCTTCTTCGCCTACTACAAGTTCGAAAGCGTCTATTCCGCCCAGGTGCAGTCCCGTTACTCCTTCGTGGTGTTCACCATCAAGAAGAGGGTGGAGGACAGTCTCAACCTGGGGTTTGCGTTGCGCCAGCTCCGCCAGGTGCAGGAGATCATCGAGCGCGAGAAATCCCGCGACCCCCAGATCCTGGCGGTCGAGGTTTACGACTACCGGGGCGAGGTGCTGTTCGACACCGATCGCGGCGCCATCGGCACCCGGGTGTCCGAGCCCCTGGCCGAGGCCATCCGCAGCGGCATGCAGCAATCGTTCAGCGTGGTGGACGAGGACAACCTGATCGTCGGCCTGCCCCTGGTCAACAATCTGGGCAAGGTGGAAGGCGGCGTCGTGCTGCGCTATCCCATCGCCTATGTGGAACGGGGCGTTGCCGGCCTGCTGACCCAGTTGCTGAAAAGCATCGCCGTCGCGTTGCTGGCGGCCTCGGCCGTGGCGGTGGTGGGGCTTTACGTCCTGTTCGCCGGAGTGGGGCGCAAGCTGGGCAGCATGGAAAAGGCCATGGGGGATGTGCTGTCCGTGGGGGGGCTCGCCGTTCCCGACGCGGGCGGCGATTCCTTCGAGGAGCGCTTCGCCGAGTTCGTGGGCAAGACCCGCGAGACCATCGACCACGTCAAGGACGCCACCGACGAAGTCGGCCGTCTCGACCGGCTGATGTGAGGGCCGGGCCATGACCCTCGACCGCACCCGCCCGCTGTTCCTCCGCCTGCTGCTGCTGGTGATCCTGGTTCTGGTGCCGCCGGTGGGCTGGATCGCCCACGAGGCCACCGACGAGTTCAGCCGAGGCCTGGTTCCCGAGATGGACAAGAAGGCCGAGGCCATCGGCCGCGACCTGGAGGCCTCGGTGGAGCGGGCGGTGGGCTACGGCATTCCGCTCGACCAGTTGCAGGGGGTGGATCAGTTCTTCGCCCCCGTCCTGGCCGCCAACCCGGAACTGCGCTATCTGGCCATCACCGATCGCAGCGGCAAGGTCCTCTTCGCCGAGGGCGCCGAACCTGCGGCCCTGGAATCCGTCTATGGCGGGGCGGATTTCACCGCCGACATGGATCATCCGCGCAAATTCACCCTGGGCGCCTTCATCGACATGGCCCAGCCCCTGACCATCAAGGGCAGCCGCATCGGCCATGTCCACGTGGGCATGGACCAGGATTATGTGCGGGGAAGGCTGCAGGAGATTCTCATCGACCTGGGCGTGGTCACCCTGGTGGCGCTGCTGGTGGCGGTGGAAATCCTGCTGTTCGTGGTGACCTTCAACATCACCGGCCCCATGCGGGTGGTGGGTGTGGTGATGGACCGGGTGAGGCGGGGCGACTTCAGCTGCTCGGCCGGAATCACCTCGGACGACGAAGTGGGGCGCTTCGTTCACGGCTTCAACAGCGCCATCCGGCTCGCCGACCAGCTGTTCCGCCGGCTCGAGGCCTATATCGACGAGGTCAAGGCCGCCCATTTCGACCAGGGCGTGGTCGAGAAGGTGAGGGACATCGAATCCCGGGTGCGGTTCCTGTTCCGCTTCTCCCGCAACGGCCAGCCCGAGATCATCAACGAGCATCAGGCCACCGACATCCGCCTGCCGCTGTTCCTGTTCGTGTTCGCCGAGGAAATCTCGCGCTCGTTCATGCCGCTCTACATCCGCGACCTGTACGCCCCCATTCCCGGCCTTTCGCCCGAAATGGTCATGGGGCTGCCCATCGCGGTGTTCATGCTGGTGATAGCGCTGGCCTCGCCGTCGGCCTCGCTGATGGCCAACCGGCTGGGGGCGCGCCGGGTGTTCCTGATCGGCCTGGTGCCGGCCACCATCGGCTTCGTCATGTCGGGGCTGGCGGTGTCGGTCTACGATCTGATCCTCTGGCGTCTGTCCACGGCGCTGGGCTACGCCTTCATCACCATGGCCTGCCAGGGCTATATCGCCCAGGTGTCCAAGCAGCAGAGCCGCACCCAGGGACTGGGAGTCTATGTGGGCGCCGTGCTGACCGCCAGCGTGTGCGGCACCGGCATCGGCGGCGTGCTGGCCGAGCGGATGGGATACCGCGTCACCTTCCTGGTGGCGGCTGCGCTGACCGTGGTGACCGCCGTGCTGATCTGGCGCCTGCTGGACAGCGCCCAGCCCGTGGCCGAGGGGCCCAGCCCCCGCAAGCGGGACTTCCTGCGCCTGCTGCGCAACTGGCGCTTTTCGGCGCTGGTGGCCTTCGCGGCCATTCCGTCCAAGATCGCGCTGACCGGCTTCCTGTTCTTCCTGGTGCCGCTGACCCTGTCGCGGAACACCTCCCTCGATCTGGGCGACATGGCGCGGATGATGATGGCCTATCCGGTGTCGGTGGTGCTGTTGTCGCCGCTGGTGGCGCGCTTTGCCGACCGGGTGGGCTGGCGGGCCGGTCTGGTGGCGGTGGGCGGCCTGATCGGCGGGGCCGGCCTGATTCTTCCGTCCTTCTGGGGCGAGCCGGTGATGGCCATGCAGGTGGCGATTCTGCTGCTGGGCATCTCGCACGGGCTGTCGGCCTCGCCGCAGCTGGCCATGATCCCCGATCTGTGCTGGACCGAGTGCCGCGCCATCGGCCAGACCAACGTGCTGGCCTTCCTGCGTCTGGCCGAGCGTATCGGCAGCTTCGCCGGGCCTTTGCTGGCGGCGGCCCTGATTCCGGTCTGCGGCTACGAGGGCGCCGTGGTGGCGCTGGGCTGGGTGGTTCTGGCCATGGCTGTGGTGTTCGCCCTGATGTCCTTCGCCTATCACGCCGGCCCCCACATCGAGGCGGAGTGGGACGAATGAGACGGATTTTCGCCCTGATCCTGACGTTCGCAACTCTGCTCGTGTCCGGGGCGGCCATGGCGGCCGAGCCGGCGGCCAAGCCGTTCCGCATCTACATGGCGTTGTGGCGAGGCTGGGAGGATGCCGCCCAGGGCTTCAAGGACTACTTCGCCAACCAGGGCATCCCGGTGGAGCTGATCATCCGCGACGCCGGCCAGGACAAGGCCAGGCTGGCGGAATTCGTCGCCGAGGCCAAGGCGCTGAAGGTGGATCTGGTGTTCACCTGGGGCACCACGGTCAGCGAGGAGATGCTGGGCCGTTTCGACGCCGTCGATCCGGCGCGCCACATCACCGACATTCCGGCGGTGTTCGCCGTGGTGTCGCAGCCGGTGGGCGGCGTGGTCCCCAGCCTGGGCTCGTCGGAGCGCAACATCACCGGCACGCTCTACCTGGTGCCCATGGAGACCCAGGTCAACCTGATCCAGTCCTACCGGCCCATCAAGCGGCTGGGGATGGTCTACAATCCGCTGGAGCGCAATTCCCAGGTGGCGGCCGATCAGCTCGACGGCATCGGCAAGGCCACCGGCTTCGACGTGGTGGCGCTGCCCGTGGAGGTGGAGGGGGGCAAGCCCCAGCCGTCCAGCATCCCGGCCAAGGTGGCGGAGATCAAGGCGGCGCGGGTGGATTTCCTCTATATCCCGCCGGACACCTTCCTCAACATCAACCGCGACATCCTGACCCAGGCGGCGCTGGACCATGCCATCCCCACCTTCGCCGCGGCGGAGAACCCGGTGGTGACCTCCAAGGCCATGATCGGCGGCGTCTACCGCTATTACACGGTGGGCCAGCTGACCGCCTACAAGGCGGAGCAGATCCTGGTCCGCAAGATCGCCCCCAAGGACATTCCCATCGATGCGCCCAAGCGGCTGTCGGTGCTGATCAACATGCCGGTGGTGCGCCAGATCGGTCTCTTTCCCCCCATGAAGCTGATGGGGCTGGCCGAGATCATCGAGCGCACCGAGGCCAAGGAGAACAAGCCTTGAACCCCGCCCAGCCGCCGCTCCGCATTCTCGTCTGCACCAAGATGGATCTGGCCGGGGCCCTGATTCTCAACACCTTGCTGCCTCATCTGGCCGGCGACACGGTGACGGTGCTGATGAGCGAGAAGACGCGGCCGGTGGAGAACACCGTCCCCGAACTGGCGGAGATCAAGTTCCACGAGCGCGACCTGCCCATGGACATCCTGTTCCCGCTCATCGACCGGGCCGAGGCGAAAGGGGCGCCGCTTCTCACCTTCGCCGGTCTGGCGGCCCGCTACGGCATCACCATCGAGAGCATCTCCGACCTCAACGGCCCCGAGGGCGAGGCCCGTATCCGCGCCTTCGCCCCCGACCTGACCATCTCGGCGCGCTTCTCGCTGATCTTCAAGCCCAATACCTACGAAATTCCGAGGCTGGGCACCTACAACGTCCATCCCGGCGCCCTGCCACGCTATGCCGGGCTGTTCGCGCCGTTCCGCTGCATGCTCGATGGTTCGGACTCCATCGGCTGCACGCTGCACCGGGTGGACAAGGGCATCGACACCGGCCCCATCGTCGGGATCGGCTATCTGCCCGTCGATCGGAACCGCTCGCTGCTCTGGCACGTGGTCAACACCTACCGTCCGGGCCTGGACCTGTTCCTCGCCATGCTGGCGCGGCTGCGCCAGGGATTGGAGCCCCAGTACGAGAAGCAGGATTTCAGCCTGCGCCAGTACGGCTCGCTGCCCGGTCCCGAGCCCTTCGCCGACTTCAAGGCCAAGGGGCTGAAGCTGTTCGAGCCGGCGGAATATCTTGAGATTCTGTCGGGCTTCCTGCCGCCGGACATGGCCATGCCCAGTGCGGTGGCCAAGGCGGTGGCCAACGGGCGGGGGGATGCATGCTGCTCCGTACCCGCGTAACGCTGATCGTCACCGTCACCTATTCCCTGCTGGTGGCGGGGCTGTTCTTCGCCGGCGTGAAGAACGAGGAACTGGCCGACGAGCGCTATGTCCAGGCCACGCTGAACGGCCAGCAGATCTTCTGGGACAAGCTGGTGGAGAACACCGTCCAGCGGCTGGAGGCGGCGGCGCCGCTGCTGGCCGCCAACCAGGACATGATCGCCGCCATCGCCCGCAAGAGCCCGAGCGAGGCCCGCGAGCTCATGGCGCCCACCCTTGCCGGCCTGACTCGACGGGGCGTGGGACGGGTGGAGATCGTCGGCCTGGACGGCGACCTGCTCTATACCTCCAAGGGGTCGCTGCTGGAAACGCCCCTGGTGGACGCCGGAACCGTGCGGCTGATCGCCGACAGCGGCAAGGCGCGCACCGGCATCACCCAGAACAGCGACAAGCAGTTCATCGCCGCCATCACCCTGCCGCTGCTGGGGCTGGACGGGGCGGTGGTGGGCGTGGCGACCATCGTGTCCGACTTGAGGCCGCCGCTGGAGGAGTTCAAGGCCTCCACCGGTTCCGACGTCTTCCTGGTCGACCGCGCCGGAGCCATGACCGACGGAACCAACGACCTGCTGTGGAAGGTGTTCGAGTCCAAGATCTCGGTGCGCAAGAGCCGGCTGGAAAGCTGGCGGGACGGCTCGCGCTTCTATTCCGTGGTGGTGTTCCCCCTGGCCGACGGCGAGGGCCGGGTGATCGGCGCCCTGGTCAGCGTGCGCGATTCCACCAGCACCCAGGCCCGGCAGCATGAAATCCGCCTGATCGCCATCGGGGCGGTGGGGCTGTTCCTGGTCTTCGTCCTGGCGGTGTTCTCGGTCTATCTGCGCCGCTCCTTCGACCCCCTCGATCAGGCCATCGCGGTGCTGAACGCCCTGTCGCGGGGCGACACCTCGGTGATGCTGGACGTGCGTCACGAAAACGACGAGATCGGCCGCATCGCCAGCACCGTGGGCGTCTTCCGCGAGAACGCCATCAAGATCGACCTCCTGGAGGAGCGGCGCGAGCGCCAGCGCCGCCGCCAGGAGCTGTTCATCCGCCTGCAGATGCTGCGCCTGTCCGAGATGCTGGAGCAGGACGCCCGCGAGGCGGTGCTGGACGATCTGCGCCAGATCGAGGCGCTGTCCAACCGCCCGGCCTCGGGCGACGAGGGCGGCGACGGCTCCAAGGGCGAGTTGGACGTGCTGGCGGTGGCCTTCCAGACCATGTCGTCGCGCATCCGCGAACAGCACGAGCGCCTGGAATCCCTGATCGCCGAGCGCACCCGCGACGTGGAGATATTGCGCGAGGCCCTGCGCACCCGCGACCAGCTGGCGGCGCTGCGCCAGGAGCTGGATTTCGCCCGGGAACTGCAGCTCTCGTCGCTGCCCCAGGTGTTTCCGCCCTTCCCCGACCGGGGCGAGTTCCAGATTCACGCCTCCATGGTGCCCGCCAAGGAGGTGGGAGGCGATTTCTACGACTTCTTCCTCATCGACCGCCACCATCTGGGCTTCGTCATCGGCGACGCCTCGGGCAAGGGCGTGCCGGCGGCCATGTTCATCGCCATCACCCGCTCGCTGGTCAAGGCGGTGGCGCCGCTTTCCAGCAGCCCCGGCGAATGCCTGGCCTTCGTCAACACCATGCTGGCCCGCGACAACCCGCAGACTCTGTTCGCCACCTGCTTCTATGGCGTGCTCGACACCCGCACCGGCGAGGTGGGCTTCTGCAATGCCGGCCATCCGCCGCCCATGATCGTGCGCGGCGACCGCGAGGTGGAGGCCATCCGCGACGTCTCGGGCGTGGCGCTCGGCGTGCTCGAGGATTTGGAATACGAGACCGGAAGCTTCCGGCTCGCCCCCGGCGATGTGCTGCACCTTTATACCGACGGCGTCACCGAGGCCCAGGATTCCGTCGACGCCCTCTATGACGAGCCGCGCCTGATCGCCGAGCTGGGCCGCATCGAGGACAGCGCCCCCGAGGCGGTGATCGCGGCAGTGCTGCGCTCGGTCGAGGCCTTCGTCGGTAACGCGCCACAATTCGACGACATCACCATGTTGACCTTGCGCTTCGATCAGGCTTCCATGGATTCGGATGCGCCCATGGAAGCCCGGCCCAAGCTGATGCTGACCGGTTTCCCGGCGACGGGAGGCGACGATATGGATGGCGGGGCCACGGCCAAGCCCGGACAGGATTCTGCGGCGGCGCCGGCGGCGCCCGCTCCCGCTCCCGCTCCCGCTCCCGTCGTCATGGACCCCGACCGCGTCGCCATGGTCATCGCCAACGACGTCGCCGAGCTGGAGCGTCTGGCCGAACTGGTGGATATGTTCATCGAAAAGCACGGCCTGCCGGAAAAGCTGGCCTTCAATCTCAACGTCTGCCTGGACGAACTGATCACCAATATTATTTCCTATGGGTACGATGACGAGGATGCCCATGAAATCCAGGTGGAGTTCGTCTACGATGGCCGCGAATTCGTGACCCGGATTTTCGACGACGCCAAGGAGTACGATCCCTTCACCGAGGCCCCCATCCCCGATCTCGACCTGGATGTGGAGGACCGCCCCATCGGCGGCTTGGGGGTGTTTCTGGTGAAGGAGTTCATGGACGGGACAGAGTACGCGCACGAGGGCGGCCGCAACACCACGACCCTGCGCAAAACCATTTCGGCATAGGAGAGTATGGGCTGATGGAAATTCGTGAAGAACAGGCTGGCGACGCCACCGTGCTGGTTCCCCTCGCCCGGGTGGACAGCTCGACAGCCAAGGCCTTCGAAGCCCGTGTCCTGGCGGTGGTCAATGCCGGCGCACCGAAGATTCTGATCGATTTCGGCGAGTTGGACTATATCTCGAGCGCCGGGCTGCGGGTGGTTCTGGTCGGCGCCAAGATGACGCGCGGCACGCGGAAATTCGCGCTGTGCTCCATGAAGCCCCATATCCGGGAAGTGTTCGACGTTTCCGGCTTCGCCAAGATCCTGTCCATCTACGCCGACCGGGCCGCCGCGCTGGCCGCCCTGTGAGCCGGCGATATCGGACCTGCATCGGGGTGGCTGGCGCGCCCTTCCGGTCTGCGCTACCATAGCCCGATGCGACCCTAACCGATTCGCATGGATAAGAATCGGCACGGGCCGGTGGACGAGGAGGGCAAGACAATGAGCGATCCCTACAAGAACATGGTCGAGATGCAGCGGGCCATGCTGGAGGGCTGGATGAACTCCGCCAATCAGATGATGCAGTACTGGCAGCATCTGATCGAGTTGCAGGAGCGCCTGATGCGCCAGGCCACCTTTGGCCGCGACCACGTGGAGATCGACGACGGCCCGTCCTTCACCGGCAAGTACGGCAAGCGCCGCTTCGACATCGACCCCGAACGGGACGTCTGACCGAAAGGTCCCCACGAAAAAGCCCCGCGGCCACGGCCCGGGGCTTTTTGCATTCCAGGGGAGGGGCTCAATCCTCGCCCATGCCGCGCCGCGAGATGGGGATGTCGCGGTGGATATAGGCGCTCATCACCAGCCCCCAGCCCAGCAGCAGCGACAGCATGGCGGTGCCGCCATAGGAAATCAGCGGCAGCGGCACGCCCACCACCGGCACTAGGCCCATCACCATGGCGGTGTTGATGAAGAAGTACAGGAAGAAGGTGGTGGCGATGCCGTGGGCCACCAGGCGGCCGAACTGCGAGCGGCAGCGGATGGCGATGGCGTAGCCGTAGGCCAGCAGCAGGGCATAGAGGCCCAGCAGCACCAACCCGCCCATCATGCCCCATTCCTCGGCGAACATGGTGAAGATGAAGTCGGTCTGCTTTTCGGGCAGGAAGTTGAGGCGGCTTTGCGTCCCCATCATGTAGCCCTTGCCGAACAGGCCGCCCGATCCCAGCGCGATCTTGGACTGGGTGATGTGATAGCCGGCGCCCAGGGGGTCGTCCTCGGGATTGAGGAAGATCAGGACGCGCTTCTTCTGGTATTCGCGCAGGAACTGCCAGGCCACCGGGATGGCGGCCAGGGCGCCGGTGATCACCACCACGAACTTCCAGATGCGCACGCCCGCCATGAAGAACAGGGCGCCCGAACTCATCACCAGCATCATGGCGGTGCCCAGATCGGGCTGCTTCAGCACCAGGATGGCCGGGGCGAAGACCATGATCATCGGTGGAATGAGGAACAGGGGGCGGCCGATCTCCTGCTGGCCGGCGCCGTGGAAATAGCGGGCCAGCGACAGGATCAGGGCGATCTTCATGATCTCCGAGGGCTGCAGCTGGATGAAGCCCAGATCGATCCAGCGCTGCGCGCCCATGCCGATGGTGCCCTTCAACTCCACCAGCACCAGCAGCACGAAGGCGATGGCGTAGAAGGTGTAGGCGTGGCGCATCCAGAAGCGCAGATCGATCATGGCCACCGAGATCATCAGGCCGATGCCGACGGCAAAACGGACCATCTGCTTGGTGGCCCAAGGCTCCATGGATCCTTGGGCGGCGGAATACAGGGTGGCGAACCCCACCGAGGCGATGGCGGCCAGTACGGTGATCAGCGACCAGTTGATCTGCCAGATCTTGTCGCGCATGGACATTTCGGCGCGGTTGAGGCGCGACGGCGTGCGCGGCAGCGGCCTCAGCATCTAAAACCTCCTCAGATCGGGGGCGATGGAATCGCCTCCCGTATCGGCGGCGACGCGGGCCATGTCGCGCTTTTGCACCTCGATCATGATGTCGCGGGCGATGGGGGCGGCCACCGCCGAGCCGCCGCCGCCGTGCTCGACGATGACGGCGATGGAATAGCGCGGGTTCTCCTCGGGGGCATAGGCCACGAACAGGGCGTGGTCGCGCTCCTTCCAGGGCAACTGGTCGTTCTTCTTCACGCCGGTCTCGCGCTCGCGCATGGTGATGCGGCGCACCTGGGCCGATCCGGTCTTGCCCGACAGCCACATGCCTTCCTGGGTGATGCGGGCCTTGTAGGCGGTGCCGCCCGGTTCGTTGGACACGGCGAACATGCCCTTTCTCACCCAGGCCAGGGACTGGCGGGACACGTCGAGGCTGGGCCAGGAGGGAGCGGTACGGCTTCTGGCCGTCTTTTCGCTGATCTGGTCGCGGGCCACATGGGGCACCACGGCGAAGCCGCCATTGGCGATGCGCGCCGTCATGGTGGCCAACTGCATGGCGGTGGCGGTGACGTAACCCTGGCCGATGGCGTTGATCAGGGTCTCGCCCGGGTGCCAGGGTTGCTTCAGCGCCGCCTTCTTCCAGGCCTTGTTGGGGATGATGCCCGCCTTCTCGCCGGGCAGGTCGATGCCGGTCGGCGCGCCCAGGCCGAATTTCTTGGCCATTTCGGCGATCTTCTCGTAGCCGACGCGGCGCGCCACTTCATAGAAGTAGACGTCGCAGGAATTCTTGATGCCGTTGACCAGATCCTGCGCCCCGTGGCCTTCCTTCTTCCAGCAGTGGAACTTGATGCTGCCCAGCTGGGTATGGCCCGAGCAGAACACCCGCATTTCCGGCGTGATGTCGCGGGCTTCCAGGGCGGCCAGGGCGGTCAGCATCTTGAAGGTGGAGCCCGGCGCGAAGGTGCCGCCGATGGCCTTGTTGGTCAGCGGCGAGCGGGGATTGGTGGACAGATCCTTCCATTCCTCGTTGGACAGGCCGCGATTGAAGGAATTGGGGTCGAAGGAGGGAGTGGACGCCATCACCAGCACGTCGCCGGTATGGATGTCCATCACCACCACGGCGGCGCTTTCATCGCCCAAGCGCTGGGCGGCGTATTCCTGCAGCTTCATGTCCAGCGTCAGGTTGAGGTCGATGCCGGGCTCGCCCTCCTTGCGCTCGAGCTCGCGGATGACGCGGCCCACCGAGTTGACCTCCAGCGTCGAGGTGCCGTGCCGGCCGCGCAGCGCCATGTCGTAGATGCGCTCCACGCCGCCCTTGCCGATGCGGAATCCCGGCAGCTCCTCCAGCGGATCGCCGGAAAGCTCGTTCTCCGACACCGCCGAGACATAGCCCAGGATATGGGCGCCCAAGCTTTCCAGCGGATAATAGCGGCTCTGGCCCACGTCGATCACCACGCCCGGCAGGTCGGCGGCGTTGACTTCGACGCGCGCCACTTCCTCCCAGGTCAGGTTCTCGCGCACGCTCAAGGGCACGAAGCTGCGGCGGCGGCGCACCTCCTTGTGGATGCGGGCGCGGTCGCCGTCGCCGATGGTGATGATCTTCGAAAGCGCGTCCAGGGTGTAGTCCAGCGACGGCGTCTGCTCGGCCACCACCATGACGCGGTAATTGTGCTGGTTGACCGCCATGGCGATGCCGTTGCGGTCGAGAATCAGGCCGCGCGGCGGAGCCAGCAGGCGGGTGCTGATGCGGTTGTCCTCGGCCTGGACGGCGTATTTGTCCGCCTCCATGACCTGCAGGTAGTACATGCGCGCCGCCAGGGCCCCCATCAGGGTCGCCTTGCCCCCGGCCAGCATCATGGCCCGGCGGGTGAACAGCTTGGAGCGGTCGTTGTCGTGGTACATGGCTACACGTCGCGCAGGAAGGCGAGCTGTGTCCGGGCCAGGGTCCAGGTCAGCAGCGGAAACAGGGCCAGCGTCATCAGGTACTCGAACACCACCGGGGTGATGTCCAGGGGCCTTCCCTTGACGAAGGACAGCAGCAGCCAGGCCATGCCGATGGCGCCGGCGGTCAGCAGGCTGAAGGCCCACCAGGTGACGGCGAAGGATTTGCCCAGGAAGAACTTGCGCTGGGACGCCGCCGTGCCCTGGACCAGCAGCATCACCAGGGCGTTCACCCCGAGCGGCGTGCCGGCGACGATGTCGTAGAGCAGGCCGATGACGAAGGCCAGCCAGGCAGGCAGCAGGTCGGGCCGGTAGATGGCCCAGTAATAGACCCCCATCAGCGGCAGCATGGGCGCGATGCCGGAAAAGCCGGGGATATGGGTGGGAATGGCGGTGAGAAGGAGCAGGAACACGGTGATGCCGAAGGGGACCGAGTGGCGGACCCAGGTGTCCATCTTCACCCAGACCGAGGGCTTCACTCCTCTTTCCCCCGGCGGCGGCGTTCGGGCGGCGGCGGGCGTTCGAACGGCAGGATGCCGCCCAGGCCGAAATCCACCACCGAGACGAATTCCAGGCGATGGCGGCGGACGAAGGGCTCGACCCGGACGATGCCGTCGGTCACCGACGACACCACGCCCACCGGGATGCCCGGCGGGAAGGCCCCGCCCGAGGCGGCGGTGACCACCCGGTCGCCCACCGAGATGGTCGGGCTGCCGGTGATGTAGTTCAGGCGCGGGCGCTGGCTGTTGTCGCCGGTGAGGATGGCCCGGGTGCGGGTGGCCTCCAGCATGACCGGGGTGCGGGCGTTGATGTCGGTGATCAGCAGCAGGCGCGCCGAGCGGGCGCCCACCTCGGCCACGTGTCCGGCCAGGGATTCGCCGGTCAGCACCGCCTGGCCCTTGCGCACCCCGTCCTTGGCGCCGGCGCCCAGCAGCATGCTCTGGCCGAAGGCCGAACCCATGTCGCCGATCACCCTTGCGGTGACGAAGGCGGGGTCGGGATCGGGGATGAAGTTCAGCTGGTCGTGCAGCACGGTGTTCTCGGCTTCCAGGCGCCGGGCCACCGTCTGCCAGTGCATCAGCTTGGCGTTCTCTTCCTTGAGCCGGGCGTTCTCGGTGCGAAGATTGGCCAGTTCGTGGAAATTCTCGGTGACCTGGGCGATGGTGGCGGCGGGGCGCGCCATGGCGTCCAGGATGGGGGCGATGGCGTCGGCCACCAGGGCGCGGGTGCGCTCGATCAGGACGATGTCGGCCTTGCCCAGGATCATCAGGGCCACCGAGGCCACGATCAGGGACAGGAAGGCGAAGCGCTGGACCAGCAGCCTTAATGTCGCGAGCCGACCTGCCGCACCCGACTGCTTCACCTAGCCCCTCCGTTCCTCCGCACGCCCCCGGCACAAAGGGGAAAGCGTCGGGTCGATACTACTATATCTAGTTTGCGTAAAACCACTAATTAAGGTGGTCGCGGCGCAACAAAGCCAGGGAATCAAAGCCCATCCTCCCGGCCGGGGGCCGGGAGGATTCACCGCGTCTAGTACATGCTGGTCAGCACGTTCTTCAGCTTGGGCATTTCTTCCAGGGCGCGGCCGGTGCCCAGCGCCACGCAGGACAGCGGGTCGTCGGCGATGGAGACCGGCAGGCCGGTGGCATGGCGCAGCACGTAATCCAGGTTGGACAGCAGGGCGCCGCCGCCGGTGAGCACGATGCCCTTGTCGACGATGTCGGCGGCCAGTTCCGGCGCGGTGTGCTCGAGGGCCACCTTGACCGCCTCGATGATGGCGCCCACCGGCTCGGCCAGGGATTCGGCGATCTGGCGTTCCGAGATGATCAGTTCCTTGGGCACACCGTTCATCAGGTCGCGGCCCTTGATCTCCATGGTGCGGCCCTCGCCGTCCTCGGGCGGGCAGGCGGAGCCGATTTCCTTCTTGATGCGCTCGGCCGAGCCTTCGCCCACCAGAAGGTTATGGTTGCGGCGGATATAGGCGATGATCGCCTCGTCCATCTTGTCGCCGCCGACGCGCACCGAGCGGGAATAGACGATGCCGCCCAGCGAGAGAACCGCCACCTCGGTGGTGCCGCCGCCGATGTCCACCACCATGGAGCCGGTGGGCTCGGTGACGGGCAGGCCGGCGCCGATGGCGGCCGCCATGGGCTCCTCGATCAGGAAGACGCGGCGCGCGCCGGCGCTTTCCGCCGATTCCTGAATGGCGCGGCGCTCGACGGCGGTGGAGCCCGACGGCACGCAGACGATGACCAGCGGGCTGGCGAACGAGCGGCGGTTGTGCACCTTGCGGATGAAGTGCTTGATCATCTCTTCCGCCACTTCGAAGTCGGCGATGACGCCGTCGCGCAGGGGGCGGATGGCCTGGATGTAGCCGGGCGTGCGGCCCAGCATCATCTTGGCTTCGTCGCCGACGGCCAGGACCTTCTTCTTGCCCTTTTCCTCGGCGATGGCGACCACCGACGGCTCGTTGAGGACGATCCCTCGACCCTTGACGTAGACCAGCGTATTGGCGGTCCCAAGATCGATCGCCATGTCGGCGGACATCCAACCCGTCAGCTTCGAAAACATAATACCTCGCTCACCGTACGATGCATTTTCAAGGGTCCCAACCGCGGGCGTGCTTTTATCACGCTCCGGCGGCGTCGGGGGCGGTTTTTTGCCGCTTGACCAGAAGTTTGTTCAGGGCATTGACATACGCCCTGGCCGACGCGACCAAAGTATCGGTCTCGGCGCCCTGGCCGTTGACGCTCTTGCCGTCCTCTTCCAGGCGCACGGTCACCTCGGCCTGGGCGTCGGTTCCCTGGGTCACCGCGCTCACCTGATAGAGCTGCAGCTTCACCTCGTGGGGGAACAGCGCCTTGATGGCGTTGAAGGTGGCGTCGACGGGGCCGTCGCCGGTGGCGCGCACGCTTTTCACCACGCCGTCCACCGACAGTTCCAACTCGGCCGAGGGCGGCTGGTGCTTGGTGCCGCACAGCACTTCCAGCGACACCAGCTTCAGCCGGTCGTTGCCGCGCACCACGGCGTCGTCCACCAGGGCGACGATGTCCTCGTCGAACACGTCCTTCTTGCGATCGGCCAGGTCCTTGAAGCGGGTGAAGGCGTCCTCGACCGCGTTGTCGCCCAGTTCGTAGCCCAGCTCCTTCAGCTTGGCCTTGAAGGCGGCGCGGCCCGAATGCTTGCCCATCACCAGCGAGGAGCGGTGCAGCCCCACCGAGTCCGGGGTCATGATCTCGTAGGTCTGGGCGTGCTTCAGCACCCCGTCCTGGTGGATGCCGGATTCATGGGCGAAGGCGTTCTTGCCGACGATGGCCTTGTTGGGCTGGACCACGAAGCCGGTGATGGTGGACACCAGACGCGACGCCCTGGTGATGTTCTCGGTCTTGATGCCGGTCTTGAACGGCAGCAGGTCGGGCCGGGTGCGGATCGCCATGACGATCTCTTCCATGGCGGCGTTGCCGGCGCGCTCGCCCAGGCCGTTGATGGTGCACTCGATCTGGCGGGCACCCCGGCCCACGGCGGCCAGGGAATTGGCCACGGCGAGGCCTAAGTCGTTGTGGCAATGCACCGACAGGATGGCCTTGTCCATATTGGGTACCCGGTTGATCAGCATGGCGATCAGGGCGGCGTATTCCTCGGGCACCGCATAGCCCACGGTGTCGGGAATGTTGATGGTGGTGGCGCCGGCCTTGATGGCGGCCTCGACGCAGCGGCAGAGGAAATCGTGTTCGGTGCGCGAGCCGTCCTCGGCCGACCATTCCACGTCTTCCACCAGATTGCGGGCATAGGCCACCGATTCGGCGACCTTCTCCAGCACCTTCTCCGGCTCCATCTGCAGCTTGTACTTCATGTGCAGCGGGCTGGTGGACAAGAAGGTGTGGATGCGGTGCCGGGGAGCCTGCTTCACCGCTTCGGCGCAGCGGTCGATATCGCCCCTGGTGGCGCGGGCCAGGCCGCAGATCACCGAGCTCTTGACCGCCTTGGCCACCGCCTCGACCGCCTCGAAATCGCCGTTCGACGCGATGGGGAAGCCGGCCTCGATCACATCGACGCCCATCTCTTCAAGCACCAGCGCGATCCTCACCTTCTCCTCCAGGTTCATGGAGGCGCCGGGCGATTGCTCGCCGTCACGCAGCGTGGTGTCGAAGATGATGACGCGGTTCTGGTCCATGCACTCGCTCTTGATCGTATTGGCGCATTGATCGCGCGGTCAGGAAAGAGGCGAGCACGGCCCGCCGGAAGCGGCCAGTGAAACACCGTCGTGAAACCCGTTTCACCGCGCCTATAGGAAGGCTATTTCGCGGCGCAATGTCAACAGTGATCGTGTGTCGAAATCGGGCGAAATCCCAAGGATTCACCGCGCCGCTTCCTTCGCCCGCGTCCCACGGCGAAGGGAGGAGGGCCGCACCCGGGATTCATTCCAACCAGCGACCTAGGCCCCTGGTGCGAAAGCGGAAAATTATGTGCGGACGCTCACAGTCCATATCCGACGAAATCGCTAAGCTGATTTCGGGATGGATGATTGAGCAATGGGTTGGAGCCCGACCGCTATGCGTACCGCTTCTCCTCGGTCCTCCGTCGGCCACACGGCGCGGCAGACCATCAACCAGACCCTGGCCGGACCGGTGATGGCCAAGCTGGTGGATCTGGTCCCCGATCTGGCCTGGGTGCCGCGGGGGCGCGAGTTGGAAACGGCGTTGCGCGATTGCGATCTGCTCCACCGCTGCTTCGTCGCCTTCCGCACCCACCGCACCGATTTCCGCCTGCTGCTGCTGGACCGCCGCAACCGGCCGGTGGATAACGACAACACGCCGCTGTCCTGTGGCCGCACCGTCAACCAGATCATCGCCATGATCGTGCGCTCGGCCGCCAAGCGGCACTTCCGCGCCCGTCTGGACGGCGGCTTTCCGCCCGGTCGCGCCCAGCGCCTCCGGCGTCCCGAAGGCGTGGGATGGGGCGGCATGCTGGGCTGGATGACCGCCCAGGCCGAGGAGCGCCGGGGCGCGCGTCGCGGACGTTCGGCCGGCGACCAGCTCTACGACGCCATCCGCCGCTATCTGCTGCACGATTGGCAGGTGCCGATCATTCCCCAATACGCCCGCATGACGCCGCCGGAAGTGCGGGCGCTCGGCTCGCGCATCCTCGACTTCCGCGACGCCGCCGAACTGGCCTCGTGGCTGGATGGCGGCGCCGACCAGCGGCAGATGCCCACCCAATGGGTGGTCGAGCCCGTCCCCCTGCCGCCCGAACCTGAGCCGGAGACGGAGGTGGTGGTCGAACCCGTCTCCCCCGCCGGACCGGTTCAGGGCGCCGCCGCCTTGCCGGGCGCCGGACTGGCGGGCGACGGCCGTTCGCGCCTCAGTCGGGTGCTGTCCGACGACGGCCGCCTGATCCGCATGGAAACGGTGGTGCCGCTGCTCACCACGCCTGAGCTGAAGGCGGCGCTGGGCCAGCCGGGACGCGAGGAGCTGCGCCGCGCCGCCCGGTCGCTGGCCCAGACCGGATCGGGCACCGTGCGCCGCCTGGCGGTGGATTACGGCCTGCCGCCGGAACAGATGACCGCCATGCTGGCCAAATCCGCCCTGCTGCTGCCGCCGGCCGTCTACGAGAAGATGGTCGGCCGCAAGGGCGAACTGGTGCTGATCCTGGCCCTCATCGGCCGCGCCAAGGCCGCCGGCCTGGATGCCAGCGCCTCGCCCGCCGCCTTCGCCGCCTTCATGGAGGAGCTGTTCGGACGGTTCGGGCGGTAGATTTCCTTTACCGTAGCGGCAGCCAGAGCCGCGCATCAAAGGTGAAGTCTCGGACGGGGCCCATGCGGCCAGGGCCATCTGGATGGAGGGGATTGATCAGGAGGTTGCTGGATTCGGCGATGATGGCGGACGGGACCCGGAGCACGGGCGTCCGCCGTTCGGCCAGCCATCGGTCGCCAAAAGCAGCCGGATCGACGGGTATGGCGGTCACGGTCTCGATGGCCAGGCCACCAAGATCGACGCGCATCAGCACATAATCATCGGGAATGAGATCAGGGGCCAGATCCAGATGGACACGGACCTCCAGGGCCGCCAGTTCCGGGGTCGCGGCCGTATAGAGCATGGGCTGGCCCGGCGTGTTCCACCGGCCGCCGACCTGTCTCGCTCCCTCACCGGATAGATCTGCGAAGGGGCGGCGGCAAATGCGCCATCCCGAGAGCATCAGGCGCTGATTCCATGGGCAATCCGGGTCAGCAGGCTTTCGACCTCTCGCGCCCCCTCCTCGGTGTCAAGCAGATCAAGTGGTGCTTCATCATCGAGCGCCGCACTCGGCCGCCGCAGCCATATATCCGCCTTCTGCGGCGAACCGAATGTCTCTTCCGCCGCCGCGATGACGCGAGCCACGCGCAGCAGGCGGTCCGACTGCTCGGCGGTCAGGGTGCCAATCTTCTTGCGGTTGGCCAGCGTCTTGCGCGGCAGTACGACCCGGTCGATCTCGACCATGCTGAGGCGACCGCTATCAATAAGGTTCTGAATGGTGCCGATCGGGAAGCCGACTCTGATAACATCAATAAGTGAATGTTTGTCATGGGCGTGGCTGGCGTAGGACGACCATGGGCCATCATAACCTGCGCCAGGGATATGCTCTGGCACCATATTATAACGTGTTATTATTATTTTACTGGTTGCGTCGGGAACCTCGACGTCTTCGCCGAGGCGCAATCTCAAGCCGAGCAATGCCGTGGCTTTGGTTGTGGTATCCATAAGATCGCTCCGCGCCAAACGCACTGATTATATGTGCATTTGGCGCAAATGTCCAATGGGGCCGGTCTCTTGCGCAAATCCGGCGATGACGCAAAAAGCCCCGGCGGTGTCCCGCCGGGGCCTTTTCGTCCGACCGGAGGCCGGCCTCAGTTCTTGGCCTTGTCCACCAGCTTGTTCTTGGCGATCCAGGGCATCATGGCGCGCAGCTTCTCGCCCACCACTTCGATGCCGTGCTCGGCCTGGATGCGGCGGGTCGCCTTGAAGGAGGGCTGGCCGGCCTTGCATTCCAGCATCCAGTCGCGGACGAAGCGGCCGGCCTGGATGTCTTCCAGAACGCGCTTCATCTCGGCCTTGGTCTCTTCGGTGATGATGCGCGGGCCGGTGACGTAGTCGCCGTACTCGGCGGTGTTGGAGATGGAGTAGCGCATGTTGGCGATGCCGCCCTCGTAGATCAGGTCCACGATCAGCTTCACTTCGTGCAGGCACTCGAAATAGGCCATCTCGGGGGCGTAGCCGGCTTCCACCAGGGTCTCGAAGCCGTACTGGATCAGCTTGGTCAGGCCGCCGCACAGGACGACCTGTTCGCCGAACAGGTCGGTCTCGCACTCTTCGCGGAAGCTGGTCTCGATGATGCCCGAACGGCCACCGCCGATGGCGGACGCGTAGGACAGGGCGATTTCCAGGGCGTTGCCCGAGGCGTTCTGGGCCACCGCCACCAGGCAGGGCACGCCGCCGCCCTTGAGGTATTCGCCGCGCACGGTATGGCCGGGGCCCTTGGGGGCGACCATGAACACGTCGAGATCGGCGCGGGCCTCGATCAGCTTGAAATGGATGTTCAGGCCGTGGGCGAAGACCAGGGCGGCGCCCTGCTTCATGTTGGCGGCCAGGTCGTTGTAGTAGAGGTCGGCCTGCAGTTCGTCGGGGGTAAGGATCATCACCACGTCGCCCCACTTGGCGGCGTCGGCGGGGGTCATGACCTTGAGGCCCTCGCCCTCGGCCTTCTTGGCGGTGGCGGAGCCGGCGCGCAGCGCCACGGCCACGTCCTTGACGCCGGAATCGCGCAGGTTCAGCGCATGGGCATGGCCCTGGGAACCGTAGCCCACCACCACGACCTTCTTGCCCTTGATCAGATTGACGTCGGCGTCACGATCATAATAAACGCGCATGTTGCTTCCTTTCGAAAGGCGGAATGGCTCCGCGCAAAATTCTGGCGGGCTTTCTAAATCGGATTCGGCCCGCGCGCAATGGCGACGACGCCGGTGCGCGAAACATCGGTCAGCCCCAGGGGTTCCATCAGCTTGACGAAGGCGTCCACCTTCTCGGTGGCGCCCACCACCTCGAAGACGAAGCTTTCATTGGTGGAATCGATGGCGCGCGCCCGGAAGATGTCGGCGATGCGCAGGGCTTCCACCCGCTTCTCACCGGTGGAGACCACCTTGATCAGGGCCAGCTCACGCGACACATGGGGGCCTTCGATGGTCAGATCGTGGACCTTGTGCACCGGCACCAGGCGGCGCAGCTGGTTCTTGATCTGCTCGATGATCATGGCGGTCCCGGAGGTCACGATGGTGATGCGCGACAGCTTCTGGGCCGCGTCCACCTCGGCCACGGTCAGGCTTTCGATGTTGTAGCCGCGGCCGGAGAACAGGCCGATGACCCGGGCCAGCACGCCGGATTCGTTGTCCACCAGGACGGCGACGGTGTGGCGGTTGATTTCTTGAATGGCGTTGGACACTTCTCAGATCCCCCTTACACCAGAACCATGCCGTCTTGTTCCGAGCCCGGCTTGTCGCGGCCCTTGTCCTCCGGCCCCAGCACCATCTCGTTATGGGCCATGCCGGGCATGATCATGGGGAACACGTTTTCCGACGCGTCGGTCCGCAGTTCCAGGATCACGGGACGATCGACGGCGATCATCTCCTTGATGGCGCCGTCCACCTCGGAGGGCTTCTCGGCGCGCAGGCCCACGGCGCCGAACGCCTCGGCCAGCTTGACGAAGTCCGGGTGGTGGATCATGTGGCTCTCGGAATAGCGGCCGCCGTGGATCAGTTCCTGCCACTGGCGGACCATGCCGAGATACTGGTTGTTGAGGATGACGATCTTCACCGGCAGGCGGTGCTGCACCAGGGTGGCCATCTCCTGGATGTTCATCTGGATCGAGGCTTCGCCGGCGATGTTGATGACCAGCGCGTCGGGGTGGGCCATCTGCACGCCCATGGCGGAAGGCAGGCCATAGCCCATGGTGCCCAGACCGCCCGAGGTCAGCCAGTGCAGCGGCAGGTCGAAGCGCAGGTGCTGCGCCGCCCACATCTGATGCTGGCCCACTTCGGTGCAGAAATAGGGATTGCGGTGGCGGGTCATCTCGTACAGCCGCTGGATGGCGTATTGCGGCTTGATGATCTTGTTGGAGTTCTCGAAGGACAGGCAGTTGGTGCCCCGCCACTGGTCGATCTTGGCCCACCAGGCCTTCAGCGCCTTTTCATCGACGCGGGCCTGCTTGGCCTTCCACACCTTGATCATGTCTTCCAGCACGTGGGCGCAATCGCCGACGATGGGCAGGTCGACCGCCACGTTCTTGTTGATGGAGCTGGGGTCGATGTCCACGTGGATCTTCTTGGACTTGGGCGAAAAACCGTCCAGCTTGCCGGTGACGCGGTCGTCGAAGCGGGCGCCGATGTTGATCATCAGGTCGCAATCGTGCATGGCCATGTTGGCCTCGACCGTGCCGTGCATGCCCAGCATCCCTAAGAACAGCGGATCCGAGCCGGGGAAGGCGCCCAGGCCCATCAGGGTCAGCGTGCAGGGATAGCCGGTCATGCGCACGAACTGGGTCAGCAGCTGACAGGCGGCCGGGCCGGAATTCACCACGCCGCCGCCCACGTAGAAGATGGGCTTCTTGGCGTGGGCGATCATCTCGACGGCCTTTTCGATGGCCTTCAGGTCGCCCTTGACCTGGGGCTTGTACTTGGACTTGACCTTGGACGGGGTCTGGTACTCGCCCTTGGCCTGGACCACGTCCTTGGGCAGGTCGACCAGCACCGGGCCGGGGCGGCCGGAACGCGCCACGTGGAAGGCCTCGTGCACGGTACGCGCCAGGTCGTTGACGTCCTTCACCAGATAATTGTGCTTGGTGCACGGCCGGGTGATGCCGGTGATGTCGGCTTCCTGGAAGGCGTCGTTGCCGATCAGGTGGGTGGGCACCTGCCCCGTCAGGCAGACCAGCGGCACCGAATCGCACAGCGCGTCGGCCAGACCGGTCACCGCGTTGGTGGCGCCGGGCCCCGAGGTCACCAGCACGCAGCCCACCTTACCGGTGGAGCGCGCATAGCCCTCGGCGGCGTGAACGGCGGCCTGCTCGTGGCGGACCAGCACGTGGCGCAGGCGGTTCTGCTTGAACAGCTCGTCATAGATGGGCAGTACGGCGCCGCCGGGATACCCGAAAATGACCTCTACGCCCTGGTCGACCAGGGCCTTGAGGAGGATTTCCGCTCCGGTCAACGTATCGTGATGCACCATCTCAGCACCTTGTCTGTAAGTCGTTATCGCCGGCACGAGAGGCCGGCAGGGTCTTCTCATCGCCCACCGAACAGGCAGGCAAGCGCGCTGCTGCACTGCGGCGCGGGCGGACAACCTAGCGGCATGTCTTCAAGCGGTCAAGAGGTGTTGGCGAATTTTCAGAAAGATTGTGGCTTTTAAACTTTCCGAAAATTGCTCTGTGACGGTCAGGGACGCATTCAATTGATGGCGGAACCAGGTCCCCTGGCGCTTGGCGTAGTTGCGGGTGGCCTGTTGCGCGGCGGTGATGGCGGCGGCAAGAACCATCTCGCCCGCCAGATGGGCGGCCAGTTCGCGCCGTCCCAGGGCCTTGGTGATGGGCAGGTCGGCGGCCAGGCGCAGGGATTCGAATTCGCGCACCTCGTCCAGCGCGCCTGCCGCCATCATGGCGGCAAAGCGGGACTCGCACTGGGCGTAGAGGCGGGGCCGCTCGGGATCGAGGACCAGGGTGAACCAGCGGGCCGCGACGCCGCCTTCACGGGGCTCGTTCTGCCATTGAGCCAGCGAGCGCCCGGTGGCCTCCAGCACCTCCCAGGCCCGCGCCAGACGCTGGGAATTGCCCGGATCGAGGCGCGCCGCCATTTCCGGGTCGCGGCCGGCCAGCAGGGCGTGGAAGGTGGCGTTGCCTTTCTCGGCCAGCAGGGCGCGGGCGGCGGCGCGGACACCCTCGGGAATGTCGGGAATGGGCGACAGCCCTTCCATCACCGCCCGCAGGTAAAGCCCGGTGCCCCCCGTCAGGATAGGCAGCTTGCCCGCCGCCCAGGCGGCCTCCATCTCCACCGCCGCCAGCGCGCCCCAGCGGGCCGCCGAACAGATCTCTTCCGGCGGAAGGATGCCGTACAGCCGGTGCGGCGCCGCTCCCACGTCCTCAACCGACGGCCGGGCGGTGAGCAGGGGAAGCGCGTCATAGACCTGCATGGAATCGGCATTGATCACCACGCCGTCGAATTCACGGGCGACGGCAAGCGCGAGGCCCGACTTGCCGGACGCGGTGGGACCGGCGACGACGAGGGCTGGGCGCAGGGTCATGACTCGGACAGCAGGCTCAGGACATGGGCCTCGCCCACGATCTCGAACTTACGCATGACGGCGTCTTGGTGAAGGGAAGACGCCATGAATGCTTGCTCGCCGATGGCGGTGTATTGCCGAATCAACGTGACCGCATCGCGAATATGGATCAGATAGGTGCGATCCCGTGGGTTCACAGCGGCCTGGCCTCGTTCAGGACTTGGTCGCGGATCACGTAATGAAGACTTTCGTCGTCGACCACGTCCACCTTGCGCCCCAGCAGGCTGCCGAGTTGATCCCACAGGCGGACCATATCCAGCAGCGACCTCCCGTCCTCCATGTGGACCAGCAGGTCGATGTCGCTGTCCTCGCGATCCTCGCCACGCGCCACCGAGCCGAACACCCGCACATTCGCCGCCCCGTGCAGGGCGGCGAGGCGCAGGATCTCTTCGCGCTTCTCGATCAGCAGGGTGCGGGCCGATGCCATCATGTTCCTCCGACACCGATTATAGCGCAGGCGGCGGCTTTCTCCATCCCCTCGCCATACTCCACGCCACCATCCCGAAGGCCGCCGACCACAGGATCATGGAGACCGGGACCAGCAAATCGGGGGCCAGCGAGGCGGCGGCGCGCAGGTCGGCGGCGATCACCAGCAGGACGGCGGCGGCGACGGCGGCGCGCGGCCATTGGCCCACCCGGCGCTCGCGGATGGCGTCGATGCGCAGCATCATGGCGGCCGTCACCAGCCCCATGCCGCCGATGGTGGCCAGATGCAGGGCGTCGGTGGCCGGCCCGATGCCCAGCCAGTCCGAGGCGGCCGCCGCCATCAGTCCGACGCAGAGCAGGAAATGCCCCACCTGGATGGGCCCCAATGAGGCATCGCCCAGCGACAGGACCGGCCGCCAGCACCTCTGGCGCCACAGACCGGCGGCGCCGGCCAGGGCCATGGCGCCGAAAGGGCCGAGCCCCAGGGACTGGGCCAGGGCCTCGGCGCCCATGCCGATCACGCACAGCCATTCCGCCCAGGGCCGGTTGCGGTCGAACAGCTCGCGCGCCTCTTCCTTGCGCACCAGCCCGGCCATGCCGGCGGGAATGACCCGGCCGCCCATGACCAGGATCATCAGCGCCACCAGGCAGAAGGCGGTCATCACGCCCCGGCGCTCGCCGCCGTCGATCAGTCCCATGCGTCCGGCCTGATACAGGGCCTCGGCCACGGCGAAGGCGGCGATGGTCGGCGCGAACACCATGTTGTGGCCCAGCTTGGCGGCCTTGAGGAAGGGCCAGCCGCCGAAGGCGAACAGCAGCACGGGATAGGCCAGCGAGGCGATCAGGCCGACCTCGCCGTCCAGTCCGCTCCACGCGGCGACCCGCGCGGCCGCCCAGGCCAGCAGGGCGGCGATCAGGCGCGGACGGCTGACCTTGGTGAAGAGATAGCCGCCCAGCACGGCCGCAGCGAAGCCCAGCAGCATCTCATGGGCGTGGCGGGCCACCGGATCGCACCGGCCGCAGCCGGGCAGCCATCCGGCCCATTCCGCCACCCACAGGGGCACGGACAGCGCGGCGTAGAGACTGGCGGCCAGGAAGAACGGCCGGTGGGCCTTGGGGTAGCGGCCCGAGCGGGCCAGGGGGGCGGATTCCCCGGTCATGGATTACTTCCAGGCGGGAATGGGCCCCAGGCCGCGCATCCACTCCTCGGTGGCCTTGGGGTGGGGGTCGCGGAAACCCGCGCCGGCCAGCCGGGCCAGATTGGGCGAGGACAGCAGCTCGTCCAGCGGTTTCTTCAGGCACTGGGCGTAGCCCGGCCCCAGATCGGCATCGTAATCGGTCTTCATGGGCGAATCCCAGCGCGCCACGAAATTGCCCAGCGGAATGCCGTCGGCGGTCCAGGCGTCGATGCCGCAGCCCAGCTTCAAGGTGCCGTCCTGCTTGCTCCAGCCGGGCCGCCCGGTCAGGCGCACCACGATGTGGGGGCGGATGGCGGGATCGTTGATCTCCACCTGCCGGAAGCCCTTGGCCAGCAGGGTCTGGGCGGTCTCGGCCAGCCTGCGGCCGTCCAGGACCTTGGTCTCCTCGGACTGGTAGCGGGTGATCTGGATGCTGAGTTTCCGCTTCAGGTCGTTCTCGCCCATGAAGATCATCACCCGGGCGTTGAAGGGCAGCGCCACGCCCGGCACCGGGGCGGGATCGACCTGGGCGGCGGGCGGCAGGCCCGACGTACAGCCCGCCAGCAAAAGCGCCGCCAGGGCGCCACCGATCCAACCGCGTCCGGCCATGGTCATGTTCCTCTGCTAATTGATGGACGACAGGCCCTGGGCCTTCACCCGCTTCTGCCATTCGCCCATGAAGGTCTGGAAGTCCTGGGCCTGCTTGATCTTATCACCCAGGCGGCGGTAGTCGATGATGCCGCGTTCGGGCTCGCTGGTCAGCAGGTCGAAGGCTTCCTTCCACTCGGTCTGGGCCATCAGGGCGCCATAGCCGCGCCGCAGCCGGGTCAGGCCGCGCTCGTCGCGGGCCAGCGTCATGGCGGTGGCGGTGTCGAGCAGGCGCCGCGCCGTGGCCGGGTCCAGCGGCCGGTTGCCGATGGGCTTGACGATGGTGGATTCCAGGGCGGCCGCCGCCTCGGGCCAGCGCTTGAGCTTCCAGTTGATGTCGCCCCGGAGGCGGTTGGCCTCTTCGCTCTGGTCGTTGATGATCAGCGCCAGCGCCTCGGCCGAGCGGCCCAGATCGGTCAGCGCCTGCACCCGGATATAGCGCCGCCGCGCCGCCAGATCGGTGGGGATTTCCGGCGCCTCGCTGGCCTCGAGCGCTTCCAGCGCCAGTCCGGGCTTGCGGTCCGACAGGTTGAGGAAGGCCAGCCGGGTGCCCACCCGCACCTTGTCCAGCCCCGACAGGCGGAACTCCACCTGATGGCGCAGCAATTCACCGGCGCGCTCCAGCAGGTCGACCCCGGCCAGGCGGTCGGCTAGGCGGCGGATCATCTCGTCGCCCTTGGTGCCCGACGGCGTCAGTTCCTGGAACTCGTCATACAGGCCGATGGCCACCACGGGCGACAGCTTGTCGGCCTCACCCATCAGGAACAGGCGGTTGAAGGTGTCGCTCATCTCCTCCTGGACCTTGGCGATCTCGGGATGGTCTGGATAATTGGCCACCAGCGAGTGCATGGAGCGCAGGCCTTCGCCGTAGCGGCCGGCGGCGATCTGCAGTTGGCCCAGGCGCTTGAGCAACTGGAACTCGAAATCCTCGCCGCGCCAGGCGAAGCGCAGCTTCTCCAGGTCGCGGATGGCCTCGGCGGGGGTCATCTTGTTGAGGCGCAGCATCAGCTCGACGCGGTCGCGGGCGGCATAGGCGCGGTCGGGGCGGCTTTCGCTGGCCTCGGCATCGCGGTAGCGCGAGATGGCGGTGTCCCACTGCTTGCCCGCCTGGGCGGCCATGCCCGACAGATAGGCCAGCTTGCCGATGTCGCGCTTGGACAGGCCGGGGCCCATCATGGCATCGACGATGCGCGCCGCACCCTTGGAATCGCCGGCCTGGGCCACGGTGCGCGCCGCCACCTCGCCGATGCCGATACGCAGATTGCGGGGCCAGGTCTTGATGTCCTCGGGCGCCAGGCGCAGCACCAAAGCGTGCTTGTTGGGCTCGGGCAGCGACCGGGCCGAGGCGGCGGCCAGGAACAGCTGCACCTTGGCGTCGCCCTTCAAGGCCGGGGTGGACAGATCGACGATGGCGTCGGCGTCGCGCCCCATCAGGAAGCTGGCCGCGCCCCGCACCGCCCGGTAGGGGGGCGTGTCGACGATCAAGGGATCCACCGCCGCCATCACCCGCAACTCGCCCAGGGCCTCGGCGCCGAAGCCGTTGGCCACGTAGTGCCGGGCGATCTCCATGCGCTGGGCGTTCTTCTCGTCGGGGCGCACATGGGCCAGACGGCTGATCAGCTTGCGGTGGTCGTCCACGAACTTGTCGTTGCCGCCGCGCAGCCACTTGGAAATATCCAAGGGGCCGGTGGTCATCACGTCGGCGCCCATGTTGCCGTCGGTGGCCACCTTGCCGCCGCCGGCGGGGCCTTCGGCCGCCAGCATGGGCGACAGGTACAGGCCGCCCGGCTGGGTGATTTCCACCTGATCGCGGCTGGTGTCGAGACGGACGGTGTCGGCACGGGGAATCATGGCGATGCCCTGGGCCGAAGGCAGCAGCTCGGCGCCCGGGTATTCGCGCCCCTGGCGCACGCCGGCGCCGATGGCCGGAACGGTCACCACATGGATGGAATCGCCCACTTCCGGGTCCCTCAGGATCATGTTCTGGGACCCGTCGGAGGCCTTGATCACCACGCGGCCGCGTTCCTGGAAATCCATCTGGGTGGCGATGTCGAAGCCCGCCTTTGGCGCGATGGGCTGTTCGTGGATGTCCAGCACCCACAACTGGCCTTCCTTGCGCACCGAGGGGTTGAAGCCCGGCCGGGTGATCATGCGCACGGCGGTGCCCTTGAAGCCCTGCACCTGCTCCACATGCAGCACCACGTCGCCGCCGGTGCGCTTCAACAGCTTGGTGTCCATCTCCGCCTTGAGGTCGAACACCGCCCACAGCCAGCCCGAGCGGCGGAACACGGCGGCGCCGGTGGGCTTGTCGAAGGCGAAGCCCAGGCTGACAGCCTTGCCGGTGGGGACGGGGCGGATTTCGTCGCCGGGGCGGGCGATGGCCTCGCCCTCGGCGGCGGGTGCGGCGGCGGGTGCGGCGGCCTTGCCGTTGCCGTTAGGCTTGACCGGAGCGGCGGCCTCGGCCGGCGGCAGGCCGTCCAGGGGCTTCAAGGCCGGCGGCTGTTCCTCGGTGCCGGGGGCGGGCGCCAGGGGCGGGGCGGCGGCGCCGTTGGCGCGCGGCGGCGGCGGCGCGCCGGCCGGGCGGACCAGGTCCACCGCGACGCGGGGGCCGCTGGTGAAGTGGCGGACCCGCATCCCGGCGGGCAGCGAGAGGATGACCGAGGTGCCCTTGCCGTTGGGCTTGGCTTCCAGGAAGCCCACGTCGGGCGGCAGCGACGCCTTCAGGGAGGTGACGTTGACGTTGGCCGGGCGGTCGAAATTGATGGAGATTGTGGCGCCGGCCTCGTCCACCGAATATCCCACCGGCTTCGGCCAGTCGAAGACCAGGCGGTTGAAGCCGGTATGCTCGCCGCCCCGGACCATCAGGTCGGTGGCCGGACCCTGGGGCTGGGCGGGCGCGGGCGAAGCCGGCTTGGCCGGCTCGGCGGTCTTGACGGGGTCCGCAGCCTTGGCGGGGGGCTTCTGGCCGGGGGGCAGCTCGGCGGGCGGAAGGCCGGCGGGGATCTCGGCCGGCGGGATGGCCTGTTCCGGCGGCGGCGGCGGGGCCGAGGACGAGGCGGGCTTCTTGTCCTCGGACAGATCCACCACCACGGAATTGGTCCCGGTCTGGAAGCTCTTCACCTGGACCGGTACGGCCAGGGGAAAGGTGACCATCTTGCGGTCGGGCGACAGGGTGACGCCCTTGAGATAGCGGGCCAGCGGCTTCAACACCACCTTGGGGTCGCCGGCGATGGGCCGGTCGAAGCGGACGATCAGCTGGCTGTTGACCGTTTCGGCCGAGAACTTCACCGGGGAATCCCAGTCGAACACCATGCGGCCGAAGCCGTCATGCTCGGCGGCGCGCGGAGACGTCTGGGCCAGGGCCGGAGCCACCGGGCCGAAGGCGAGGGAAACCAGCAGGAGAAGGGTGGCGAGCCATCCGGTGATGCGGCAGCGGGAATCGCTCGCGCTCACGGGCGCTTTCACTGGCCGTCCGGTTGGGGCTTGCTCGGCAGCCTTCATGGAAGGCTAGTCGAAACTTGCCAGCAGCGCGTCGATTTCGGCCTGGTTGGTCGCGTTGCCGGGCAGCTGCGGGCCGTTGAGGAGGTCCTGGTCGGTCAGCGGCTTGGCTTCCTTCTGGGAGCCGTCGTCATAGGTGCCGCCGAACATCTTGACCAGGCTTTCCACCCGGTCCTCGATTTCCTTCAGCGCCTTGACCACCTTGGTGATGCGCTGTCCGGTGATATCCTGGAACGTGCAGGCCTCGAAGATGCGGGTGGTGATTTCGTCCAGGCGGTTGGCCACCTCCTGGTCGAGCATGGGAGAGAGCGAGCCCAGGCTTTCGGCCGCGTCCATGATCTCGTTGGTCGCGGCCTCGGTGGCGCCGACGATGGCGTCAAGCTCGTCGGTCGCCGAGGCGATGAACTCGTTCTTGATCTCGCCGGGCCGAAGCGCGGCGATTTCTTCCTTGGCGGCATGGATGTAACTGGCCAGGGATTCCAGCTCGCGATAGAGCCGCAAATCCCCGGCACCGATATCCCCCGTCATGGTTTCGAGCATGGCCCGAACCACTTCCCCAATCTGATCCACATGGATGGTCTCGCCATGCTCGGCACGAATGGCGTCCAAGCGAAGCTCTAAATCGCGGTCAACGCCCTTCGCCGACATGGCTGCAGAACCCCCCAAGATCGTCAGAATTCGCCCAGCACGCTCACCATCTTGGTCTTCAACGTTTCGGCGTTGAAGGGCTTGACGATGTAGTTGGACACGCCCGCTTCCTTGGCAGCGATGACGTTCTCCGACTTGGACTCGGCGGTCACCATGATGAAGGGAATCGGCTTCAGCTTGGCATCAGCGCGGACTTCGCGCAGCAACTGCAGACCGGTCATGGGCTCCATGTTCCAGTCGGAAATCACCAGACCGTAATTGCCCACGCGAAGCATCTGCAACGCCATGGCGCCATCGGTGGCCTCATCAACGTTGTTGAAACCCAGCTGCTTCAGCAGGTTTCTGATGATTCGCAACATCGTCTTGTAATCATCGACGATGAGGACGTTCATATTCTTATCGACAGCCATCCATCCGCTCCTTCGAGACACTAGCCGCCAGAAACCGAAAAACCCGGTAACCTACGAATTTTCCTAGTTAAGATGGGGGACCGCACTTGCGCAAGTCATTTTTTATGCAATCCCCCGACAATCACCCGCCCGAGGCCGCCCTTGGCATCGGTATCTGGCGTCTTTGTGCCAATTCGGCAGTAACTGCCTTGGCCTTGGACGGGTCCATTTCAGCCATGATCGGAGCAACACGCTGTTCCTTCATGCGCTCGATCACTTCCAGCAGGATATTCATATCCAGCTGTTCGAAAATCTTCGCCGCTTCCTTCGGCTTCATATTTTCGTAGATCTTGACCAGGGAGCGCATCTTGTTGTCTTCCTGGTCGTTGTACTGACGCAGCAGCCCCTCGATGGTGTTCTGCAGCGTCTTCATCTCGGCGACCTTGCGGTCGATCTGATCCTCGGCGGCCTTCAGCAGGGCCTCGCGCTTCTCGATGTCCTTCTCGCGCACGTCGAGGGTGCCGCGCCGTTCCTGCAGCTTCTGCAGCACGTCCAGTTCGGTCTGGCTCATGCCGGCGCCGGGATCGGTGCTGGCCGGGGTGGCGGCGGGCGTCTGGGCGGCGGTGGCGGCGGCGGGCTGCGGCTGGGCCGGGGTGGCGGGAGCGGTCGGCGGCGTCGCCTTGGGAGGCTGCTGTGCCTGCAATTCGGCCACGGAGAAGGATTCGATTCCGAAGATACCCTTGAAGATGTCGCCGACCCGAAGCGACAGCATCAGCACGCCGGCGAAGATCAGCACGGGCAGCACCCGGACGATGGGGGCCTTGGCCTCGGACTTGCCCTTGGACGCGCCGGGAGGCTGCATCCTGATGGGGCCGGGAGTGGGCTTGCGGGTCTTGGCGGCCATGATGCCTCCCTACCGCATGGACTGGAGCGCGCGCAAAAGCTCGCGCTCGGCTTCGGAACGGTCGTCGCTTTCGCCTTCCGAGGCGGCGGCGGCGGCGGCGATGGCGGCGGCCCGGTTGCCGGCCATGCGGGGCGGCGGCATGGTCGGAGCCGAGGCGGTGCCGATCTGGGCGCCCCCACCCGCTCCCATGGCGCGGGGCTCGGGCGCGGCCTTGACGCCGTCGGCGCGGGCGCCGCGCACGGCGTTCTCCAGGCGGTTGGCCATGGTGTCGGCGCGTTCGATCATGAAGGCCAGGTCGTCACGCAGGGATTGCGCCTTTTCCACCCGCTCCTGCAGGGTCTGGCCGGATTCCTCGGCGGCCTTCCTGAGCTTGGGGATGGAGGATTCGGCGCGCAGCGTGGCCTCGTTGAAGGCGGCGATGGTCTTGGCCAGGTCGTCGCGGTTCTTGCGCAAGCTGGACAGGCGCTGATTCAGCATCCAGGCATAGCCGATGGTGGCGATCAGCAGCACGGAGACGACGAGGTCGAGGACGACTTTCCAATCCACGGCGTTTCACCCGGTCTTGATGGTGGATTCATCCACCTGGATGGCGATGTACTGGCCCTTGCGTCCCATGCGGCCGCGGAACATGGCCACCTCGCCGCAGCGCATGTCGATGGGCGAATCGGCGGTGGCGTTCAGCATGAATTTCGAGCCCGGCTTCCAGTTCAGGACCTCGCGCAGGTTCATCACCTGCTCGTCCAGAACCGCTTCCAGTTCCACCTCGGTCAGCCACAGCTCTTCCGCCAGGTGGGTTTCCCAGATGGAGTCGCGGCCGAACTTTTCACCCATGAACATCTGCAGCAGCAGCTCGCGCACGGGTTCCAGGGTGGCGTAGGGCAGCAGCAGTTCAAGGCGTCCGCCGCGGTCTTCCATGTCGATGCGCAGCTTGGCGACGATGGCGGCGTTGCTGGGGCGCGAAATGGTGGCGAAGCGCGGATTGGTTTCCAGGCGGTCGAAGCGGAAGGTCACCGGCGACAGCGGGTCGAAGGCCGCCGACAGGTCCGACAGCACCACGTGCACCATGCGCTCGACCAGATTGCGTTCGATGGTGGTGTAGGGGCGGCCCTCGATGCGCATGGCCGCCGTGCCGCGCCGGCCGCCCAGCAGCACGTCGACGATGGAGTAGATCAGCGACGAATCGACGGTCAGCAGGCCGAAATTGTCCCATTCCTCGGCCTTGAACACCGCCAGCATGGCGGGCAGGGGAATGGAGTTCAGGTAGTCGCCGAAGCGCAGCGACAGAATGTTGTCCAGCGACACTTCCACGTTGTCCGACGTGAAATTGCGCATGGAGGTGGACATCATGCGGACCAGGCGGTCGAACACCACTTCCAGCATGGGAAGGCGTTCGTAGGACACCAGGGCGGAATTGAGGATGGCCTGGATGCCCGACTTGTCGCCGGCGCCGCCGATATCGTCGTCGAAGCCCAGCAGCGAATCGATTTCGTCCTGGTTCAGGACGCGGGTGGCGTCCTTGGCCACCGCCGCCTGGGTCTCGCCGGTGCTGTCGCCGGCGCCGAGCATGGCTTCCCATTCGGCGGCCATGTCGCCGCCGTCGCCGCCGCCGGCGTCACCGCCGCCACCGCCGCCGCCGCCATTGTCGTCGCCGGCCATGGCGGCCCATTCCTTCATCAGGGCCTCTTCGTCCTCGGCCCCGCGGGTGGTTCCACCGTCGTCGTTCATCGCCATGTCGGCCTTTCCCGCCGGTCCGCTACTGGACCAGCATTTCCTTGAACAAGACGTCGTTGACCTTGACCGGCTTGACCGCGGCGTTGACGCGGGTCAGCAGCTCCTCGCGCAGGAGATGCATGCCGGAGGCGCCCTGCAGGTCCTCGACCCGCAGCTCGCGCAGGTAAATCTGGAAATTGTCGATGATGCGCGGCAGCATCTGCTCGACGCGGGGCTGGTCGGTGACCGCCTCCAGCTCCAGCGCGACGCGCAGCTTCAGGAAGGCCTGCTTGCGCCCCGTGGTCTGCAGGTTGACCAGCATCTCGGGCAGATCCATGAACGACGCCGCCTGCACCGCCTTGGGCGGCGGCGGCGGGGCGGCGGCATCGGCCGCCGGGGCGTGGTCGTCCTTCTTGCCCAAAAGCTTGTCGAGCAGCCCCGAGAAATAGACGCCCGCACCGGCGCCGCCCAACAGCAGGATGGGCAGCACGATGATCAGGATCTTCTTGATCGGCAGCTTTTTGGACGGTGACTCGGATACCTCTTCCGAACCTTCACCTTCCTCGAAATCTTCTTCCAGATCTTCGGCCATGGCCCTCTTCCGCCGCTTCCGGGCGTGGCGGCCCACCAGGGGCCACACGTGCGCACCATAAAAACTAGACCTTTGCGGTTAACAGAAGGTTGAGCCGGCGCAAAAGATAGGGATTCGACCCGATCAATTCCGCGCACTCTTCCCCCACCACGCGGCCACGATAGCAATGCCGGGGGGAGGCGGCAATAACTGCCCGGCAAGCCCTGCCCCGGCGGAAGAGGGGAACGGAAAAAATGGCGGAAATGCTGGATTCCTGAAATTGGCACGCCGTCTGCAAGGAAGGCGGCGCAAGCAATTGCCACCCAGGATCGAACCATGCAGAACACCGCTTACATCGCTCTCTCCCGTCAGGCCGCCCTGTGGCGCCAGATGGAAGTCGTGGCCAACAACATGGCCAACGCCAACACGCCCGCCTTCAAGGGCGAGCAGATGATGTTCCGCGAGTATCTGGTTCCCACCCGCTCGTCCGAGCGGGCCGTGGGCAACAAGCTTTCCTTCGTCCAGGACGTGGGCGTGCTGCGCGACACCCGCGAAGGCCCGCTGACCAAGACCGACAATCCCCTGGATTTCGCCCTGCACGGCGACGGCTACTTCCAGATCGAGACCGAGGCCGGCATGCGCTATGCCCGCAACGGCCACTTCCGCCTGGATCAGTCCGGCATGCTGGTCAACACCCAGGGCTACGCGGTGATGGACGACCGCGACCAGCCGATCATCTTCGCCCCCAACGAGACCCAGGTCGAGGTGTCCTCCGACGGCACCATCTCCACCGAGAATGGCCGGGTGGCCCGCATCAAGGTGGTCAAGTTCGACAACGACCAGCAGATGCGCAAGGCCGGCGACTCGCTCTACGAGACCACCCAGGATCCGACGGTGGTGGAACGGCCCCACGTGGCCCAGGGCATGATGGAAGAATCCAACATCCAGCCCGTGATGGAAATGACCCGCATGACCCAGATCCTGCGCGAATACCAAGGCGTGCAGAAGATGCTGGACGCCGAGCACGAACGCCAGCTCAAGGCGATCCAGACCCTGGGCGCCCCCAAGACCAACTGACCGGTTCAACGAGTAAGGAATTCACGCCATGCGCTCCCTGAACATCGCCGCGACCGGCATGCTGGCCCAGCAGACCAACGTCGAAGTGATCTCCAACAACATCGCGAACATGAACACCACCGCCTTTACCCGGCGGCGTCCCGAGTTCGCGGACCTGCTCTACCAGAACCTGCGCCGCGTCGGCTCGCAGTCGTCGGACACCGGCACCATCGTGCCGACCGGCGTGCAACTGGGCCTGGGCGTGAAGACCACCGCCGTCTACCGCATCACCGAGCAGGGCAGCGTCCAGAGCACCGACAACACGCTGGACATGGCCATCCAGGGCAAGGGCTACTTCCAGATCAAGATGCCCTCGGGCGAGACCGCCTATACCCGCGACGGCTCGTTCCAGCTGTCGCCGGAAGGCACCATCGTCACCCACGAGGGCTATCAGGTGATCCCCCAGGTCACCATTCCCTCGGACGCGGTGGGCGTCACCATCGATTCCACCGGCCAGGTGATCGTCAAGCAGGACGGCCAGGTCCAGAGCCAGATCAAGGGCCAGCTGACCCTTGCCACCTTCGCCAACGACGCCGGCCTGGAAGCGCGGGGCAACAACCTGTTCATGGAAACCCCGGCCTCGGGCCAGCCGGTGGTGCAGACCCCGGGCAAGCCCGGCTTCGGCACCATCCTGCAGGGCTTCCTCGAGACCTCCAACGTCAACGTGGTGGCCGAGGTGACCAACCTGATCGGCGCCCAGCGCGCCTACGAAATGAACTCGAAGGTCATCCAGGCCTCCGACGAGATGCTCTCGACCATCAACCAGATGAAGTAGTGAGGCCATCATGATCCGCCGCCTCTGCCTTCGCGCCACCATCGCCGGACTGGTTCTGGCCGCCGCCTTCGGGACCGTGCGCGCCGCCGAACTGCCGCCCCAGCTGAAGACCTCCATCGTGCTCACCGGCGATGCCATCACGCTGGGCGACATCTGGGACAATATCGGCGACAAGGCTTCGACCCCGCTGGCCAATGCGCCGGCGCCGGGCAAGCGGATCACGCTGGAGACCCGCTGGCTGGCGGCCGTGGCCCAGTCCTACGGTATCGACTGGCGCCCCTCGTCGCCCTTCGAGCGGGCGGTGGCCGAGCGGGCCGGCCAAAGCGTCGACATCCGCACCATCGAGACCGAGCTGAAGGAAGCTCTGGCCCTGGAAGGCGCGCCCAGGAACGCCACCGTCGAGATCAGCAACCGCCAGCAGCTCCACATCGTCATTCCCGCCACCGCCACCCCCACCGTGGCCGTCAAGGATCTGGCCTACGACCCGCGCATGAACCGCTTCCAGGCGGTGGTGGAATCCCCGGCCGGCGCGCCCAATTCGGTGCGGTTCAAGGTGATGGGCAACGTCTTCGCCTCGGCGCGTATTCCGGTTCTGGCCCATCCCATGGGCCGCGGCGAGGTGATCACCGAAGCCGACATCCAGTGGGTGGACGTGCGCGAGGAAGTGGTGCGGCGCGACATCGTCACCAATCCCCGCCTGCTGATCGGCCAGGAGCCGCGCTACCAGCTGCGCGCCGGCGCGCCGATCCGCACCGCCGAGGTGCAAAAGCCGGTGGTGGTGGGCAAGAACAGCTCGGTGACCATCATGCTGCGCTCCAAGTTCATGACGCTTACCGCCCAGGGCCGCGCCGCCGAGGACGGCAGCGTCGGCGACGTCATCCGCGTCACCAATATTCAGAGCAAGCAGACCGTCGACGCCAAGGTCGAAGGCCCCGGCCAGGTGTCGGTGATGCCCGGCGGCCTGCGCAGCCTGGCCCAGAACTGAGCCGAATTCGGAGAGATAGATCATGTCCACCACCACTCCCTCCCGGACCTTCGGCCGCAAGGCCATGCGCGCCCTGGCTCTCGTGGTCGCCGTGTCCGAGCTGTCGGCCTGCAACATGCTCACCCGCATGTCGGAAGTGGGTTCGGGCCCGCAAAGCTCGCCCATCTCCAATCCGACCCAGAAGGCGGGCTACCAGCCGGTCAGCATGCCCATGCCCCAGCCCTCGGCTCCGCCGCAGAACGCCAATTCCCTGTGGCGTCCGGGGGCGCGGGCCTTCTTCAAGGACCAGCGCGCCAAGGACGTGGGCGACATCCTGACCGTGGCGGTGTCCATCTCCGACAGCGCGACGCTGACCACCGGGCTCACCAATTCGCGCACCGGCTCGGAAAAGGCCGGCTCGGGCACCACGGGCTCCAACATCTCGGCCATGGGCTTCGAAAGCCAGCTGCAGAAGCTTCTGCCCAACATCAACCTGGCCAGCCTGGCCGACCTGTCGTCCACCTCGGCGGTGACCAATTCGGGCAATACCACCCGCACGGAAAGCATCACCATGAGCATGGCGGCGGTGATCACCCAGGTGCTGCCCAACGGCAATCTGGTGATCTCGGGTCGCCAGGAATTCCGGGTGAACTACGAAATGCGCGAACTGTCCATCCAGGGCATCATCCGGCCCGAGGACATCAGCTCGTCCAACTCGGTCAGCTCGGAAAAGATCGCCGAGGCCCGCGTCTATTACGGCGGCCGCGGCATGGTCAGCGACCTCACCCAGCCGCGCTACGGCCAGCAGATCTTCGACATCATCTTCCCGTTCTGATCGGACGGCACGTTACGAAGGCCCGCCGGAGGAAACTCCGGCGGGCCTTCGGCATTTTTTGCCGGGTAGCCCCCAGGGGCGTGAATGCTCGCTTCACCACGAAGGCACGAAGACACGAAGGGGCACGAAGACACGAAGGGGCACGAAGAGGATGCGTCTCTTCGTGATAGGGCGCAGGATGACCGCCTCCAGCCGCCATCCTGACGACCGAAGGGAGGAAGGATCTCGTCTCGGCACGGCGTCTCAGAATCGGCACCATTGGTCCAGGCGGAGATCCCTCGCATATGCTCGGGATGACAGACTATGAGAAAGGGGCGGGTCCTGCTGGGCCCGCCCCTTGTCCGTTCAGCCCTTGGGAAAGGCCTACTTCTTCTTGCCCTCGGCCAGCGGCAGGGCGATGTAGCGCAGCTGCTGGGGGTTTTCGACGCGCAGCAGCAGCGACTTGGCACCGGACTTGCGGCCGTCCTCGATCAGCTTGCCCAGGTCGGCGGGGGCGCGCACCGGCTTGTGGTCGGCCTCGATGATCAGGTCGCCGGGGCGCATGCCCTTTTCGGCGGCCGGGCTGTCGGGCTTGACCTCGGTGACGATGACGCCCTTGGCCTCGTCGTCCACGCCGAAGCGTTCGCGAAGCGCCGGGGTCAGCGACGAGACGGTCAGGCCGGCGCCGGGAATGGCCAGCACGCCGTCCTTGCCCGCCTGGGGCTTCGGCTGCTCGGGCTTGCCCTTGACCTGCTGCTCGGCCGGGTCCTCGGGCATCTCGCCCACGGAAGCCGTGATGGTCTGGCGCTTGCCGTCGCGCCAGATGACCACGTCCACCTTCTTGCCGATGGGGGTCGAGGCCACGTAGCGGGGCAGGCGGCGCATCTCGGTGATGTCCTTGCCGTCGAACTTCAGCACCACGTCGCCGTCCTTCAGCCCGGCCTTGACGCCGGGGCCGTTGGGATCGACCTTGGCCACCAGGGCGCCCTTCTGGTCGGGCAGGCCGATATTCTCGGCCATGTCGGCATCGAGCGACTGGATGCGGATGCCCAGCCAGCCGCGGCGCACCTTGCCGAACTTGCGAAGATCGTCCAGCACCGGCACCGCCAGCGAGGCCGGCACGGCGAAGCCGATGCCGATGGAGCCGCCCGACGGCGAGATGATGGCCGAATTGATGCCGATCACCTCGCCCTTCATGTTGAACATGGGGCCGCCGGAATTGCCGCGGTTGATGGCGGCGTCGGTCTGCAGGAAGTCGTCATAGGGGCCGGCGTTGATGTCGCGGGCGCGCGCCGAGACGATGCCGGCCGTGACGGTGCCGCCGAAGCCGAAGGGATTGCCGATGGCCAGCACCCAGTCGCCCACGCGGGCTTCATCGGAATTGCCGAAGGGCACCGGGGTCAGCGGCTTCTTGCCGGGATCGATCTTCAGGAGCGCCAGATCGACCTTGGGATCGCGGCCCACCAGGGTGGCCTGGAACACCGTGTCGTCGTGCAGCTTGACGCTGATCTCGTCGGCGTCGGCGATGACGTGGTTGTTGGTGACGATGTAGCCGGCGGCGTCGATGATGAAGCCGGACCCCAGCGAGGTCGCCTTGCGCGAGGGCGCGTCGGGCCGGGTGCCCTGCTGGCGCTCCATGAATTCCTTGAAGAATTCCTCGAGCGGCGAGCCGGGGGGGAATTGCGGCATCTCGGGCCCGCCCTGGTTGCCCTTCAGCGTCTGGGTGGTCGAGATGTTGACCACGCTGGGCAGCAGCCTCTCGGCCAGATCGGCGAAACCGCCGGGCGGCGCGGCGGCGGTGGCCATGCCGGGCAGCAGGAGGGCGATCATCGCCAGGGCGCCCACCAGCAGGCGGGCGGGGCGGAAGGAATTGTCACGTCTTGCCATGAACACGGAAGTCAGTCCTCCGGACGGTCTCGCCCCTCAGCTGGGGCGACTGGAATATTGTCTCAAAGCGCGCTTCGCGCCAACCACACGCCGCCCAGGCCGAGGATGGCCATGAACAGCCCGATACCGCGCAACAGGTCGGGCGGCATGACCAGGACCTGGGCCATCATGCGCTTCATGGCCTCGGGGAAGGCCGCCCAGGCGAGGCCCTCGATGACGAGGACCAGCGCCAGGGCGGTCATCAGGTCGGTCATTGGCCCCGGCGGCCCGGGCCGTTGCCGAACGCCTTCAGGAACTCGTTGTCCGGCGACAGGACCAGGGTGGTGCTGCCGTCGCCCAACGCCGCCCGATAGGCCTGCAGCGAGCGGTACAGGGTAAAGAACTGGATATCCTTGCCGAACGCCTCGGCGAAGATGCGGTTGGCCTCGGCGTCGCCCTGGCCGCGTTCGATCTGGGCCTGGCGCTGCGCCTCGGCCAGCAGCACGGTGCGTTCGCGGTCGGCGCGGGCGCGGATCTGCTGGCTCCACTCATAGCCCTGGGCGCGGGCTTCCTTGGCCTGGCGCTCGCGCTCGGACTTCATGCGGTCATAGATGGACTGGCTGGTCTCGTCCGGCAGGTCGGCGCGGCGCAGCCGCACGTCCACCACCTGGATGCCCAGTTCGCGCAAGCTGCGCTCGGAGACCTCGTGCTGGATCTGCTCCATGATGCGGGCCCGCTCGTCCGACAGGATGGAGGGCAGCATCACCTGACCCATCACCCGGCGCATGGCCGACGAGACGATCTGGGTCATCTGGGCGCGGGCCTGCACCTCGGTGCGCACCGCCTGATAGAACTTCAGCGGGTCGGCGACGCGGTAGCGGGTGAAGGTGTCGACCACGATGCGCTTCTGGTCGCCCAGGATGACCTGTTCGTCCGGCGGGTCGAGGGCGAGCAGGCGGTTGTCGTAGCGCACCACGTCTTCGATGAAGGGCAGTTTGACGTGCAGGCCCGGCTCCTTGATGGTGGCGCGGTGGGCGCCGAAGCGCAGCACCAGCGCCTGTTCGGCCTGGTTGACGATGAACAGCGACGACCCCGCCAGCACCAGAAGGATGGCGGCGGCGATGGCGGAAAAGACGAGGGAGCGGCTCATTTGGCGCCTCCCGCCTGCTGTTGCTTCTTCAGTTCGGGCAGGGGCAGATAGGGCACCAGTCCCTTCGCCGAGGGATCGATGACCACCTTGGTGGCTCCCTTCAGGATTTCCTCCATGGTCTCGATGTAGAGGCGCCGTGCGGTGACGTCCTCGGCCTGCTTGTAGGAGGCGTAAAGGGCGCTGAAGCGCTTGGCGTCGCCCTGGGCCAGGTTGACCACCTGCTCGCGGTAGGCCTGGGCCTCCTGGGTCAGGCGCTCGGCCTCGCCGCGTGCCCTGGGGATGATGTCGTTGCGGTAGGCTTCCGCTTCGTTGCGGGCGCGTTCCTGGTCGGCGCGGGCGCGCTGCACGTCGTTGAAGGCGTCGATGACCGCCGCCGGCGGATCAACCTTCTGCAACTGGACCTGCTGGATGTGGATGCCGGCGCCATAGGAATCCAGAAGCCGCTGAAGCTCCTCCTGGGTCTGGATGGCGATGAACTCGCGCTTGTCGGACAGCGCCGCCTGGATGGGGTTGCGGCCGATCACCTCGCGCAGCGCGCTTTCGGCCGCCACCTTGACGGTCAACTCCGGGTCGCGCACGGCGAACAGATACTTGCCGGCGTCCTTGATGCGCCAGAACACCGCGGCTTCCGCCTCGACGATGTTCTCGTCGCCGGTCAGCATGCGGCTTTCGTCGGTGACCCGGCCGCCGCTGCGCAGATCGCCGCCGACCCGCGAGCCCAGCAGCAGCTGGTTGACCTTGGTCACCTTGGGCAGCAGCACCGTCTCGATGGGATAGGGCAGGCGGTAATGCAGCCCCGGCTCGGTGGTGTCCACCCACTTGCCGAAGCGCATGACCACGCCCTGCTCGTCGGGGCTGACCTTATAGATGCCGGAGAAGCCCCAGAACGCCACCGCCAGCGCCGCCAGGGCCATGATGCCCCGCGTGCCGTTGGCGCCGCCGGACCCGCCCGGCATGGCGCGGCGCAGCCGTTCCTGGCCCTTGCGGATGAAGTCCTCGAGGTCCGGTCCGCCGCCGAAGCCGCCGCCGTTGCCGCCGCCGCCCGGACGATTGCCGCCGCCGTTGCCCCAGGGGCCGCCGCCGCCACCGCCGCCGCCCCACGGGCCGCCGCCGCCGCCACGAGGATTCCAAGCCATGAGGTTTCCCTTCGTTCAATTCCCAACATTCATGGGGAACATAGGGCAGGATTCCGCCTTGCGCAACGCGACGCCGTCCACATTACCGGTTTTCAATATAGGGGCGGCGGCGGGAATCGGCTTTGCAAACGCCGCCGGGGCCCCTATATGAGGAGATGCTTGTGCGCTTCGTCGGCGCATAACCAACTAAATTGGTATGTCTTTACAGCGAAGAGGACAGCATGGCCGAGGTCACCGAACAGCAGATCATCCAGGCGCTGAGCCGGGTCATTGACCCCGACCGCAAGGCGGACATCGTCAGTCTCGGTATGGTATCGGGCCTGGCGGTGAAGAACGGCCACGTGGCCTTTGCCATCGAAGTCGATGCCAGCCGTGGCCCCCATCTGGAGCCGCTGCGCAAGGCCGCCGAGAAGGCGGTGCATGATCTGCCGGGCGTGGTGTCGGTGTCGGCGGTGCTGACCGCCGAGCGCAACACCCAGGGCGGGCCCAAGGGCGCTCCCCAGGGCGGGCATGGCCATGCGCATGGCGGGGGCCACCAGGCGGAAAAGCCGCTGCTGCCCCACGTCAAGGCCATCGTCGCCGTCGCGTCCGGCAAGGGCGGCGTGGGCAAGTCCACCACGGCCACCAACATCGCCATGGCGCTGTCGCGCATGGGCCTCAAGGTCGGCCTGTTCGACGCCGATATCTTCGGGCCTTCCATGCCCCGCATGCTGGGCATCACCGGCGAGCCGGTCAGCCCCGACGGCCAGACCATGATGCCCATGGAGAATTACGGCGTGAAGTGCATGTCCATGGGCTTCCTGGTGCCCGAGGACTCGCCCATCATCTGGCGCGGTCCCATGGTGATGGGCGCGCTGGAGCAACTGCTGCGCGACGTCCATTGGGGCGAGCTGGACGTGATGATCATCGACATGCCGCCCGGTACCGGCGACACCCAGCTGACCATGACCCAGCGGGTGCCGCTGACCGGCGCGGTGATCGTGTCCACGCCCCAGGACATCGCGCTCCTTGACGCCACCAAGGGCCTCAACATGTTCCGCAAGGTGGACGTGCCGGTGCTCGGCATCATCGAGAACATGAGCTATTACATCTGCCCCAAATGCGGCGACGAGGCCCACATCTTCGGCCATGGCGGCGCCAAGGCGGAAGCGGCGCGCCTGTCCGCCGACTTCCTGGGCGAGGTGCCCTTGGACATCGCCATCCGCCAGACGGCGGACGCCGGCGAGCCCATCGTCATCTCCAAGCCCAACTCGCCCCACGCCAAGGCCTACATGGATATCGCCGCCAGGATCTGGGACAAGGTCCAGGTCCTGCAGGGCGGCCGCAAGGGCCCCAGGATCGTGATGGAGTAATACCGGCCGACCTTTGAATCGACTCATTGGCCGGTATCCAGCGGCCATTGAGGCCGCGGCCAAGGGCGCGGATGCGCCCGCCCGGCGAGGGACAATACGCCAGGGAGCCGGGAGTGGGGCTATTCCCCCACCCCGGCCGACGGCACGCGGGGCCGGGACAGGTCGGTCATCACCCCCGGGCCGTTGACCAGGGAGAAGCCGGCCCGGATCACCTCGGTGATCAGCGGGCGGCGGCGGATGCCCCAGACATAGCAGGCCATCCCGGATTTGTGGGCGACGTCGCGGAAGCGTTCCAGCCGCGCCAGCAATTCCAGGTCGCCGGTCTTTTCCTCCGGCGTCAGCTGGGCCAGATCGACGCCGATGGCCTTCACCCCCTTCAGCGCCTTGATCATGCCCGGTGCCGACAGGGGCAGGCGGGCCATCAGGGTGCAGTCCAGCTTTTCCAGGGGCTGGAACAGACGGTTGATCACATGGGGAGGAATGGCCGGCGACAATCCGAAGATCTCGATCTTCAGATGCTTGCGCAGCGCCTGGGCCGGGCAGCTTTCGAAGGGAATGCGGATGCAGTCGCGCCAGCGCGGCGCCAGGCTCATCCAATGGAACGGCACGGTGATTCCCGCCTTGTGGCGGCCGTAGAACAGGTCCTTCAGCTCGTAGGCGGCCTGGGTGGCGACGAAACGGTCCATGGTCAGCGATTCGATGGGGGCGGCGCCGGCATAGGCGTAGGCGCCCTCCACCGGCGGCGCCCCTTCCTTGTCGACGCGGATCACCTTGGCGTGGAACGCCCCCACCGCCCGCCTGGTGGCCACCCAGGTGGGGGTCCACACCAGGGTCAGGCTGGATTCCGGCGTCAGATGGTGGTCCGAGGCCAGGCCGGCCTCGGCCTGGCGCTCCAGCTGCTCCTCCAGCCAGTCGGCGCCCTTGCCGTCGCGGCCCTCCACCCGCATCACCTCGCGCGGGGCATCGGCGCCACTCAGGGAGCGGCCCTCCACCCGCATCACCTCGCCGTCACCGCCCCGGGCGTGGCCCTCCATGCGCATCACCTCGCGCGGCGCGTCGGCACCATGCAGGCTGCGGCCTTCCACCGTCATGACCTTGCGCGGGGCGTCGGCGCCGCCCTGGCCACCCTCGATGTGGAAGGCGGGCAGGGGCTGGTCGCTGGCGCGCTTCTTCGGCTCTTCCGTCACCCATTTGGGCACCGAGGATTCATCAATGCGATAGGGCTTGTCGCCGCCGCTGATGGCATAGGCGGCGCCCTTGCCGGGGACCAGTTTCGCCGCCTCCTCGGGGGGCAGCATGGCCGCCAGGGAGGCGCGATGGGGGGCGGACAGTCCGGAGGATTCGGGGGCCAGTGCCGCTCCGGCCTTGGCGATGGCCTTGCGGATGGCCTCGTGGTCGAGCGTGCCTTCGTCGGTCACCGCGTCCTTGGCGGCCATGTTGGCGGCCACCACCTGGGGGCGGCGTCCATTGATCATGGCGTCGCCGAACAGGTAGGTGGACAGGTCGGCGGCGATGGAGGCGACCCGCGCCCGGGTTTCCTGGCGTGACGCCATCGGCATGGACAGACAGGCGATCTCGGCGTCCAGGCGGGTGATGACGTCCTTGGACAGGTCCACGTGGCGGCGGATGATGGCGTCGCCCGCCACCTCCAGCAGGCCGCTGAGTTTCCCCCATTTCGAGCCCACCGCCTGGCGGAAATCGGTCAGCGAGAAGACGTGGAGACGATGGTCGTCGCCCTTGGAGGCGTCGACCAGGGTGCGGGCGAAGGCATCGGGATCGAGAAAGCCGGTCTGGGGGGGCGAGGCCTTGGCGGCACGGGGGCGGGGGGCGGCGGGGGCTTCCTGCCCTTTGCCCGGCGCCGGCCTGAACCGTTGCTTGATGGCGGCCCAAAGGCTCGCTAGGACCATCCCATTATTCCCCAATCCCCTAAGTAGAATTCCATAAGTGGAGATGGCCTGTCCAGTCGGGGCCTTCAACCCTGTGTCCGCTCTGGCTCGCTCTGGCTCCACCGGGGACAATATGGTATGGCAGGACACCGGCGGGCGCTCCAATCGGGGGCGCCCCGGTCTTTGTGGAGACGATCGCATGCGTTCGCTTTTCGCCGCGTCGGTGCTGGCGCTGTTGCTCATGACCGGTCTGGTGAGTCCCGCCTCGGCACAAGGCGCGGGGCCCGAGGCGGTCATCCGCACCTTCTGCGACCGTCTGATGGAGAGCATGAAGGGCGGCGTCAAGCTGGGCTACAAGGGCCGCGCCGACAAGATGCGCCCGGCGGTGACCGAGGCCTACGACATGCCCGCCATGACCCGCGGCACGCTCGGCACCGCCTTCTCCAAGCTGACGCCGGACGAGGCGGCCAGGCTGGCCGAGGCCTATACCGCCTTCTCGGTGGGCACCTACGCCGCCCAGTTCAACGAGTGGAACGGCGAACGCTTCGACGTGGGCGAGCCCCGCCCGTCCACCGGCGGCAACGTGATCGTCCCCTCGTGGCTGGTGCCGAAGAACGGCGACCCCACCCAGATCGACTACGTCATGCGCCAGGACCAGGGCCAGTGGCGTATCGTCGACGTGCTGTTCGAGGGCACGGTCAGCCAGGTGGCGGTGCGCCGCTCGGAATTCGGCTCCATCTTCCGCGCCAAGGGCTTTTCCGGGCTGATCGAGACCATCGAGAAGCAGACGGCCGGGCTGGACAAGTAGCTCCATGATCTGTCGCCTGGCTGTCATCCCGACGACCGTCGGGAGGAGGGATCTCCGCGTGTTCGGCTGTTTCCGGTTTGGTTCCGGCATGCCAGGACGAGATCCCTCGCCTGCGCTCGGGATGACATGGAAGGGGGGCGTGTGATTAGCGTTTGGCAGGGGCTGTCTTTGGCCCTGATCGCGCTGACCGTGGCCGGCTGCCTGTTCCAGGTGGCCTCGGCCCTGCTGGTCCGCCGCTTCCAGCGGGCGCCCAAGCCCGCCGCCGCCATGCGGCCGCCCATCTCGGTGATGAAGCCCCTGTGCGGGGCCGAGCCCGGCATGGCCGAGAATCTGGACTCCTGCCTGCGCCAGGACTATCCCCAATTCCAGATGGTGTTCGGGGTGGCCGATCCCGCCGATCCGGCGCTGGCGGTGGTGGACGGCCTGCCCCGCGACCTGCCCGGCGTGGAAATCGAGGCGGTGGCCGACGCTACCCGTCACGGCCTCAACCTCAAGGTCGGCAACCTGCTGAACATGTGGCCCCGGGTCCGTCACGACCTGATCGCCATCGCCGACAGCGACATCCGGGTCGGTCCCCATTACCTGGACGATCTGGCGGCGCCCTTCGCCGATCCCAAAATCGGCGTGGTGACCTGCCTTTACGTCGGCCGCCCGGTGCCCGGCCTGTGGAGCGCCTTGGGCGCCATGGGCATCAATCACGGTTTTCTGCCGGGCGCGGTGCTGGCCCGCGCCATCGGCCGCAAGGACGGCTGTTTCGGCGCCACCATGGCGGTGCGCCGCGACGTGCTGGAGAAGGGGGGCGGGCTTTCCGCCCTGTCCCACGTGCTGGCCGACGACTGGGTGCTGGGCAAGATGGCCCGCGACCAGGGCCTGGAAATCGCCCTGGCCGCCCGGCCGGTGGACATCACCGTGCACGAGCCCGATGTGAAAACTTTGCTCGATCACGAGATTCGTTGGGGCCGGACCATTGCGGCGGTGGACCGGGCTTCCTACATGGCGTCGGTGATCACCCAGCCGGTGGCGCTGGCCCTGCTGGCGGTGCTGGCGGGGTGGGCGTGGCTTCCGTCCCTGGCGGCGCTGGGGCTGGCGGGTTTGAGCCGGCTGTGGGCGGTGCGGGTCGAGGAACGGGCCCTGGGGCTTGGCCGCAGCGGTCTCGGCCTGCTGGCTCTGAGGGAAATTCTGTCGTTCGTCGTCTATGTTGTCGCATGTAGCGGACGGACTGTGGTATGGCGTGGCCGGCGATTCGCCGTCCGTGCCGACGGCACACTTGATCAGGTTGAAGGCTCTTAAGACATGAAGAAGTCTCTTTTCCTCAATCCGCCCTCCTTCGAAGGTTACGATGGCGGCGCCGGTGCCCGTTTCCAGGCGAAGCGCGAGATCAAGTCCAACTGGTATCCCACCTGGCTGGCCCAGCCGGCGGCCATGATCCCCGGCTCCAAGCTGGTGGACGCCCCGGCCTCGGGCAAGACCCTGGACGACTGCCTGAAGCTGGCCAAGGATTACGAGCTGCTGGTGATCTACGCCAGCGCCGCCACCTACGCCTCCGAGTGCAAGGTGGCCGAGGCGTTCAAGGCCGCCAACCCCAACATCATGGTCGGCATGGTCGGAGCCCACGTGGCGACGGTGCCCGAGGAAGCCCTGATGGCCTCCGAGGCGGTGGACTTCGTGGCCCGGCACGAATTCGACTACACCCTGGTCGAGGTGGCCGAGGGCAAGCCCTTCGCCGAGATCGACGGCCTGACCTTCCGCGGCCCCGACGGCAAGCCGGCCCATACCAAGGACCGGGCGCTGATCCACGACATGGACGCCCTGCCCTATGTGGGGCCGGTATACCGCCGCGACCTCAACCCCGAGGATTACTTCATCGGCTATATCCGCCACCCCTACATGGCGTTCTATACCGGGCGCGGCTGCAAGTCGAAGTGCAGCTTCTGCCTGTGGCCGCAGACCATCGGCGGCCGCGTCTACCGGGCGCGCAGTGCCAAGAGCGTCATCGAGGAAGTGAAGCTGGCCCGCCAGATGTTCCCCGAGGTGAAGGAATTCTTCTTCGACGACGACACCTTCACCGACGATCTGGAGCGGGTGGAAGAGATCGCGCGCGGCATCGGCCATCTGGGCGTGCCGTGGTCGTGCAACGCCAAGGCCAACATTCCGCGCAAAACCCTCGAGGTGCTCAAGGCCAACGGCCTGCGGGTGCTGGTGGTCGGCTATGAATCGGGCGTGCAGGAAATCCTGAACAACATCAGGAAGGGCCTGCGCATCGACATCATCAAGCGCTTCTCCAAGGATTGCCACGAACTGGGCATCGTGCTCCACGGCACCTTCATCCTGGGCCTGCCGGGCGAGACCAAGGAAACCATCCGGCAGACCCTGGAATTCGCCAAGGAGGTCAATCCCCGCACCCTGCAGGTCTCCATGGCCGCGCCCTATCCCGGCACCGAGCTGTACGAGCAGGCCATCGCCAACGGCTGGTTCAAGAAGGACAAGGACCTGCTGATGAAGGAGACCGGCGGCGGCGGCTACCAGGTGGCGGCGCTGTCCTACCCCGACCTCACCAGCGAGGACATCTTCAAGGGCGTGGCCGACTTCTACAAGGCCTTCTACTTCCGCCCCGCCAAGATCGGCGAGATCGTCTGGGAGATGCTGCACGACTGGGACATGATGAAGCGCCGCCTGCGCGAAGGCGTCGAGTTCTTCCAGTTCCTGCGCACCCGCAACAAGCCCATGGAATGCTAGGTGCTTTCCGGTAGGCCGACATTGTGAAGGGGGGCGTCAGCCCCCCTTTTTCATGCGCAGCTTATCCCAGTAGTCCAGCCGTTTCCTGATCTCGCGCTCGAAGCCGCGTTCCACCGGCCGGTAGAACCGCGTGCGTTCCATGCCGTCGGGGAAGTAGTTCTGGCCCGAGAAGCCGTCCGGGTCGTCGTGGTCGTACTGGTAGCCCTTGGAATAGCCCAGGTCCTTCATCATCCTGGTCGGCGCGTTGAGGATGTGGGCGGGCGGCATCAGCGAGCCGGTGGTCTTGGCCGCCTTCCTGGCCGCCTTGTAGGCCATGTAGGCGGCGTTGGACTTGGGCGCCGTGCCCAGATAGATCACCAGCTGGGCCAGGGCCAACTCGCCCTCGGGGCTGCCCAGACGCTCGAAGACGTCCCAGGCGGCGATGGCCTGGGTGACGGCGCCCGGGTCGGCCAGCCCGATATCCTCCACCGCGAAGCGGGTCAGGCGCCGGGCGATGAACAGCGGGTCCTCGCCCCCTTCCAGCATGCGGGCCATCCAGTAGAGCGCCGCGTCGGTGTCCGAGCCGCGCAGGGACTTGTGCAGCGCGCTGATCAGGTTGTAATGGCCCTCGCGGTCCTTGTCGTAGGCCGGGGCGCGGCGCTGCACCGCTTGCGCCAGCCCCGCCGGATCAAGGATGGGTTCGGGCGGCAGCGCCGCCAGATCCTCGGCCAGATTGAGCAGGTAGCGGCCGTCGCCGTCGGCCATGGCGCGCAGGGCGGCTCGCGCATCCGCATCCAGCGGCAAAGGCCGGCCCAGCACGCCTTCGGCGCGCTCCAGCAGCAGGTCCAGCGCCGCGTCGTCCAGACGGTGCAGCACCAGCACCTGACAGCGCGACAGCAGCGCGCCGTTCAGTTCGAAGGAAGGGTTCTCGGTGGTGGCGCCCACCAGCACCACCGTGCCGTTCTCCACGAACGGCAGGAAGCCGTCCTGCTGCGCCCGGTTGAAGCGGTGGATCTCGTCCACGAACAGCAAGGTCGACCGACCGGTCTGTTTTCGCTTTTCCGCCGCGTCGAACACCTTGCGCAGGTCGGCGACGCCGGAGAATACGGCGGACAGGGGCTCGAAATACAACCCGACCCGTTCGGCCAGCAGCCGGGCGATGGTGGTCTTGCCGCAGCCCGGCGGCCCCCACAGGATCACCGAGGCCAGGCGTCCCGCCGCCAGCATGCGGCCGAGCGGCGCGGCGGGGGCCAGCAGATGGCCCTGGCCCACCACTTCCTCCAGGTTGGCCGGGCGCAATTGCTCGGCCAGGGGCCGATCTCCAGACGCCGGGGCCGCCGGATTGTCGAACAGCGAGGTCATCCGCCGAGGACCAGGCTCATCACCTCGCCGTTGCGCTTGATGGTGATGGCCCAGCGGGGCGATTCGACGCTCAGCAGCTTGCGGGCGTCGGCGACGGTGGCCACGGGGCGCTCGTTGACCTTCAGGAGCATGTCGCCGGGCTGCAGCCCCAGGCGGCCGGCCACCGAGCCCCGCTTGATGGCGAAGATCATCACGCCGGTCAGGCCGGAATTGATGCCGATTTCCTCTGCCAAAGCCGGGTTGAGGTTGACCAGGGTGGCGCCGGCGAAGGGATTGCGGCCTGAAATCTCGGTCTTGTCGCGCGGCGGGTTCTCAGGCGGCGCCACCAGCCGGACGTTGACGGTCTTCTCCGCCCCGGCCCGCAGCACGGTAAGGCGCGCGTCGCTGCCGATGGGCAGGGTGGCGAGGCGGAAGCGCATGCCTTCGGGGTCGTCCACCTCGCGGCCTTCCACCGCCACGATGACGTCGCCGTCCATCAGGCCGGCGCGGGCGGCCGGCGAATCGCCGTGGATATGGTTGATCAGCACGCCGATGGGGCGCGCCAGCTTCAGGGCCTGGGCCAGATCGGCGGTCACCGCCTGCCCCGACGCTCCCAGCCAGGGCCGCACCACCTTGCCGCCCTTGGCGATGGAGGCGGCCACCTGACGCACCAGGGCGGTGGGAATGGCGAAGCCGATGCCGTTGGAGCCGCCGTCCTTGGAATAGATGGCGGTGTTGATGCCGATCAGGCGGCCCTGCAGGTCCACCAGGGCGCCGCCGGAATTGCCGGGATTGATGGCGGCGTCGGTCTGGATGAAGCTCTGGACGTCCGAGACGCCCACATTGGTGCGCGCCAGGGCCGAGACGATGCCTTGGGTCACGGTCTGGCCGACGCCGAAGGGATTGCCGATGGCCAGCACCACGTCGCCCACCTCGATGGCGTCGGAATCGCCCAGGACCAGGGTGGGGAAGCTTTCCCTGCCGCCGTCGATCTTCAAGACCGCCAGATCGGTGCGGTCGTCGGAGCCGACGATGCGGGCCTCGAATTCGCGGCGGTCGGACAGCACCACGGTGACCTCGTCGGCGTCCTTGATGACGTGGTGGTTGGTGACCACGGTGCCGTCGGCGGCGATCATCACGCCCGAGCCGAGGGATCGCTGCACCCGCTCCTGGGCCATGCCCGGCACGTCGCCGAAGAAGCGGCGGAAGAACGGGTCGGCCAGCAGCGGCGAGGCGGCGGCGCGCACCACGCGCTTGGTATAGATGTTGACCACGGCGGGCGCCACCTGACGGGCCACCGGCGCGAAGGTCAGCTTCACCTGCTCGCGCGAGGTGGGGACCACTTGGGTCTGGGCCTGGGCCGCTGGGGCGGCGGCGAAAATCACCAGGGCGGCGGCAAGGGATCTGAGAACCATGGTCATGAAAGCCCGCTCAAGACAGAAGGAACGCCCCGACTATATAGGGGCATCCGGCGTTCCGTCACCTGCCCGCCGTCAGCAATCCTTGGATTGGGGCAGCAGGTTGCGGTCGAACAGGCTGATGAGGTCCTCGCCCGAGACCGGGCGGCTGATCAGGTAGCCCTGGACCTCGTCACAGCCCTTCGAGCGCAGGAACTCGGCCTGTTCCGGGGTTTCGACGCCCTCGGCGATGGCCTTGAGCTTCAGGTTGTGGGCCAGATTGATGATGGTCGAGACGATCTCGGCCCCGTCCTCGGTGACCTTGGAATTGTCGTCGAAGATGTCGTTGACGAACGAGCGGTCCACCTTGAGCGCGTCGATGGGCATGCGCTTCAGGTAGGACAGGCTGGAATAGCCGGTGCCGAAATCGTCGATGGAGATGCGCACGCCCATGGCGCGCAGCGACTTCAGGACGCTGACCACCTCGTCGACCCGCTGCATCAGCACCGTCTCGGTCAGCTCCAGCTCCAGATACTGGGGCGGCAGGCCGGTTTCGGCGAGCGCGCGGGCCACCACCTCGGGCACGTCGGTCTCGACGAATTGCTGGGCCGAGACGTTGACGGCGATGCGGACCGGCGGCAGGCCCAGATCCATCCAGTGCTTGCACTGGCGGCATGCGGTGCGCAGCACCCATTCGCCGATATCCGAGATCACCCCCATGGCCTCGGCCAGGGGGATGAAGTCCACCGGCGACACCAGGCCCATCTCGGGGTGGTGCCAGCGGACCAGCGCCTCGACGCCGGACATGCGGCCGTCCTCGGAATCCACCTTGACCTGATAGACCAGGCGGAACTCGTCGCGCACCAGGGCGTGGCGCAGCGCCGATTCCATGGTCAGGCGCTCGAACGAGCGGGCGTTCATGGCCGCCGTGTAGAGCTGGTAGCTGTTGCGGCCCAGATCCTTGGCCCGGTACATGGCGGTGTCGGCGTTCTTGATCAGCACCTCGACGGTGGCGCCGTCCTCGGGGTAGACGGCGATGCCGATGGAGGTGGTGACGTAAAGCTCGTGCTCGTCGACGATGAAGGGCTGCTTGACGTGGGCGATCACCCGCTCGGCCAGCTTGGCGGCATCCTCCAGATGGTCCAGTTCGGGCAGCAGAACGGTGAATTCGTCGCCGCCCAGGCGCGCCACGGTGTCGCCTTCGCGGACGCAATGGCTGATGCGCGCCGCCGTCTCCACCAGCACCTGATCGCCCACGCCGTGGCCCAGCGAATCGTTGATGCGTTTGAACAGGTCGAGGTCCAGGAACATGATCGCCAGCTGATGGCCGTGGCGATGGGCGTTGGCGATGGCGATCTGCAGGCGGTCGGTGAACAGCCGGCGGTTGGGCAGGCCGGTCAGCACGTCGAAATAGGCGAGGTTCTTGATCCGCTCCTCGGTCTTCTTGCGCTCGGTGATGTCGCTGAAGATGGCGGCATACTGGGTGATCTCGCCCGCATCGTCGCGGATGACGTTGATGGTCAGCCATTCGGGGTAGATCTCGCCGTTCTTGCGGCGGTTCCAGATCTCGCCCTGCCAGTAATCCTGGGCGGACAGCACCGTGTACATGTGCTTGTAGAACGATTCGTCGTGATGGCCGGATTTGAGGACCTTGGGGTTCTGGCCGATGATCTCCTCGGCGGTGTAGCCGGTCATGTGGGTGAAGGCGGGATTGACGAACTCGATCCTCTGGGCGGCATCGACGATCATGATGCCGTCCAGCGACGCCTCGATCACCTTGCGGGCCAGGTTCAGGTCCTTGCGCGAGCGTAAGAGGGCGGCGTCACGCTCCCTCAGGGCCTCGTCCAGGCGGTGGACGTATTCGTATTGCAGGGTCGCCAGGATGTCCGAGAAGGACAAGAGGCCCATCAGCGCGCCGGTGGCGGCGGAGGCGATGCCGATGTGGCGGATGCCCTTTTGCTCGAGCATGGCGCGCGCCGCCAGCAGGGAATCATCCTCGGCGATGGTGAGCAACGGGCGGCTGGCCACTTCGCCCACCGTGGGGGGAATGGTGCCGGCGCCGGCGATCAGGCGCAGCACGTCGCGCTCGGTGATGATGCCGGGGGGCGTGTGCTCGTCGCCCAGGACGATGGCGGCGTCGGCGCGGGCGGCGTGCATCTGGTTCACCGCCTCGGTCAGGCTGGCGCCGCCGGGAATGGTGACCATGGGGCGCGAAATGGCCGAGCGCACCGGGCGCAGCACCAGGAAGTGCTCGACCCCGTGGCCGAGGATGACGTCGCTCTGGCTGACGATGCCCATGGCGTCGCCGGCATCGTCGATCACCACGAAATGGCGCACGCCCTCCAGCTTGAAGCGCATGCCGGTGTCGCCGATGGTGCTCTGATAATGGATGGTCTTGACCGGGGCGCTCATCACCTCGGCGATGGGGCGCTGGAAGGCCTGGGGATCGGTGAGGTCCACGGCCAGGGCGTCCCGCTCGGTCCAGATGCCGACCGGCTTGCCGTCATCGACCACCACGATGGAGGAGCAATGGGCCGCCGCCATGATCTGCGCGGCTTCGAGAATTGTTGCGGACGGAGAACAGTTGAGCAGCGTCTTCTGTACGATGCGGTCGATGGTCTGGTCGGAGGACACGGAAATCTCGATCCTGCAATAAGGTAAGCGCCCGATATGGAGTGTCCACCAACTTGCCGGACGGCGCAACTCCCCATGGGCGATGACCGGGCCGTAAAACCATGGTCATACCGCGCCGTCTCGGCTAGACTGCCCCCCGGGTGTTCGGGTTGGTATCCCGTGAATGAAAGGCGGATTCGGATAAATGTCGGATTCTGCGAATGGCCACCATGGCCGGAGTGCCCAGGAAGTCGTCGAGCAGCTGCGGCTGGAATTCGTCGATGAACTGACCGAGACCCTGCAATCCCTGGACGTGGAGATGGATGCCGCCCGCAATGGGCGATGCGACATGCGCAAGCTGGTGACCGATTGCCGCCGCGCCGCCGTCCAGTTCCGGGGCCAGGCCGCCAATTTCGCCATGCACCGTCTGGCCACCGTGGCCCACCGGCTGGAGGAATATCTGGCCAACACCCCCGAGGTGACGCCTCCGCGCATCTGGGACGACCTCGCCGGCTATTTCGACCTGATGATCCGCCTGGCCCAGGGCAAGGCCGCCGACACCGATCCCGCCGCCCTGGTGCGCGCCCTTCCGGCCAAGCTGGGCTTCGACCTGGGCGACATCGAGATCCGCAATGTCGAGGTGCTCCTCGTCATGCCCCACGGCGCCCAGACCCGCTTCGTCGAGCGCGAGTTGCAGCAATGCGGCTACCGGGTCTCGCTGATGGCCGATTCCCTTCGGGCCTTCGCCATGGTGGTGGAGACCAAGCCCGATCTGGTGATCATCTCGGCCATGATGCCCGATCTGGAAGGCATCGACCTGGCCATGGCGCTGTCGGCCATGCCGTCCACCCGCAACATCCCCCTGGCGGTGATCACCAGCCTGGACAAGGACGACGACATCCTGAAGCTGCTGCCCAAGCGCGTTCCGGTGCTGTTCAAGGGCGCCAGCTTCGCCGACGACCTGTTCAAGGCGCTGGACAACCTGTTCCTGATCTGAGGGCGGGGAGGGGGCGGCTGCCTAAGGCCGGTTGGCCGGCAGCCGCATCAGGCCGAACCAGTATTCCAGGATGCCCTGGATGGATTCGAACAGGGCGTCCACGTCCACCGGCTTGGTGACGAAGCCCGACGCCCCGCTGTGATAGGCGGCGGCCACGTCGCGCTCGGCGTCGGAAGTGGTCAGCACCACCACCGGCAGGTCCTTCAGGTCGTTGTCGGCCTTCATCTCGGCCAGGACCTCGTGCCCGCTCTTGCGCGGCATGTTGAGGTCGAGAAGGATCAGGTCGGGCAGCGACGAAGGCCCCTCCTGGGCCAGCACGCGCAGGCGCTTCATGGCCTCGACCCCGTCGGAAATATGCTCGATGCGGCAGGTGAAGCGGCTGGTGGCGAAAGCGGCCTTGACCAGGCCCGCGTCGCCCGGATCATCCTCGACCAGCATGACCTTGAATTGCTGCTCGCTGACTTCAGTCACAATCACTCCGATCGAATATTGACGGACTTGGGCGGAGCCGTCGGCAGGACCAGGGAGAAGGTGCTGCCCTCGCCCACGACCGAGCGGACCCGGATGGTTCCGCCCAGATGTTCCACCATCTTCTTGGCGATTGCCAGCCCCATTCCCGTTCCGGGGTGGGCGGCGCGCGAGTGAAGGCGCTGGAACACTTCGAAGATACGGTCAAAATAGGAATCTTCAATGCCGATCCCGTTGTCGGCGACGTTGATGATCTGGAAGGGGCCTTCGTCGCGGGCCGACAGGCGGATCACCGGAGGGCGGTCGGGCGAGCGGTACTCGATGGCGTTGCCGATCAGGGCGGCGAAGACCTCGGCCAGACGGTGATGGTCGGCCCAAACGGTGGGGAGCGGCGCGGATTCGATGACGGCGCCGGTTTCCTTGATTCGGGCATTCAGCTTGCGCTGGGCGATGGCCAGCGCCTCGCCGGCGTCGATCCGGCGCCGGGGCAGGGGGGCGTTGTTCTCGCCCAGATAGATCTGGACGTCATGCAGCAGGCTGCGCATCAGCCGCGCCGCCGTGCCCAGCCCGGTCAGCCAGCCCCGTTGCTCGGCCGTCAGCTGTTCCGACAGGCCGCGTTCCACCAGCTGGCTGAAGGACAGGATCGACCGCAGCGGTTCCTGCAGGTCGTGGGCGACGATGAAGGAAAACCGCTCCAGTTCCCGGTTGGCCGAGGTGAGCGCGCGGGTCCGGCTTTCCACCAGCCGCTCCAGGGTTTCGCGACGCTGCAGCACGATCCAGGTCAGGCTGAGGAGTCCCACGCCGATGATCAGCAGGCCGAAGTACAGGGCGGTCATTTCCGCCTCGTCGGCCACGGCGTTCTTCCAGCCGCGTTCGGGGGCCAGGGCGAACTCCCAGTATCCGTCGGGCAGGTCGATGTGGACCGAGACGGGCTGCCGGTCGAATGTCCGTCCGTCGCCGCCCACATGGTTTCCCGCGGCGGTGCGCAGACCCCAGGAATAGCCCGCCGGCATGCCGGTGCGGCTGGACTCCAGCATCGGGGCGATGGAGAAGGCCATGCCCACCCCGCCCCAGGGATGGTCGCCGACGAAGACGGCTTGGCGGGCCAGCAATCCCGCACCGCCCTGGATCATCTCCACCGGCTCGTGGACCACCAGATCCCGGGTCTGGATGGCCCGCTTGACCGCCTCGGCGAAGCCGGGGCGCCTGTCTTCCAGGAGGTTGTTGCCGATCACCTTCAGATTGCCCGAATCGGCGGGGTAGACCAGCCCGACCACGAAGCCGGGGGCCACCGATATGTTGCGGATGCCGGAAACCTGCTGGTAGTAGGAGGCGGCGAAGACCGGGAATTCCCGGTCGATCTCGCCGGGTTGGTTCTCGGCGGCCTTGACGGCGACGAAGGCCGCCAGTCCCCGCACCTGGGCCAGGCGCTGGTTCAGCGCGGTGCTCAGCGCCCCGGCCGAGGTGACCGCCAGGGCCGTGGCCTGGCCCCGTAACTGCACCTCGCGATAATCGCCGTATAGGCGCGAGATCCAGGTGGATGCCGCGATCCAGATCACGGCGGTCAACGTCATGGTGACCGCGACCCGATAGGTCACCGCCTGCCTGTCGGTCTGGGAATGCTGTTGGGTGGCGCCGTCAGCGGACATGGCCGATCCGTCGGTCCCGGGCGTTGGTTGTCTGGAGCGAGTCTAGCCTATTCCCGCAACGTGCGACACGTCCAAATATAGCCGACGTATTATGACTTGACCGCAATCGGACGTATCGGGCAGTGTAGTCCCATGATGACCAACGCGAAGAACGCCCTGCTGCTGCTATCCACCCTGGAATCGTAAGGACGGTTCCGGGTTTTCGTGGTTTCAGCCTTCGGGTCGGGTTCGCTCACATGTCTCATCTCTTCTCCTCCTCTCCTTCGGTTTTCGCTCCGGCCTTCGCCGGCCTGCTGCTGCTGCGACTAACCTGCGGTCGCCGGGCATAAGGTCATTCGCGGCCGCCCGGCGGCCGCAAATCCTGGCCGCGCTCCCCATATCAGCAGCAACGATTCCAAGGAGGACCAGGCTATGATGCCTGCCGCCAGCACCAAGTACCGCCCCTATCCCGCCATCCGTCTCGCCAGCCGCCGCTGGCCCGACGCCGTCATCGCCACGCCGCCCATGTGGTGCAGCGTCGATCTGCGCGACGGCAACCAGGCGCTGATCGACCCCATGGGCTCGGACCGCAAGATAGCCTTGTGGAAGACCCTCGTCGGCATGGGCTTCAAGGAGATCGAGGTGGGCTTTCCCGCCGCCTCGCAGACCGATTACGACTTCATCCGCCTCCTGATCGAGGGCGGCCACATTCCCGACGACGTCACCATCCAGGTGCTGGTGCAATCGCGCGAGGACCTCATCCGCCGCACCTTCGAGGCTTTGGACGGGGCGAAGCGCTGCATCGTCCACATGTACAACTCCACCTCCGAGGCGCAGCGCCGCATCGTGTTCGGCATCGACCGCCAGGGCTGCATCGACCTTGCCTTGGGCGGCGTGCGCCTCATCCGCGAGCTTTCGGCGGCGCGCAGCGGTGGCGAGGTTGTGTTCCAGTACTCGCCCGAAAGCTTCACCGGCACCGAACCCGACTTCGCCGTCGAGATCGTCGAGAAGGTGGCCGAGGCCTGGGGGGCGACGCCCGCCCGCAGGATGATCTGCAACCTGCCGGCCACGGTGGAGATGTCGACCCCCAACATCTACGCCGACGTCATCGAATGGTTCTGCGCCACGGTGAAGAACCGCGACTCGCTCATCGTCTCGGTCCATCCCCACAACGACCGGGGCACCGGCGTGGCGGCGGCCGAACTGGCGGTGATGGCCGGAGCCGACCGGGTCGAAGGCACCCTGTTCGGCAACGGCGAGCGCACCGGCAACGTGGACATCGTCACCCTGGCGCTCAACCTCTACACCCAGGGGGTCGATCCGGCGCTGGATCTTTCGGACATCGACACCGTGCGCCGCACCGCCGAGCATTGCACCGGCCTGCCCGTCCACCCCCGCCACCCTTACGCGGGCGAACTGGTCTACACCGCCTTTTCCGGCTCGCACCAGGACGCCATCAAGAAGGGCTTCACGGCGCGCAAGAAGGGCAACGACCCGGTGTGGGAGGTGCCCTATCTTCCCATCGACCCGGCCGATGTGGGCCGCAGCTACGAGGCGGTGATCCGCATCAACAGCCAGTCGGGCAAGGGCGGCATCGCCGCCGTGCTGGAGCGCGACCACGGGCTGGAGATTCCCCGGCCGCTGCAGATCGACTTCGCCCGCGTGGTCCAGGCCGTGGCCGACAAGGCCGGGCGCGAGCTGGATTCGGGCGAGATCATGGCCGCCTTCTCCCAGACCTATTTCAAGGACTGGCCGCTGGAACTGGTGGAATACGAAACCCATTCCGAGGGACGCAACGGGGTGCGCGTCCTGTCCGCCACCGTGCGTGACAAGGGCGTCGAGAAGCGCATCGAGGGCAAGGGCAACGGCCCCCTGGACGCCTTCATCCACGCCCTCGAAACCGGGCTGGGCCGCAAGGTCAAGGTGCGCGACTACCACGAGCACGCCGTGGGCGCCGGTTCCGAGGCCCAGGCCGCCGCCTATGTGGAGATCGCCGGGGAAAACGGCGGCTCGGTCCATGGCGCGGCGCTGGACTCCTCCATCACCATGGCCTCGCTGAAGGCGGTGGTGAGCGCGTTGAACAGGGCTTAAGGGAACGGCCCAATACGGCTACACTCCCCGGACTTATCCCGGGGAGTGTTCGCGTGCACGGGTCGGAAGCGTTGTTCGATGTCTTGTCGCTGCTGCTGGCGGCGGTGGTGCTGGTGCCGCTGTTCCGGCGCTTCGGCATTCCCTCGGTGCTGGCTTATCTGGCGGCGGGCATCGTGCTGGGGCCCTATACCCCCGGCCCGGTGGTCGATCTCGAGGTCACCCGCCCGCTGGCCGAGTTCGGGGTGGTGTTCCTGCTGTTTTCCATCGGCATGGAACTGCCCCTGTCGCGGCTTCGCACCATGCGGCACTACATCCTGGGGCTGGGGCTGGCCCAGGTGGCGGCCAGCGCCGCCCTGATCCTGGCCATCGCCCTTTATTTCGATCTCGGCGTCAACGTGGCCCTGGTGGTGGGCTTCACCCTGGCCTTTTCCTCCACAGCCACCGTGCTGGCCATCCTGGTGGAGCGCGGCGAGGCGGTGGCCCATCACGGCCGCATCGCCGTGGCGGTGCTGATCTTCCAGGATCTGGCGGTGGTGCCGGTGTTGGTGCTGCTGCCGCTGCTGGCCGGCGAGGGCCGCCATGTGGGCGAGGCTCTGGCCCTGGCCGGGGGCAAGGTGGTGCTGGTCATGGCCGCCATCTTCGTGGTGGGGCGCTTTCTGCTGCGCCCCGCCTACCGCTTCATCGCCGGCGCCCGCAATCCCGAGGTGTTCACCGCCGCCAACCTGCTGCTGGTCCTGGCCGTGGCCTGGGTCACCGGCGAGGCGGGCATGTCCATGGCCCTGGGCGCCTTCCTGGCCGGGCTGCTGCTGGCCGATTCCCGCTACCGCCATCAGGTGGAAGCGGATATGGAGCCGTTCCGCGGCCTGCTGCTCGGCCTGTTCTTCATGACGGTGGGCATGTCCATCAACCTGCCGTTCGTCGCCGAGCGGCTGGGTCTGGTGCTGGGTTTGGCGGCCGGAACCATGGCGGTCAAGGCGCTGGTGCTGGTGCTGCTGTGCCGCCTGATGAAGGTGGGGTGGGCCGACGGGCTGCGGGTGGGCTTCCTGCTGGCTCAGGGCGGCGAATTCGCCTTCGTGGTGTTCGGCCGCGCCGCCGAACTGAGGCTGCTGGACGGCAATCTGGGTCAGGCCCTGGTGGCCAGCGTGGCCCTGTCCATGGTGCTGACTCCGGCGCTGGCCGCCCTGGGGCGGCGTCTGGCGTTCCGCCTCTCTCCCACCGAACGGGGCGGGGACCCCATTCCCGATTCGGCCAGCCACCTGGCCGACCATGTGATCATCGCCGGCTATGGGCGGGTGGGGCGCGCCATCGCCCGCCTGCTGGCCGAGCACGACATCGCCTTCATCGCGCTGGACATGGATGCCGACCGGGTGGCGCAAGCGCGTGCCGCCGGAATTCCCGTGTATTACGGCGACGCCGGGCGGAGCGGCATCCTGCGCTCGGTGGGGATCAATCAGGCCCGGGCGGCGGTGATCACCGTCAACGAGGCCCGTCAGGCCGAGCGCGCCATCTCGTGCATCCGCCAGACCGCGCCCGACCTGCCCATCGTGGCCCGCGCCCGCGACCGCGCCCAGGAGCAGGTGCTGGGCGAGATCGGCGCCACCGCCGTAATCCCGGAAACGGTGGAGGCCAGCCTGCAGATGGCGGGCTCGGTGCTGCGTCAGGCGGGAATCGACGACGAGGCGGTGGAGCGCAGCCTCAAGGGCTATCGCAACCGCCGCTACGGCCGGCCCCAGGAGTGAGCCGGGATCACTCTTCCGGCGGAACTTCCGAGCCGCGTTCGCTGGCCCTGAGATAGGGCATCTTGTCGGGATGCAGGCGGGCGATTCCGTGATGGTGCAGGCGCATGGCGTCGACCAGGGCGCCGTTGCGCTCCAGCATGTCGTCGGCCATGCGCACCATGCGCGAATTGGGCCACGAGAAGGGACGGATGGCCGCCAGATGGGCGAAGGCTTCGGCCTCGCGCCCCGGATTGTCCTGGGCCATCAGGATGATGGCGGTGGCGGTCGAGCGCGAGATGCCCATGTGGCAATGGATCAGCAGGTGTTCCACCACATCGGCCTTCAGTCCGGCGCCGTATTCCAAAATGGCTTCCACGTCGCGGGCGGTGGCGTGGATCTGGCCGTCCTGCGGATTGACGATGTCGTGGAAGCGCCAGATGGTGCGGGCATGGGGCGGATACAGGGCGAAATGCTCGGGGTCCGGCCATTCGGGGTCGAGGATGGTCACCACGTGGCTGATTCCCGCCCCGGCGTGGCGGGGCAGTTCGTCGATGCCGCAGATGGTCAGCGGAAAGGGCAGCAGCGGGGGTGTCTGGGTCACAGTTGCCGGATCTCGATGTTGTGCTTCTTCAGGGCGTAGCCGATCTGGCGCGGCGTCAGGCCCAGCAGGCGGGCGGCCTTGGCCTGGACCCAGCCGCAGCGCTCCATGGCCTGGACCAGGCGGTCGCGTTCCGACAGGTCCTCGTCGCCGGAGGCGGGCTCGACGACCGGCGGGGCCGGGGCCGGCGGCGCGGCGGGCGGCGGCATGGACAGGGGGCCGGTGGGCACCGGAATGGGGGCGCTCAATGTGGGGGCGGCCTTGTCGCCGGGATTGCGCTTGTGCCACAGGGTGGACGACAGGCAGGTGTCGTGCTTGCACGACAGGTCCATCTCGTCGATGACCTCGCCCTTGGTCATGGTGGCGGTGCGGTAGACGCAGTTCTCCAGCTCGCGCACGTTGCCGGGGAAATAACATCGCTGCAGCGCCTCCAGGGCGCCGTGGGAGAAGGCCATGGCGCGGCCGTTCTCCTCGTTGAACTGCTTGAGGAAGTACATGGCCAGCAGCGGGATGTCGCCCGAGCGCTCGCGCAGCGGCGGCAGGAAGATGGGCACCACGTTGAGGCGATAATAGAGGTCGGCGCGGAACGAGCCGTCGGCGACGCCCGCTTCCAGGTCGCGGTTGGTGGCGGCGATCAGGCGGACGTCGACCTTGACGGTCTTGTTGCCGCCGACCCGCTCGAACTCGCCTTCCTGCAGCACGCGCAGCAGCTTGGCCTGGAAGTTGGCGGAGATCTCGCCGATCTCGTCGAGGAACAGGGTGCCGCCGGTGGACAGCTCGAAGCGGCCCTTGCGCTCGGCCACCGCGCCGGTGAAGGCGCCCTTCTCGTGGCCGAACAGCTCGGATTCCAGCACGCTTTCCGACAGGGCGGCGCAATTGACCTTGATGAAGGGCTTCTGGGCGCGGGCCGACAGCACGTGGACGGCGCGCGCCACCAGTTCCTTGCCGGTGCCGCTTTCGCCGCGCAGCAGGATGGTGGCCTTGGTCGGCGCCGCCTGCTGCACCTGGGCGAAGACCCGGGCCATGGCCTCGGAATTGCCGACCACGTCCTCCAATCCCCGGATGGGCAGGACGGGGCGGACCTCGGCCATGCGCTTTTGCAGCCGGGCCGCGTCGGTCATCAGGGTTTCGCGGTCGTTGGCCAGCTTGCGGTGCAGGCTGGCGGTCTGGCCGATCAGGGTGGCGACCATGGTGAGGAAGCGCAGGTCGTGCTCGAACACGTACTGGGCGCCGCCGTCCCACGAACGCTCCACCGAAAGCGCCCCGAACGGCTTGTCGGTGGTCTTGACCGGGACGCAGAAGAACGAGAGGCGCTCGTCTTCCAGGGTGTCGTCGTTCTCGGCCATGTACTCGGCCAGCAAGGGTTCCTCGGCGGCGTCGGGCACCACCATGGGAATGCCGGTGGCGATCACCTTGTCCACCGCCGCGAAGGGATATTTCAGCACGCCTTCGCGCGCCAGGCGCAGCGACATGCCGGTGACGGCGGACAGGTGCGGCTTGCCGGAATCGTCCTTCAGCACCACGGCGCCGTGGCGCATGTTGAGATAGGAGGACAGCACGTTGAGGACGTCGTGGAGCGCCTTGTCGAGGTCGAGGGTGGCGCCGAGAATCTTGCTGATCTCGTAGATGCCGATCAGCGGCAGGGCGCTTTCGTCACTCTTCTGGGCCGTCATACGCATTCAATCCACCAATTGGCCAACACGCCGGAACAACGCCGCAGCGACGCGCCGCGACCCGCTCCCCCCACCTTTTCTTGATTGCTTCCATAATTCTTAATTCATCGGTGTGCCTGCGTCCACACCCGCTTGGCCTCCCGGGCGGGTAGGTGGGCTCATGGCCCCATGCGCAGGGCGCCGATGGGGGTGCGTCCCTGGATGCGCAGAAAATACGCCCCGGCCTCGTCCGCCGTCCAATGGAGGCGGTGAGCAGCCGGTCCGATGGTGGCTTCCTCGTCCAGTACGATGTCGAAGGTGTCGGCCACCACCTGCAACCGCAGCCGCTGGTCCGTATCCTGGCGCAGCGCGACGGAATGCCGTCCGGGCTCGAGCCGTCCCAGGGGGACGAACATCCTCTGGCGGTCGGGAAGGGTGACCTGGGCCAGCGCCGAAGGCTCCCACACCCCGCCGGGGGGAAGGGCCACCGGTGGGGACGGCATGCGGCATTCGGTCTTGAGCCTGCTCATCAGGGTCTTGAGCCGGCCCACCATGCCCTCGTCCTGCCGCCCGGCATAGCTGGCCACATGGCCGGCCAGTCCGTCCGAGCCCCGCTCGGTACGCAGCGCCATGCGGCCGCTGCATTCGCCTTCGTGGCAGGTCAGGCAGACCGCGTCGAACAGGACGACGGTGGCGGCCGGCATCTCCTGCGCCGCCGCCGGGGCGGCGACCAGCAGGACCAGGAGGCCGAGAAGCGCTTTGAACATGGCGGCTCTCCCCATGGATCAAGCCATGAGGTCAGGATAAGCCCGGCCGAGAGACAGGGGAAACCGCCAATGGGAAGGTCAGCCCCGCTTCTTGTGCGAGCGCGGCTTGGGCGTTTCGGCGGTGCCGTCCTGGGGGGCGGGCAGCAGCATGGGGCGGCGGGGCAGCGAGGCTTCCATCACCTGCTCGATCAACTGGGCGGTGGCCAGGACCTCGGCCAGCTTGGTCCGCAGCGTGTCGACGGTCAGTTCCTCGGACTTGCGCTTGCGGCTGGTGGTCAGCGCGCCGGCGCCGGCGGCGATGAAGGTGTCGACCCATTCGTCCAGCTTGGGACGGCTGATGCCGATGGCCTGGGCGACCACCTCGGGATCCTCGCCGCGCAGCACCCGCATCACCGACTGGCGCTTGAGCGCCTGGGTGATGGGCAGGCGCCGCTTCTGCACCATGGTGAGCTTGGTGACGTTCTCGGCCAGCGCCGGCGGCGGGGCGGCGGCGGTGACGGGAACGGGTGGGGCCGGGATGGGGGCCTGGGCCCGCGCCGGAGGCGCGGCCAGCGGCGGAACCGGAATGGGGGCGGAGGCCGCCGCCGGAGCCTTGGCCGCCAGTACGGGAGTGGGCGGTACCGGGATGGGGGCGGCCTTGGGCTGGGCCTGGACGATTTCCTTCGGCGGCGACGCGGCCGGCCGGCCGGGCAGGGCCACGTTGACGCGGCCGGTGACCGGGCGCGGAGGCTGGGGCGCCTGGGCGGGCTGCTGCGCTTGGGCGGGGGGCGGCAGGGCCAGGTGCGTCAGGGCGGGCGGGATGACGGCGTTGACCGGCCCGGGCAGGCGGGTGGGACGGGCGCCGGGGCGGGTCTGTTCGCTCCTCACCGTGATGGCGGGGACCGGGGCGTGCGGGTCGCCGTCGGTGGAGAAGATGGGACCCAGCGGAATTTTTCCGGCCGAGCGCGACGGAATGGTCAGTTCGGCGCCGGCGCGGATGTGCTTGGGCTGCAGCCGAATGGTGGCGGGGCGCACCCCCGTGGCCGGCGGCGCGGGCGCCAGGGCGGGCACCGGCGCCTGGGGAGGCTGGGGCAACGGCGCTTGCGGCCGGGGGGGCAGCGGCTGGGCGGACAGGGGCTGCGGCGCGACCGGCGGAGATGCCACGGGCGGCGGAGCGGCAGGCGGCCGGGCCAGGACCGGAGGGGCCATGGGCGCCGCCGGGGCGCGGGCGGCGGCGATGGCCTGCTCGGCCAGTTCCGAGGCCGGCATCTTGATGGGGTTGATGCGGGCCAGCGCCTGGCCGTTGCCTTCGCCGGCGGGACCCGGAAGGGGCGGCGGCTTCAGCTTCTCCAGGACCTTCTCCACCTCTTCCAGGCAAAGGGTGGCGGTCTCGACGATGGGGGTGAAGCCGTGGGTGGTGACGATGCGGTTCAGGTAGGCGCGGGTCCCGGCGGCATAGAGCACCGCCTCGTGCCCCTCGCCGCAATCCTTGACGAACTTGCGGACGCGGTGGGGGATGCGCCGCAGGATGCCCTGGCGGCGGTTGGACAGAACCTTGAAGTTCATCACCTCGAACAGCACGTCGGAATGCCGGCCGGGATGCAGGCATTCGAACAGCCATTCGATCAGGTCGATTTCGCTGAATTCCAGGACCAGGAAGGTCTGCTGGGTCTTCTGCCAGTTGGAGATGAAGGCGCGGATGGCCTCCAGCTGCTCGGCCATCTCGTCTTCGAAGGTGACGGGGTCGAGCATGCGCCAGGCCCGGTCCGCCGCCAGCGGCCGTCGGGTCGGCTGGCCGAATTCCCGCGTCAGGCGGAGCGCGACGCCCAGCAGGGCCCGGCTTTGCGCCGCCGACGCGCCCTGGGCGGCGAAGCAGTCGCGGACCAGATCCGACGCCTTGAAGTCATCGACGGGCAGCGGGTCGGACAGCAGAAGCGCCAGGGTCGCCAGATCGGCGGGAAGTTCGGCGATACCCTTGTCCGGCAGGCCGGCCAGGGTTTCGGCGACGATGGCCTGCGCCGCATCGGCCGGCATGGCCGGGCCGGACGGGGCGGCGGACGCGGCGTGGGCCGGGGCGTGGAAGGCCGTGGAGCCCCTGTTGCGGTCGCCCTCGGCCGATACGGGGGCGAAGGCCGTCCGGATGCCGTCGACGAACAGGGTCCAAGGCGCCGTGACGATGCGCAACAGGCCGGAGGACAGTCTGGACAACCCGCCCTTGTCTTTTGCGGTCGGGCTTTTTGCGGCCGGCGATAAACGGCGCAGGAGAGTCCGGCCCCAGCCCATCACCCGCTCGGCCAGCAGCGAGGGCGGAAGTTCCGAGGCCAGAAGCGTGGTGGGCAGGGGCTGGGTTTCAGCCTGCGGCGCCGGCTCGGCATGCCGTCCCCGGCGTTGGCTGGACAGGTTGGCGAGACGTTCGAAGGGGGTGAAGTGCCGCGGCTCCCGGAATTCAGGACGAGCTTTCCTCCAGCGCGGCAACGAGGCCATGCGCTTGGGAGAAAACTTACCCTTCCGTCCGCCCTTAAACTTCATACAACATATACCCGACTGGAGGTTATCCGAACCCCACCTGTCGATTCCCCTTGCGACGTTTGGTCGAAGAGAGAATTTCCGTTCCTACACGCTACAACACAGATTTTAATAGTTTATGTCGCCAGTGCAAATATTTCAGCCTATTCCAAGAGTCTATGCCTGATCCTGATTAAGGAGGAGGCCGATTACCTCCGTTCGGTTGAGTGGCCGTGATGCTCAATTCGTTTGCCGGGGAGGGGCGGCATGCTATGGTTGTCTCCACGGGTTGGGGGGAACAATGATCCCGGGCTTGGGCCGTTTCATCATCGCGATTCTGCTGCTGGCGCTGGTCGCCGCGGCGCCGGCGATGGCCGGTCCCAAGGTACAGATCGATCGTCCCGTCCGCATCGGGCTGCTGCCCACCATCGCCACGCTCAGCCTGCTGAAGCTCTACGATCCCGTGCGCCGCCGTCTGGAGCAGGCTTTGGGCCATCCGGTCGAGCTTTATACCGCCGGGTCCTTCCAGGCCTATCTCGACGACATCCGGGCCGAGGAGTTCGACGTGCTGGTGGCCGCGCCGCATTTCGGGGTGATCGCCGCCGATGTCGGCTATGTGCCGCTGTTCCGCTACAATCAGGAACTGACGCCGCTGATCGTGGTGCCCAGGCAAAGCGCCTTGCGCGAAGCCCAGCAATTGCGGGGGCGCCGCGTGCTGACCGCCGACCGCATGGCCGCCCTGTCGGTGGTGGCGGAAACCTGGCTTTCGGTGGATTTCGGCATACAGGCCGGCAAGGATTACATTCTGGAGGAAGTGGCCAGCCATGCCACGGCCCTTCGGGCGGTGGCCATCGGCGACGCCGACGCCGCCATCAGCAGCCCGTCGGTGATGCAGCAGCTTACCGAGGACCTGCGCGATCAGGTCGCGTCCTTTCCCAGCCGCCTGCGCATGCCGCACCAGATGTTCCTGGCCCATGACCGGCTGGGGGCGGACGCCGTCGAGGCGATCAGGGCCGCGCTGGGGAGTTTCGGCGATACCGATTCCGGCAAGGCGTTCTTCAAATCCGGCGGGTTCGAGGGGCTGGTGCCCCTGGAGGCCGCCGATATCCGCCAGGCCCGGCCCTATGCCGAGATGTTGGACAGCATCAGAAGCAGGAGGGGCCATTGACCTTCGGTTATCCACGGCCGCCCTCGGTCAAGCCGGTCAATTCGTTGCGCCTGCGGCTGCTGGCTTTCAGCGTGGTGGTCGAGGTGGTCATGCTCACCCTGCTGGTGGCCAACGGCGTCCGCCTGATTCAGACCCATCTGGCCGCCAGCACCGAATCCCGGCTCCAGGCCCAGGAGGCGTCGTTCAACATCACCCTGGCGGGCCAGTTGGCGGAGCGCGACTACGCCGCCCTGCAAAGCATCGTCGAGGGCTGGGGGGCGTCGAAAAGCATCACCTACATGGTGGTGACCAACAGCGTGGGCAAGGTGGTGGCCGCCTGGGGCCGCGACGCCGATGGGCCGCTTCCGCCCGCCGACAAAATGCTGTCGGCCGATCTGCCCGAATACCGGGGCGCGTTCGACATCGTCTTCCTGGGCCAGCGCTACGGCGAGGCCCGCTACGGGGTCGACACCACCTTCCTGGCCACCGCCCGGCGGGAATTGCTGCATCAGAGCGTGGGCATCGCCGTGGCCGAGGTGGTGCTGACCATCACCTTGCTGGCCGCCATCGGCTATTGGCTGACCCGGCATCTCGACCTGCTGACCCGGGCGTCGCTCAAGGTGGCGGGGGGCGACTTCTCCATCCGGCTCAAGCTGGAAGGCAAGGACGAGGTCGCCGTCCTGACCCAGGCCTTCAATTCCATGTCCAGCGCGGTGGAATCGCGCATCCAGGATCTGGACGAAAGCCAGAAGCGGTTCCGCGCCATCGCCGATTACACCTATGCCTGGGAAAACTGGTTCGACGTGGACGGCCGCCTGCGCTGGGTCAATCCGGCGGTGGAGCGCATCACCGGCTACGACGTTTCCGAATGCCACGCCATGGAGGATTTTCCCCTGCCCATGGTGGTCGAGGAGGACCGCCCCCAGGTGCGCGACTTCCTGGCGGCGGCCCGGGACGGGCAGTCCGGCAAGGACATGGAGTTCAGGGTGCGGACCAAGGCGGGCGAGGTCCAGTGGGTGGCCATGTCCTGGCAACCCATCTTCGACGGGGCGGGCGAGCCCTTGGGCTCGCGCTCGTCCATCCGCGACGTGACGGTGCAAAAGCACAGCGCCGACATGCTGGTGGAAGCCAAGGCGGAACTGGAGCGCATGCTGTTCGCCGCCTCCCACGATTTGCAGGAGCCCATCCGCTACATCCTGGCCTATACCCAGCGCCTGGACCGCGAATTCGGCGAGGATCTGCCCGAGCGGGCGCAAAGCAGCATGAATTTCATCCGCGAGGGTGCCAACCAGCTCAGCCTGCTGGTCAAGGGCCTGGTGGACTACACCCGCTCGAACCGCCCCATGGCCGCCTTCGCGCCGGTGGATTGCCGCCGGGTGGTGGAACAGGCCATCGTCGATTGCCGCGCCATGTCGGCCGGCAGCATCGCCGATTTCCGGGTGGGGGATCTTCCCACCGTCCATGCCGATCCGGTGCTGCTGTTCATCCTGTTCGAGAACCTGATCAGCAACGCCATCAAGTTCGTGCGGCCCGACGTGGCGTCGAAGGTCTCGATTTCAGCCGTGCCCGAGCGCGACGGCTGGCGCATCGACATCACCGACAACGGCATCGGCATCGATGCCCAATACCTGCAGACCATCATCCGGCCGTTCTCGCGGCTGCATTCACGCTCCACCTTCCCCGGCGCCGGGCTGGGGCTGGCTTCGGCGCTGAAGGTGGCCAGGATGCATGGCGGCCGCCTGTGGCTGGAATCCGAGCCCGGCCAGGGAACCACCGTGCATGTGTGGCTGCCCACCATGGCCCAGCCGGAGACGGTGTGATCAGTCCGCCGTCCGCAACTCGGCCGGCGCGCGGAAGCTGAAATTGGCCGGGGCGGCCATCACCGCGGCCCGCGCCCGGGCGAAGGCGGCCTTCAGGCCTTCGGGCAGGCGTCCTTCGCCGCCGGCGGCCCGCGCGATCTCCACCAGGGACGGGGCACCCTTCTCGCCGCCGGTCACGTCCAGGCCGTGGCTCCTGGCGGCGAACAGCAGATCGTGGATCAGGGTGCGCTTGTTGGCCGCCACCGCCTGACGCGCGCCGGCCAGAGCGGCCTCGGCCCCTTCGGGGGCGAAGAGGGTGACGCGGTGGTGGGGGTCGATGCCCGACGGCGACAGGTGGCCGTAGGCCGACAGTTCCACCTCGACGGCGCCCTTCAGCTCGCGGGCCAGGATGCGGATGGCGCCGCGGTAATCGGCATAGGCCTCCAGCACCGCGACGATGGCCCCGGTATCGGCGGGCAGCACGATGTTGATGTCGGTGGACGCGCTCCAGGGCTTCAATTTTCCGGGTTGAACCACACGCGCCCGGGTGCGGGCCAAATCGGGGGCGCCCTCGCGGATGGCGCGGAAGGTCTCCATTTCGGCGCCCGACGAAAAGCCCACGCCGAAATCGATCATCACGCCGCCGATGGTCTCGGTCTCGGGGTCCAACAGGCTCATCAGCACGTCGTCGATGGACAGTTCCGACCAGCCGGTCAGGCAGGCCAGCATGTCGGCGCCGGCGTATTCGCACGATTGCAGCAGCCCCTGCGCCTTGGACCGCGCCGGCTCTTCCGAATGCTCGATGAAGGCTTCCAGCGAATCGCGGCTGACCAGTTCGATCCCGTTCAGCACCGTGTCGCCACCCTCGCCGGTGATGCGGCCGCCGGCCTGTTCCGGCAGGGTGACGCGGGTCCAGGGGCGCAGCCAGGCCAGCAATCCGGCGATGGTGTCCACGTCCGAGCCCTGCACCGGCAGGACCAGCCCGAACTCGCCGGTGGGAACCTCCACATAGCGGAAGCGGGCGGCGGCGACCATGCCGGTCCAGCCCTGCATGCCCTGGACGTCGGCCAGGGCGGCGCCCTCGATCAGGCGCGGCGTCTCGCCGCCATCGGCTAGGCAGATGGCGTCCAGGGTGCCGAGCGGCGACAGGCGCAGCGGCCCCATGCCGCCGGTGGCCACCACGCCGCCGACGAAGGCCGAACCGATGCTGGTGAGGTCGACCAGAACGCGGGCGTTGGGACCGACCGCCTCGGCCAGGGCGGCGTTGACCTGGGTGAAGGTGAGGCCCGCGCCCGCCGATACCAGGCCCTTGGCCGTGTCGATGGCCACCTGATGGGTCTTCAACGCCGCCAGATCGGTGCCGGCGGCGGCCATCTCGGCGGCCAGCGCGCCTTTGGGGCGGATGGCGACGATGCCGGCAAACCCGGCGATGCCCTCGTCGGCATAGTCGTAGGAGCCGATGGCGCTGGTCAGGCCGCCGGCCGGCATCACCGCCCAATTGGCGCGCACGGCCTGGGCAACGGCGTCCGCCACGTCATGGGTGGCCAGCAGCCGGGCTCGCAGAGGCTTGCCGCCGTCGTCGGTCAGCTCGGCCCAGGGCAGCGAAGAGAAGTCGATGGAAGCGCTCATGATCCGCGAGGTTCGGGTGATGCGGGCCCTCCCATAGCATTTCCGGCACAGGAATTGATACTCCCCGAAGGGGCGGGTTGCGTCATGACGGGCATGCGTATCTTGGAATCTTTCCGGAAAATGCTCATCTTGGCCTCATGCCCGATGGAACCCGCCCCCTGACCGTCACCATCGCCGCCGCCATCTCGGAGGTAAGCGCCGCCGAGTGGGATTCCTGCGCGGGTGAGGGCAACCCCTTCATCCGCCACGCCTTTCTCGACGCCATGGAGCGGTCCGGCTCGGCCTCTTCCGCCACCGGATGGCTGCCCCGCCATATCCTGGTCAGGGATGGCGAGGGGCGGCTGCTGGCCGCCGCACCGCTGTACCTCAAAAGCCATTCCTTCGGCGAATACGTCTTCGACTGGTCCTGGGCCCAGGCCTTTGAGCGGGCCGGAGGCTCCTATTACCCCAAGCTGCAATGCGCCGTGCCCTTCACCCCCGTCACCGGGCCGCGCCTGCTGGTCCGCGCCGGCGAGGACGCCGCCCTGCTCCGCCGGGTGCTGGCATCGGCCATGGTGGAATTGGCGCGCCGCTCCGGGGCCAGTTCGGTGCACGTCACCTTTCCCACTCAGGCCGAGTACGAAGGGCTGGGGCAGGCGGGCTACCTCCAGCGCCTGGGCAGCCAGTACCACTGGCGCAATGACGGCTACCAGAGCTTCGACGACTTCCTGGGGCGTCTGTCGTCGAGAAAGCGCAAGCAGATCCGGAAGGAGCGCGACGCGGTGGCGCGGTCCGGCGTGCGGCTCGCCACCCTGGTTGGGGCCGACGTCAAGGCGCGCCACTGGGACGTCTTCCACGCCTTCTATCAGGCGGTGGTGAACCGCAAATGGGGGCGCGCCTATGTCAGCCGCGCCTTCTTCGAGGAATTGTCGGCGTCCTCCCTGGCGGATTCCGTGGTGCTGGTCTGGGCCGAGGCCGATGGCGAACCGCTGGGGGCCGCCTTCAACATGCTGGGCGACGACACCCTGTACGGCCGCACCTGGGGGGGAGGGCGGCACGTGGACTTCCTCCATTTCGAGGCCTGCTACTACCGGGCCATCGACTTCGCCATCGCCAACAACCTCGCCCGGGTCGAGGCGGGCGCCCAGGGCGAGCACAAGGTCAGCCGGGGCTATCTTCCCACCGCCACCTATTCCGCCCACTGGATCGCCGATCCCGGCCTGGCCGAGCCGGTGGCCCGCTATCTCGCCCATGAACGCGCCCTGGTGGCCGAGGACATCGCCGAACAGGCCGAGGAAGGGCCTTTCCGCAAGGGGTGAGGGTTGATTAGACTGCGGCGACCATCGCAGGAGACGAGACTTGGCCGCCGAAGGCCCGACGCCGGAACAGAAAGCCGATTACCTGGTGCGCAAGCTGGAGCAGACCATCCGTGACAACCGGACGGTCAAGGGCATGTCGTTCCGCACCTGGCAGGCCATCGCCAAGGAAGAGATCGTCAACGCCATGCGCGAGCATGAAAAGCGCCAGATGCGCCATGACCAGACGGTCAACCGGCTGGTTCTGGCCACCGCCTCGTCCCTGGTGACCATCGGCTTCTGGGGGGCCATGGTGGCGGTCAACAGCGCCTATGGCGGGGTGGCGGCCATCATCGTGCTGGTGGCCGGCGCCGCTTTGTTCTTCGTCACCGCCGATTGGGGCATCAAGCGTTTCGTGTCGGGCTACAACAAGGAAAAGCGGGCCGAACGCCTGGCCCACATCGAGGAGCTGGATAAGCGCATCAAGCGCATGGAACACGAGATGAAGAAAAAAGCCGACCGCCTGAAGGAAACCCAGGCCAAGCTGGGGGAGATCGAGGTGTGAGGCGCTTCGGCCTCCTGATCCTTCTTTTTGCCGTCATCCTCGGCCTCGTCTCGCCGCCCGCTAACCGGCTTCTCGACACGATCCGCCTGATCGCCGTTCTGGGCGGCGCGTCCGCTCCCTCCGTCGCCCGGCCCATGGACTATCCCGGTGGCCGCGCCGATCTTTACGGCGAGGCCGGACCGGTGCTGGTGCTGCTGCCCGGCGCGGCCGCCGCCGGCAAGGACGATCCCCGGCTGGTCCGCTTCGCCGGCGCCTTGGTGGGGGCGGGCTGGCGGGTGATGGTGCCTGATCTGGCCGGCGCCAAGGCGCTGACGCTGTCCTCCGCCGATGCCGACGAGGTGGCCCAGGCGGTGCGCCATGCGCCGGGGGAGAAGGTGGCGCTGGCCGCCATCTCCTATGCCGCCGTGCCGGCGGTGCTGGCCGCGCTGGAGGCGGATGTGGCGGCCAAGGTCGCCGTGATGGTGGCGGTGGGGCCGCCCTATGACGCGCGGCGGGTGATCGGCTTCTTCACCACCGGAACTTGGCGGGGCCAAAGGCTGGAGCCCAACGTCTACGGCAAGTGGGTGTTCGTACTGAGCAATTCCGGCCGCCTCACCGATTCCGGCGACCGCGCTCTGCTTGAAGCCATCGCCCGGCGGCGCATGGGCGATCCGCGGGCCGCCATCGATGACCTCGCCCGGCGGCTGGGGCCTCAAGGCGCTGCGGTCATGGCGCTGTTGGACAATGCCGATCCGGACCGGGTGGCCGCTCTGATCGATGCCTTGCCGCCCGGCATCAGGGACGAGATCGGCCGGCTGGACCTTTCCGCCCGCGACCTGTCGGGCTTTGTTCCGGACGTGCTGGTCATCCACGGGGCCGACGACCGCATCGTGCCGGTGGGCGAGGGCGAGGCGCTGACCGCCGCGCTGCCCCATGGCCGGCTCTACCGCCTGGACAGCCTCGCCCATGCCGATCTCACCGTCTCGGGCCTGGCCGACGGCTGGACATTGGGCCGGGCGGTGTACCGTCTGCTGGAGTGGCGCGACCGGATGCGCTGATTAACCACCAAGGCACCAAGAGCACCAAGGACACCAAGACGGCTTTTCGCTTGGGTCGGTCACAATGGTGAGGGGGCGAGGCGTCCTGCTCTACCCTCTTGGTGTCCTTGGTGCCTTGGTGGTTTTCATATTCTTCCGCCGGAAAAATCGCCGCAAACCCGGATCAATCAAGAGATCTGGCCGGAACGGTTGATGTCATGCCGGGACCGCTATAGAACCCAGTCCATGAGCCTGTCTTCCCCCTTCGACGTGATCGTGATCGGCGCCGGTGCCGCCGGGCTGATGTGCGCCGCCATGGCCTCGGCACGGGGGCGGCGCGTGGTGGTGCTGGACCACAACGACCAGCCGGGGCGCAAGATCCTGATATCGGGCGGCGGCAAGTGCAACTTCACCAACCGCACCGTCACTCCCGCCCAATACCTGTCGGCCAATCCCCATTACGCCACCTCGGCGCTGAAGCGCTTTGGCCCCGCCGATTTCCTGGACCTGATGAAGCGCTACCGCATCGCGTACCACGAGCGCGATCACGGCCAGCTGTTCTGCGACAATTCCGCCGCCGACATCGTCGCCATGCTGATGGACGAGTGCGGGGCGGGCGGCGTCGAGATGGTGCTGGAGGCCAAGGTCGGCGCCGTTACCGGCGACGGCCCCTTCCGGGTGGCCACCAGCCGGGGAACCTATGAGGCCGCCGCCCTGGTGGTGGCCACCGGCGGCCTGTCGGTGCCCAAAATCGGCGCCACCGGCTTCGCCCATGCCCTAGCCGGCCGCTACGGCCTGTCGGTGGTCGCACCCCGGCCCGGCCTGGTGCCGCTCACCTTTACCGGCGCCGACATGGATCTGATGCGGGAACTCGCCGGCATCGCGGTGCAGGCCGAGGTGAGCTTCGGCAAGACCCGGTTCCGCGAGGCGGTGCTGTTCACCCATCGCGGCCTGTCGGGACCGGCCATCCTGCAGATCAGCTCGTATTGGCTGACCGGTCAGTCCATCAACGTCAACCTGCTGCCGGACATGGACATCAACACCCATGTGCTGGAGCGCAAGGCGGCGCGCCCCAACGCCCAGGTGGAGACCATCGTGGGCGAAATCCTGCCCGCCCGCCTTGCCCGCGCTTTGGTGGAGCGGGCCGGGTTGCTGGGACGACCGATCGGTCAGTCCACCAACGCCGCCCTGGCCGGGCTGGCCCGCCTGCTGTCCCAATGGGCGCTGGTGCCTGCCGGGTCCGAGGGTTACCGCACCGCCGAGGTCACCCTGGGCGGCGTCGACACCGCCGGCCTTTCGTCCAAGACCATGGCGGCCAAGTCCCATCCCGGCCTGTACTTCATCGGCGAGGCGGTGGACGTGGCCGGCTGGCTGGGCGGCTATAATTTCCAGTGGGCGTGGTCGTCGGGCTGGGTGGCGGGGATGAGCGTGTGACACTCAGGCGGGCTGCCGCCCGCACCCGCTCGGGGCGATGCCCCGAACCCCATTTCTATTCATAAAATCAAAGAGGGTTTGGGGCATCGCCCCAAATGGGTTTGGGCGATAGCCCAATCATCACAGCGCCAGCCCCAGCCGCGTCCCCTCCTCGAAGGCCGCCAGGGCGTCCAGCTTGGAGGCATCCCGCGCGCCGCCGATCAACTGGACGTCGCGGCCCAGGGCTTTCAGCTCGTCGGCCAGATCGCGCCGAGATTCCTGGCCGATGCAGACGATGATGGTGTCGGCCTCGATCAGCCTGTCCTCGCCGCCCATGGTGATGTGCAGGCCCTGGTCGTCGATGAAGCGGTAGGTGACGCCGGCCAGCATGTCCACGTGGTGGCGCTGCAGGTGGGCCTTGTGAATCCAGCCGGTGGTCTTGCCCAGCGAAGCGCCGGGGCGCTCGGCCTTGCGTTGCAGCATGGTGATGGTCCGCCGGGGCGGCGGGGGCGCCACCGGCTCGGCCAGGCCGCCACGGCCGGTGAAGGCGCGGTCGATGCCCCATTCGGCGTTGAAGTCGGTCTCCAAGTCCTCGCCCACCAGATAGAGCGCGGTATCGAAGCCGATGCCGCCCGAGCCCAGGATGGCCACGCGGCCGCCGGCCCTTTTGCGCCCCGACAGGATGTCCTCGTAGCCGACCACGTTTGCGTGGTCGGCGCCGGGCAGGTCGAGGGCGCGCGGCCGGATGCCGGTGGCCAGCACGACGCGGGAATAGGCCATCAGGTCGCGGGCGGTGGCGGGGCGGCCCAGATGCAGCTCGACCCCGGCCTGCTTCAGCGCCTGGGTGTAGTAGCCGGGGGTGGCGAGGTATTCCTCCTTGCCCGGCACGGCGCGGGCCAGGACGAACTGGCCGCCCAACTCGGCAGCGGCGTCGAACAGGGCGACCTGATGGCCTCGCTTCGCCGCTTCCAGCGCGCAGGCCATGCCGGCCGGGCCGCCGCCCACCACGGCGATGCGCTGGGTCTCGCAAGGCCGCCGCGACATGAACTCGCCTTCGCGGCCGGCGCGGGGATTGACCAGACAGGTGGCGGCGCCGCCGCTGAAGATGGGGTCGAGGCAGCCCTGGTTGCAGCCGATGCAGGCGTTGATGGTGTCCGCCTGGCCCGCCGTGACCTTGGCGGCGAAGGCCGGATCGGCCAGCAGGGGGCGCGCCATGCTGACCAGATCGCACTGGCCCTCGGCGATCAGGGATTCGGCCAGATCGGGGGTCTTGATGCGGTTGCTGGCGGCTACCGGAATCTTCACCGCCGCCTTGACCCGGGCGGTGGCCCAGCTCCAGGCCCCCTGGGGCACGGTGTGGGCGATGGTGGGGACCCGGGCCTCGTGCCAGCCGATGCCGCTGTTGATCAGGTCGCAGCCCTCGGCCTCGATGGCCCGGGCCACGGCCACCACCTCGTCGGCGGCAAGGCCGTCCTCGACCAGATCGACCATGGACAGGCGCACGCTCATCATCCTGGCCTCGCCCAGCGCGGCGCGCACGGCGCGGACGATCTCGACCAGGAAGCGCATGCGGCCGTGCAGATCGCCGCCCCAGCGGTCGGTGCGCTTGTTGGTCCTGAGCGCCAGGAACTCGTTGATCAGGTAGCCCTCGGACGCCATCACCTCGACGCCGTCATAGCCGGCCAGCACGGCCAGCCGGGCGCAATTGGCGTAATCGGCAATGGTCCGCTCGATCTCGGCATCGGAGAGCTCGCGGGGCGTCTGGCTGTTGATGGGGGCGCGGATGGCCGACGGCGCCACGATGTCCTTGGCCCTGGAATAGCGGCCGCAATGCAGGATCTGCATGATCACCCGCCCACCCTGGGCATGCACGGCCCCTGTTACCAGCCGGTGGCCGCCCAGATCGGCTTGCGAGGCCAGCACGGTGCCGTCATGGCCGAAGCTGCCCTCCGGGTTGGGGGCGACGCCGCCGGTGACGATCAGGCCGATGCCGCCCTTGGCGCGTTCGGCATAGAACTCGGCCAGACGCGGCCAGGCATCGGGCAGTCCCTCGAAGCCCAGATGCATGGAGCCCATGATCATGCGGTTGGGCAGCGTGACGCCGCGCAGGGTGATGGGCGACAGCAGGTGACGGTGGCGCATGGCGGCCCTCATAGTGGCATTGCGGTACCATTATGCCGGATATGGCGGCGCAGGCAATGTTTTGAGCGATTCGAAGGATGGGCGTCTGGGCACACTCTTGGTGTCATCCCGAGCGCAGGCGAGGGATCTCCGCTTGATGCGGCGGTGCCGATCATGAAAAGCCGTGCCAGGACGAGATCCTTCCTCCCGATGGTCGTCAGGATGACAGGGTGGCTCAGTCGCGGATGCCGAATTCCCGCCACAGCCGGGTCAGGGTGCCGTCCAGGTCCATGGTGGACAGAATGCGGTCCATTTCGGCCGGAGTCAGGGCGATGCCCTTGCGGATCAGGGCCCGGTGGGCGTAGCGCTGGTCGAAGCGCTCGGACACCAGCAGCTTGTCCTTCGCCTCGGGACGGGCGCGCAGCCAGCGCTTGAGATAGGCGTCGGTGACCACCGCCACGTCGCCGCGATCCTTGAGGATGGCCTCGATGCTGGCGGAATTGTCGCGCACCAGGGTCATGCGGAAGCGCGAGGTCAGGATGGCGGGGTCGGCTTCGAAATTGGCGAAGCCGTAATGGTAGCCCAGCAGACCCACCATGCGCTTGGCCGTCAGGTCGGCGAAGTACTCCTGTCCCCGGCCCGGCTGGGCCAGGGCGACGTAAAGCTCGCCGCCATCGAGGAACACGCGGGAGGTTTCCACCGGCAGCTTGCGCTCGGTCCAGCCCCAGTCGGGGCTTTCGAACAGCATGACGTCGAACTTTCCCGCCTCGAAATCCTTGTAGCGGCGGTTGGGCGAGGTGGGGACGAACTGGAAGGTGAAGCGGTCCTGATGCTTGTTCATCGCCTCGATCAGGCGAACCGCCAGCCCGTCTGGCTGACCGGTTCCGCTGGTTTCGACGAAGGGGGCGAAGTCGTAGCCGCCCACCTTGACCACCTGTCCGGCCCAGGCGGGCCAGGCGGCCAGCAGGCCCAGGACGACGAGACAAACCCTCAGCATCGGAAATTTCCTTCCCGCCACATTTGGGCGCGAAGCGTCACGCCCCGTCACAGTATGGCCGAAGTAGGTGGGATGGAAAAGGGGGAGGCGTCAATCACGCAAGGACGCGATTGCGTCCGGCGGCCTTGGCGCGGTACAGCGCCGTGTCGGCGCGGGCCAGGATCTGGTCCAGGCCGCTATCTGCGGAGGTGCGCTCGGCCACGCCCAGGCTGGTGGTCAGGCGCAGCGGCGCCTCGCCTTCGCCCAGGGGCAGGGCGACGGCGGCGACCGCCTGGCGCAGCCGCTCGGCCACCTGCAAGGCCCCGGACAGCGGCGTCTCGGGCAGGATGGCGGCGAATTCCTCGCCGCCCAGGCGGCCGAAGGTGTCGATCTCGCGCAGATTGGCGCGGATGGCGCTCGTGGCGGCCCGCAGCGCCTGATCGCCCACCGCGTGGCCGTGGCGGTCGTTGACCTGCTTGAAATGGTCGATGTCGATCATCAGCACCGAGACGAAGCCGCCATAGCGCCCGGACCGCTCCAGTTCCTGCTCGGCGGCGGCGAAGAAGGCCCGGCGGTTGAGGCAGCCGGTCAACTCGTCGGTGGTGGCCAGGTGGCGCAGCTGGCTTTCCATGCGCTTGCGCTCGGTGATGTCGGTGACGATGCCGATGGTACCGATGGGCTCGTCCGGCTTGTCGCGGCAATCGCTGCGCACGACGCCCTTGTTGACCATCAGGGTGCGGGTGGCGCCCTGGCGGTCGATGGTGGTCTCGAAGGCCAATCCGCCCGATCCGCCCAGACTGAGGCTCTGGTCCGCCAGCTGGTCCAGCCCGGCCAGGGGCTCGGGCAGGGTGTCGTGGGAGGGGCGGCCGTGCCAGTCGTCGTCGCCCACGGCGAACATCTCGCGGAAGGCGCGGTTGTAAAGGCGCAAGGAGCCGTCCGGGTCCTTGAACCACAGGGGATTGGGCAGCAGTTCCACCAGGCTTTCGGCGAAGCGCCGCGCCTCGTCCAGCTGGCAGGTGCGCTCGGTGACCCGGCGCTCCAGGGTCGAGGCCATGGCTTCGATGGTCGACAGATGGATCCACGAGCGAAGGCCGCCGATCAGCGAGGTGAACAGCTTCTGCGCCGTCAGTTCGGTCTTGGAGCGGTAATCGTTGATGTCGTAGGCCAGCATGACGTCGCGCTCGGGCGCCTCGCCCGGCTGGCCGGTGCGCAACACGATGGCCAGGCGGCGATTCCTCAAGTCGTCGCGCACGTGGCGGATCAAGGACAGGCCGGCGTCGGGGGTCTCCATCACCACGTCGAGCAGCATCACCGGAATATCGTGGCGGCGGCTGAGGATGGCGCGGGCCTCGGCGCCGGACATGGCGCTGATCACTTCGAAGCCCTTGCCCTGGAAGCTGAAGTCGCGCAGCAGCACCCGGGTCATGGAATGGACGTCGGGATCGTCGTCCACCACCAGGACCGGCCAGGGGGCGGCCCCTTGCGCCGGGCCTGCCCTGCCGGTGCGGCGCAGCGAGAGCTTGGTCTTTGCGGCCGGTTCCGGGCCGGTATCGTCCGGGTTCTTGCTCATTCGCTCATATTCCACCCCTGCCCATGGGCACGCCACCCCCGCATTGCGCCGGAGTGTGACGAAGGATTAGGTGTTGGGCGCCAAGGGAATCTGGATGGAAAAGCGGGTGCCGCCGCCGGCGGGAGAATCGGCCGAGACGGTGCCGCCCAGCGTCCCGGTTACCAGATTGTAGACGATGTGCAGCCCCAGGCCCGAGCCGCCGCTGCCCCGCCTGGTGGTGAAGAAGGGGTCGAAGATGCGGCCCAGGTTCTCGGGCGCGATGCCCTTGCCGTCATCGGCGTAGACCAGCCGCACGCCCGTCTTGCCGTCGCGCTCCACCGTGATGGACAGGGTTCCCGGCCGGCCCTGGTCATAGCCGTGGACCAGCGAGTTCATGACGAAATTGCTCAACACCTGGGACAGGGCGCCGGGATAGCTGTCCATGACGATGCCGTCGGGGCAGTCGAGGCGCACCGCGTGGCCGGCCTGACGCAGATGGGGGCCCAGGCTGGACAGGGTCTCGCGGATATAGGCGGCCAGGTCGAAACGCCGGCGTTCCGAGGTGGTGCGGTCCACCGCCACCTGCTTGAAGCTGCGGATCAGGTCGGCGGCGCGCTCGCAATTGGACAGGATCAGGCCGGTGGTGTCCTTGACCGTGGCCATGAAGCGCTCGAAATCCTCGACCGAGATGTCGTCGGCCTCGAACAGCTTGGTCATGGAGGCGGTGGAATCGGCCAGATGGGAGGCGCACGACAGCGCGATGCCCACGGGGGTGTTGATCTCGTGGGCGACGCCGCCCACCAGGGCGCCCAGCGAGGCCAGCTTTTCCGCCTGGACCAGGGATTCCTGGGCGGCCTTCAGGCTTTCCAGGGCATCCTCGGCCTCGACCCGGCGCCGGCCCAGTTCCTGGTTGACCGAGGCCAACTGGGCCTGCAGGCGGTCGGAGACGCGCACCAGGCGGCGCTGTTCGCGAACACTGCGGCTATAGGCCTCGATCAGCGAGGCGATGCCGTCTTTGACCGGTTCGGGCGCGGATTCGAGCTGGCGGCGCAGTTCCTCGGCCTGCTCAAGGCTCTTCTCCTCGGCGTCGAAGAGGTTGAAACCGTTCAAGGGGCCTACTCGACCGCCACCAGATTGAAGGTGACGTGGGCGAGGTCCTCGCTGAAATCCTCGCCGAACTCCTTCATGGTGTCGTCGTCGGGGGCGTAGAACCAGTTGACGGTCAGCCGGCAGCCGGCCCCGGCCGCCTGGTCGAGCATCTGGAACATGTTCATCAGCGCCTTGGCGCTGGAGCTGTTGAAATAGGCCAGGTCGAAGTCGAAGGTCACCTCACGGCCGCCGGCCGAGCCGAGAAAGGGCTCCAGGGCGGCGAAAATGGGGCCGAACACCGCCGACGCGTCCTCGGGATAGGATTCGCCCTTCAGGCTGAGGCGCCCGGCGGCGAAATCGAAATCCACCGCGGGCGAGCGTTCCGTAGCCGCGATCGTCAAATTGTCCATAACCACCTCAGATGGATACCTTCATGCAGAAGAAGAACTTCTGGTCGTCGATGGGGTCGAAATCGAATTCGATGGGCTCGCTGGCGCGCCGGGCGATTTCGATCAGGCCGATGGTGGCGCCCTTGCTCTGTTCCTCGGGGGCCTCCTTCAACTGCTCCTTGTAGTAGGCCTTGATGGCGTCGCGGTCCATGGAGCGCAGCCGTTCCAGCCTTTCCCGCAGCCGGGGCTCGTCCGTGGCCAGTACCACGTTGGCGCAGACGATGAAGAAGCGGTCGTTCTCGGTGCCGATGGTCACCATGCCCGACGACAGCTCGATGGACTGGCCCTTGTCGCTGGACAGCTTTTCGGCGGAATAGCGGATGATGTTCTGGGCCTGCTCGACGAAGACGGAGAAAACCTTCTTCACCGTGCTGACGTTGGCGTCCTCCAGCGTCATCTTCTGGCGCAGCGCGTTGCCCAGGGAATAGAGGATCTCCTCGGACAGGTAGCCTGAGAACGAGAAGATGATGCCGCGCTGGTCGAGGTCGTGCTTGAACGACCTGTAATGTTTGGCAAGCATGATGGCTACCCGTTGCCGTCACCAAGATCATGGACGGTATCATCGGGGGCGGGGGCGCTCAAGCCGTCTTGCACAGGATCGATGCCCTCGGCCCCCGGACCGGGGGACGGACGCAGCCGCACGGTGAAGCGCGAGCCGGCGTTCAGGCGGCTGTCCACGGTCACCGCGCCTCCGTGCATCTCGACGATCTGGCGGACCATGTGCAGGCCGATGCCGGACCCGGGAATACCCTTGGAATTGGCGGCGCGGTGGAAGCGCTCGAAGATGTGGGGCAGGTCGCCGGGGGGGATGCCCATGCCCTGGTCGGTGACCGAGATGGCCAGGTCGGCGCCGTCCTGGGCGGCGGTCACCGTCACTTCCGAGCCCGCCGGGGAATACTTCACGGCGTTGCCCACCAGATTGTTGATCACCAGGGCGATCATGCCGGGATCGCCCCAGACGGCCAGCTCGGGCGCCACCTGGGCGCGGTAGAGGTGGGTGGGCGACGCCACCCGGTAATGGGCCAGGGTGACCTCGATCATGGGGCCGATGGCGAAGGACTTCTCGTGCAGCACGATGCGGCCGCTGTCCAGCTGTTCGTCGGCCAGGCAGGTGTCGATCAGGCCCAGCAGGCGCTGCACGCCGCCCCGGATGGTGTCCAGGCGGGCCACGCCGCCGGGGTCGCTTTTCTCCACCCGGATACGCAGCATCTGGGCCGAGGAATCGATGATGGCCAGCGGCGTGCGGAATTCGTGGCTGACCATGGACAGGAACTGGCGCAGCTGGTTCTTGGCCTCGGTCTCGCGCAGCAGGGCGGTCTCGGCGCGGGTCTTGGAGCGGGCCAGGGCCGCGTTGCTTTCGCGCAGTTCCGAGGTGCGGTCCTCGACCTTGGCCTCCAGCGAGGCGTTCAACTCGGACAGCTCGGTGTTCAGGCGCTCGATGGTGGTGATGTCGCTCCAGGCGCGCAGGGCGGCCACCAGGGCGGTGAACATCTTCTGGGCGGTCAGTTCCGCCTTGCTCTTGTAGTCGTTGATGTCGTAGCCCAGAACCACGTCGCGCTCGGGCGCGTCGCCGGGCTGGCCGGTGCGCAGGATGATGCGGATGCGGCGGTTGCCCAATTCGTCGCGGATGTGGCGGACCAGGCGCAGACCGGCGTCCGGGGTCTCCATCACCACGTCCAGCAGCACCACGGGAATTTCCGGCTGCAGGTCCAGGATGGCGGCGGCCTCGGCGGCCGAGGTGGCCTCGATGCACTTGAACGGCCGGCCCTGGTAGCTGAGATCGCGCAGGATGACCTGGGTCATCTGGTGGACCTGCTCGTCGTCATCGACGATCAGGATCGGCCAGGGCGGCGCCGAAGTCTGGGGGGCGGAGCGATCGCCACGGGGCTTGAGCGAAAGTTTGCGCGGCTCCGCCATCGGCTACCTTAGGCCGACCGGCGCGGCGAAGGCGTAGCCGACGCTGTGGACCGATTCGATGGGCAGCGGGTGGCCGAAGCTTTGATCGCCCTTGGCCCTCAGGCGCCGCACCATGGAATCCACCGAACGGTCGGCCGGGTCCCAGCCGCGCTTGCCCAGCGCCCGGAAGATCTCGTCGCGCGACACCGGCTCGCCCGGGCGGGTCACCAGCAGCGAGACGAAGACCCGCTCGTTGCCGGTCAGCTTGATGGACTTGCCGTCGGGCGCGATCAGCGTCCAGGTCAGCTGGTCGTAGATCCACTCGGTGGGTACGGCGGGCGCGGCGGCGGCGGCGGCGGCGGCGGGCGGGGCGGCCTCGTGCGCCGGGCGCGGCTCACCCGTGCCGGGCGGCGCGGCCGAGACCCGCATGCGCCGCGCCAGGGTCCGGACCTGGGCCTCCAGCTCGCGCAGCTCCACCGGCTTGACCATGTAGACGTCGGCGCCGACCTCCAGGCCGACCACGCGGTCCACGTTCAGCCCGCGCGCCGTCAGCATGATGATGCCCACGTCGGAGTGGGATCGCAGCCGGCCGGCGATGGAGAAGCCGCCTTCGCCCGGCAGGTTGATGTCCAGAATGATGATTTCGACGGGACGTTCATCCAGGGCGCGGTCAAGCTCCTTGCCGTCGCCGCAGCCGACAACGTCGTGCCCGCACGCCGAAAGGTATTCGACCAGATCCGCCCGAAGAGGAGCTTCGTCCTCGACCACCGCGATCCGCGCCATGGGGTCAAGCCTCCAGAACAATTTCGACAGGGAAATCATAAACACCGAGTTACGTACAATAACAAGTCGTTGCACCATGTGACGCAATGTGGTGCCGGGTCGGCTCCGATGCGTGCCGCCATTCCCGGAGGCCAGTGGACATGCCGCTTTCATGGGGTATCGGCGCCGTCAGAATTCGTCACTTTGCTGTGAGGTTATAGCCATAAGGCATATAGTCCTTAACGGGACTTATTCTAAAGAACCTGCCGTCTGTTCCGGCGCGGACCACGGGGCGGCGGTGGCGCAAGGGCGGATCGAAGTCCTATAATGGTGTGTCGACCGAAGGATGTTCGCGTGACAATTGCTGCTGACTTGTGACTCGCGCCGGTTCGCGTCCATTGCCCTTCGGCGGCGACGTCATTGCCGCCGGGGCGTACGGCTGCGCTTCAGCCTGGGAGGCGGGTCGGGGTCCTCGGCGGGAAAGCCCGGCGGCGGGGATTTGGGGGCGGGCTCCATGGCCAGCGGCGGCGGCGGCGGAGGAGGAGGAGGAGGAGGTGGTGGTGGTGGTGGTGGTGGCTCCGGCGGCGGCAGGGCGGGGGGCGGCGGTGAAGCGGTCTCGGTTTGAGGCAGCGCGTTCATCTGGGTGCTCAGCACCTCGACGGTTTGCAGCAGGGCTTGCAGCTTGGCCTTGAGGTCGTCGATGGAGGCGGCTTCCGGCGGGGCGGGGGGCTTGGCCCTGCGCGTCCTGGCCGGCTTGGTTTTCACGGCCAGGGCCGAGGACCCGCCGTTGAGGAAGGCGCCCAGCCAGCGCTCCACCAGTTCGGGCGTGGCTCCCATGGCGGCGGCCACCTGTTCGCGGCTTTCGCCGCCCAGCACCCGCATCACCGCCTCGGTCTTCTGGCGGTTGCCGAATCGCTTGCGCATGGGCGCCGCCGGCACCGGGAGGGAGGCCGTCGCATGGGTTGGGGCCGCCACGGACACCGCCTGAACCGTCCGGGGCGCCGAGGGCGTGGCGGAAATGCGGCCGGGAGTTGGGGCGGGCGGGGCGGCGGCGGGTTGGGGCGTGCCGCCCAGGGCCTGCTTGATCTGGTCCAGGCCGGGCTTGTCGGGCTGTGAATCCGCTGCGGCGGACGGCGCCAGGCGCAGCGCAGCCTCGTGCTCCGGGGGCGACAGGCGGGCGATGATCTTCTCCACCTCGGCGCGGGCCGTGGCGGCGGCCTCGGTCACCGGCCGGAACAGAATGCGCTTTTCGATATGCTCCAGCAGGACGGCGGAATCCCTGGCATAGGCCAGCGGCACCGAAGGCGCGGCCCCCGCCGTGTGCTGGACGAAGCGCCGGACGCGGGCCGGAATGCGCCGCAGCAGACCGGCGCGGCGGGTGGACAGCACCTTGAAGTCCATCACCCGAACCAGCAGGGCGCCATGACGCTTGGGGTGCAGGTGTTCGAACAGGTATTCGATCAGCTCGACCTCGGCGAATTCCAGGATCAGGAAGCTCTTTTCCTGGGCCTGCCAGTTCAGGACGAAATTGCTGATCTCGGCCAGCTGGGCCGCCATCTGGTCGCCGAAGACGGCGGGGTCGAGCATGGTCCAGGCCTTGCCGCTGGTCATGGGCAGGCGGCCGGGGCGGCCGAAATTGCGGGTCAGGTTGCGGGCGACGGCCAGAAGCACCCGGTTGTCGGAATGCCGCGTGCCGCGCGGAAAGCAGTCGTGCAGCAGATCGGCGGCCTGGAAATCCATGGCCGGGGGCGGATCGCTCAGCAGACGGTCCAGGGATTGGAGATTGCCCGGGACCACCACCTCACCCCTGTCCGGCAACTGGCGCAACGCCGAGCGCAGCCGATCCAGCGCCGTCTCAGGGTCGAAGGCCGGAACGGCGTCGGGTTCGGACATCTCGGATGGCAGAACCGGCGGCGGCGCGGCCGAGGCCATGCCGCCGGTCATGGACTGTCTGCCGGCACGATGAAGCAGGCGGGCCACGCCGCCGCGCACGTTCTGAGCCAGGGCGTGCCGCTCGGCGGGGTCGGCAAGATAGCGCCAGCTGGCGGCCAGCCGCCCCAGGCCCTGGCGGAGCGGCGCAAGCAGGCCGCCCCCGCCGGTCGAAACGGAATGTTCGGCAGCCTCGCTGACGGTCAGCCACCCGCCCTCGGCGGCCGGGGCCGGCCGGCCGTCGCCATCCGTTTCGGGTGGCATATGCGATTCCGTTTCGGGCGAATCCGTCCGTTTCATCCCTGTGGGGCCTCCATTGGGCGCGGAATTTACCCCAACCTCCGGCACAGGTCCAATCGAACCCGTGATTGCCCGCCACGATCCCCTCCCTGCGTAAATGTTACAGTATAACATGCCGCTTGCATTCGGACTCGGGGACGGGTAAGACTTAAGTTTGATGGTTCCGACGGCTCTCCCATGGGGCCCGAGGTGAAAAGGGAACGCGGTCAAGGGCTTCGACGCCCCCAGCCCGCGGCTGCCCCCGCAACTGTATGCGGAGAGGTTCCGCCCGTTTTGGAACGCCACTGGTTGCGGCCCCGATTCCACCGGGGGCCGTGTCGAACCGGGAAGGCTGGGGCAGGACCTTTGACCCGCGAGCCAGGAGACCTGCCATCATCGTCGCGTGCGCGCGCTTCTCCGGGCGGGGTGTTCCGGATACAGGTGGACTTGCGCCGCATTCTTTTGGGGTGGATTTCAACATGAAGACTGGAACTTTCGCCATCGGACTGGCCGTTGCCGCCGGACTTTGCCTGGCTTTTACCCCGGCGCGGGCCGAGGAGGCCGAGGCGGTCAAGGGATTGTGGGAGCGCGACACGCTGACCGGCGACTGGGGCGGGCTGCGCACCCATCTGGCCGAGAAGGGTATCAAGGTGACGGCCACCTATACCGCCGAGATGCTGGGCAATCCTTCGGGCGGCATCAAGCGCCGCATGGTCGGCAATGGCCTGCTGTGGGCCGATGTGGATGCCGACCTGGAACAGGCGATGGGCTGGAAGGGCGGCGCCTTTCACGTCACCGGCCTGCATGTCCAGGGGCGCCAGCTGTCGGCCAATTTCATCGGCAACCTGATTCCGGTGCGCGACATCGAGGCGGCGCCCTCGACCCGCCTGTTCTCCCTGTGGCTGCAGCAGAGCGTGCTGGACGACAAGGTGTCGCTGCGCTTCGGCCAGGTGCCCATGCAGGAGGAGTTCTTCACCTCGGTGGTGGCCACCAATCTGGTCAATTCGGCCTTCGGCTGGCCGGGGGCCTTCGCCGCCAACATGCAGAGCGGCGGCGGCGGCTTTCCCGTATCCAACCTGGGCACGCGGCTCAAGGTCCAGCCCACCGAGGAACTGGCGTTCCTGGCCGGTGTGTTCACCGGCAACGTGGCCCCCGGAACCAATGTGGGCAACGACGCCCAGAAGCGCAACCGCAGCGGCGTGGATTATACCGTCGACCAGCCGCCGGTGTGGATGTTCGAAAGCCAGTACGGCCTGAACCAGGCCAAGGGGGCGGCGGGCCTGCCCCAGATGTTCAAGATGGGCGGCTGGTACTACAACGGCCGGGCCACCGATCAGCGCTATGACCTTGCCGGCGTGTCGCTGGGCAGCAATGCGGCGGGTGCCGCCAAGACGCATCGCGGCAACTGGGCCATGTACGGCATCTATGACGGCATGCTGTTCAAGGAAGCCGGCACCGAGGATCTGGGCCTGTCGGCCTTCCTGCGGGTGACGGGGTTGCCCGACGACCGCAACCAGATGCCGTTCTATTTCGACACCGGCCTCAGCTACAAGGGGCCCCTGGACGGGCGCGACGACGACGTGGCGGCCATCGGCTTCGCCTATGGCAAAATGAGCTCGGCTCTGGCCGCCCGCGATGCCGACGCCAGGCGCCTGGGCACCGCCACCGCCCCCGACCATGATTACGAGGCGGCCATCGAACTGATCTACCGCTATCAGGTGACGCCCTGGCTGACCCTGGTGCCCGACGCCCAGTACATCTTCCATCCCGGCGGCACCACCACGCTTCCCGAGAATTCGCGCAAGACCATCCCCGACGCCACGGTGATCGGCCTTCGGACCGTGTTCAAGCTGTAGGTTCTTGCGGATTCCCAAAGCGTCGATTATACCTTGCGGGCGGAGCCGGGAAGGGGGTGTCAACCCCTTGATTTTCAAAGGCCCCGCCCGCAGCCAGGACGTCTAGACCAGCAGGAGAGACTTTGATGCAGGTCCGCATCTATCGCCCCGCCAAGACCGCCATGCAATCGGGCCGGGGTGGCAACGCCAAGTCCTGGGTTCTGGAATATGAGCCGGCGGCTCCCAAGCAGCCCGACAACCTGATGGGCTGGCTGGGCTCGACCGACACCACCTCGCAGGTGCGCGTCAAGTTCGCCACCATGGAAGAAGCCGTGGCCTTCGCCAAGAAGAAGGGCCTGGACTACCAGGTGGCCACCGAGAACGCCCGCCTGCAGAAGCCCAAGAACTACGCCGACAATTTCCGCTTCGACAAGCTGGAATTCGGCCGCTTCTAAGCGCCGTCAAGCGGCAACGGGCGCCCTTAGCTCAGTTGGATAGAGCAGCCGCCTTCTAAGCGGCAGGTCGCTGGTTCGAGCCCAGCAGGGCGCGCCAACGCCTGCCGTCGCGCTGCCTCAGTGCGGCATCCTCAGCCATCCGTACCGCGCGGTCATGATGAAGGTATCCTGCCACGGGCCGGCCACCAGCGACACCTTGTCGCCCGGACGCGGATGCGGCATTGCCCGCTCGAGGTCCTCGATGGCCTGCTTGATCAGCACGTGCGACGTGGTGACGGTGACGGTGTTGGTGTTGGTCTGTGCGGTCATGATCTTGCCCACCCCTGGCGTTTCGCTCGCCTCGCCGGAAGTCCCGGAAAATTCGAGGCAACTTATTGTAGCTATTCCAATCCCCGCCCATGGGCGCGCATCCGGTGGGGTGGGCGGCGTGGTGGTATAAGCTTCGTAAACCCCATAAAATTGTTGTCTACCAATGGGTTATTCCCATACTTTCGTCGTCTCGGAGATTGCGTAAGGTGATTGCCGTGTAACTTCGAGTGGAAAGGGCGGGCAACATGGAGGGGTGCGTCGGGCGGCGTGCCCTGCTAGACTGTCTCGTCGTCCATCCGCAGGGGAAGCGCTCGTGACCGCCCGAAAGTCCGCCAGCAACGACCGCCGCGTCGATGATCGCCACGAAGGCGAAGGCCTGTTCATGCTGTTCGACGGCATCCTGGTGGAGGTCGTCGACATCTCCATCGGCGGGCTGAAGTTCCGGCGGCCGCCCGGCCTGCTCAGCCACGGCTACCGCTTCACCTTCGAACTGCGCTCGGCCTACGAGGATCCCAATCCCCTGGCCAAGGGCGTCGCCGTGGTGCGCGCGCTCGGCTCCGACTGGGTGGCGGTGGAATTCGTGCGTCCCACCTTCTCGCTGATGAAGGTGGTGGGGCGCCACATCGGCCGTCTGCTGGTCGGCCGCTCCCATCTGTTCCGGCACTGATGAAGCTCAACGCCATCGAGGCGGGTCCCGGCGCTCCGGACGGGGTGCCGCTGCTGATCCTGCACGGCTTGCTGGGCTCGGCCCGCAACTGGGGCGCGGTGGTCAAGGCCCTGGGCGAGAGGCGCCGGGTGCTGGCGCTGGACATGCCCAACCACGGCGCCAGCCCGTGGAGCGAGGTCATGGACTATCCCTTCATGGCCCGCGAGGTGGCGGCGGTCATCGAGCACCTGGGCGGCCGGGCGGCGGTGATGGGCCATTCCATGGGCGGCAAGGCGGCCATGACCCTGGCGCTTTCCCGTCCCGAGATGGTGGAGCGTCTGGTGGTGGTGGACATCGCGCCGGTGACCTACAACCACACCTTCGCCCCCTTCGTGAAGGCCATGCGCGCCGCCCCCCTGGCCGAGGCCGGGTCGCGCGGTGAGGTGGAGGCCGCCCTGGCCCGTACCGTGATCGACAAGGGCGTGCGCGCCTTCCTGATGCAGAATCTGGAGGGTGGCGCCGGCGGCTACCGCTGGCGGCCCAACCTGGCGGTGCTGAACGCCCATATGACCGACATCATGGAGTTCCCGGATTTCCCCGAGGGCACCCGGTACGACGGTCCCGCCCTGTTCGTGGCGGGCGAGACATCGGAATATGTCCGCCCGGCCTATCACGCCGCCATCACCCGCCTTTTTCCCCGGGCGGAGATCGTGCAGATCCCCGGCGCCGGCCATTGGGTCCACGCCGACAACCCCGCCGCCTTCATGGCGGCCATCGGGCCTTTCCTGTAGTCGTTGCGGCCGCCACCTTCAATTTGATAAAAGTCAAATTCCAAGGTGAGAGGTCGTTTCGAGTGCAGGTCATCGACGCTGTCAAGCTGCAGCGCAATATCATCATGTATGCGGTGCTGGCCATGGCCATGGTGGGGCTTGGGGTGGCCTTCGCGTCCATCGTTCCGCTGCATGCCCAGATGGTGGCCGCCGCCGACCGGGCGTTCGAGCACGGCCTGGACCTGCAGATCGAGGCCTTGCGGGCCAATGTGAGCCGGGCGGGGGAACTCGCTCGCCAGGTCACCAGCCGCAGCGTCATCCGCGACGCCCTGATCACCTATAACCGGGGCGGCATGTCCGCCGACGAATTGCGGGCCTTCACCACCGACAAGCTGGGAGATTCCCTGAAGCTGTCGCGGGAGATGCTGGGCATCACCCGGCTGGGGCCCGATTTGCGGCCGCTGGTCACGGTGGGGCGGCCCGTTCCGTCCGAGCTGTGGAGCCCCGCTCATGGCGAGCCGCCCGTCCTGGGGGCGCCGGCCCTGGTGGAGGGGCGCTGGGTGCTGATGGTCTCGGCGCCGATTCTGGGCCGGGATGGAACGCGGGAGGGGGTCGACGTTCTTTTGCTCGACGCCGAGGGGTTGCGGGCGGTGGTGGCCGATCTTGAAACCCTGGGTCAGACCGGCGAGATCATCGTCGGGCGCGGCCATGGGGCGGGGGCGGACGTGTTCTTTCCCCGCCGGCACGGCGCGCCCGGCGCAGATGACGAGGTGCGCGAGGCGTTCGCCCTGGCTTCCGACGACGCCTCCCCCGTGCTGTTGCAAAATCCCGGGGGCGGCCGCGACGTGGTGCTGGCCCAGCGCCTGCCCGGATCGGACTGGATCGTCGTGATCCGCCAGGACCAGGGGGAACTGCACAGCAATATCGACCGTCTGGTGCTTTCCGTTGCCATCGGGGCCATGGTGCTGGTGGGGTTCGGAATCGCCGGTTTCGTACTGATCCTGCGGCCGCTGACCGGACGCCTGCTGGTGCATACCGGCGATCTGCGCCGGCAGATCAAGGATGGGGAGCGGGCGCAGAAAGCTCTGGAGCGCGCCCTGGAGGGAACCATCGAGGCGGTGGCCTCGACCATCGAAGTGCGCGATCCCTATACCGCCGGACACCAGCGCCGGGTGGCGGACATCGCGGTGGCCATCGGGCAGGAATTGGGCCTATCCGCGCAGCGTCTCAAGGGCCTGCACGTGGCGGGGACCATCCACGACATCGGCAAGATCGGCATTCCGGCCGAGATGCTGACCCGGCCCGGCCGGCTGTCGCCCCTGGAATTCGACATCATCCGCAGCCATGCCGCCGACGGCTGCGACATCCTGGACGGGGTCGAGTTTCCCTGGCCGGTGGCCGACATGGTGCGCCATCACCACGAGCGCATGGACGGCAGCGGCTATCCCGACGGGCTGAAGGGCGACGAGATTCTGTTCGAGGCGCGCATCCTGGCGGTGGCCGACGTGGTCGAGGCCATCGCCTCGGACCGTCCCTACCGCGCCGCCCTGGGGCTGGAGGTAGCCATGAACGAGATCATCGCCTATCGCGGGACCCGCTTCGACGCCGAAGTGGTGGATGCCTGCCGGACGCTGGTGGCCGAGGGCCGCCTGCCTTTGGCTCCGGCTCAGTAATCCGCCAGGGGATGGGGCGGATTCTCGTCCGGGTGATCGCGGAACTCCGCCTTGATGCGCAGGACTTCATCCAGGTCGGAGAGAAAGGCGTCGACGCAGGCCGGATCGAAATGGCGCCCCCGCTGCTCCTCGAGGAAGGCCACCGCCTTTTCCACGCTCCACGGCGTCTTGTAGGGCCGGGTCGAGGTCAGCGCGTCGAACACGTCGGCCACGGCGACGATGCGGCCCTCCATGGGGATGGCCTCGCCGGCCAGCCCGGCGGGATAGCCGCTGCCGTCGTACTTTTCGTGATGGGTCCGCGCGATCAGGGCGGCCAGGCGGACCAGTTGCGACGAACTGTCCTTGAGGATGTCCCAGCCGTACGAGGCATGCTGCTTCATCACCACGAACTCCGTCTCGGTCAGGCGGTCGGGTTTGAGCAGGATCATGTCGGGAATACCCACCTTGCCCACGTCGTGCATGGGCGCGGCCAGCTCCAGCCTGTCCACCGCCTCGGCCTCGAAACCCAGGCGGCGGGCGATCAGGGCGCTGTAGCGCGCCATGCGCTCGATATGGGCGCCGGTCTCGGGGTCGCGGTATTCGGCGGCCTTGGACAGCCGCATCACCAGTTCCTCGGCGGCGCGGTCGTGAAGCGCCAGGCGCGATGCCCGAAGGGCCAGCAGGTTGCGGGTGCGCGCCATCAGCTCCGGCCCGTCCACCGGCTTGGTCAGGAAGTCGGCGGCGCCCAGGTCCAGGGCCTTCTGGCGAATCTCGCGCAGGTCCGAGGTGGTGACCATGACGATGGGAATGTCCTGCATGGCCGGGCGCGTCCGCAACTGGGCGATGAATTCCAGCCCGTCCATTTCCGGCATCATGTAATCGGTGAGGATGATGTCGGGGGTGTTGTTCTCGCACCAGGCCAGCGCGGCGACCGCCGAGTCCATGCACACCACCTCGCAGCCGTCGATCTTGATCAGACGGTGCTTGAGCAGCATCAGGTTGGTGGGGTTGTCGTCGATGAGCAGGGCGATCATGGAAAGACTCAGTTCACCGGCAGGGCATAGGCGGTTGCCGACAGCTGGCCGGGCAGGGCCTCGATACGGCTGTGCAGTTCGGCCAGCAGGGGCTCGGTTCCGTCGCCGGCCCGTGCCGCCTGCTCCAGCGCCAGGCAGGAATCGCGGACGGCCAGCAGGCCCAGGCTGGCGGCGGCACCCTTGATGGTATGGGCTTCGCGGCGGACCCGGTCCAGGTCGCCGGCGGGGGCTGCCTGTGCCGCGGCCAGATGGCGGGCGCGGGCGTCCTCCATGAATTTCACCAGAATCTCCACCACGGTGTCGGCCTCGATGTCGGCCGCCAGGGCGTCCAGCACATCCAGGTCGACCGCCTTCGGCGCCGGCGGCGGCGGCGCGGCGGCCGGCTTGGCTTCGCTCGCGCCGGAATAGGGCGCCAGCGCCTCGGCCAGCTTGCGGCGGTCGATGGGCTTGGAGATATAGCCGTTCATGCCGGCATCGAAACACATCTGGTCGTCGCCGCGCATGGCGTTGGCGGTCATGGCGACGATGGGAATCCTGGCGGTCGGGGTATTGAGCGCCCGGATGGCCCTGGTGGCCTCCAGCCCGTCCATTTCGGGCATCTGCACGTCCATCAGCACCAGGTCGTAGGGCAGCAGGCGCACCGCTTCCAGCGCTTCGGCGCCGTCTCCCACCACGTCCACCGTGTGGCCCAGCTTGCGCAGCAGGCCGAGCGCCACCTGCTGGTTCACGGGATTGTCCTCGGCCACCAGGATGCGCAGCCGCTTGCCGCCGGCCTCGGGCAGGGCGGGCTCCTGCTCGTCGTGGTGCGGGCGGTTCTCGGCCCCGGTCACGCCCAGCATCCGGCCGATGGTGTCCAAAAGCGAGGTCTGGCGCAGCGGCTTGTGCAGGAAGGCGTCGATGACGATCTTTTCGCCCAGGTGCTCGGCGGGCATCCCCTGGGACGAGGTGATGATGACCTTGGTGTCCTTCAGCATGGGAATGGCGCGGATCATGCGGACCATTTCCGCGCCGGTGACCATGGGCATCTGGGAATCGATGACCGCCGCCTCCCAGGGCTCGCCCGCAGCGGCGGCCCGGGTCAGCTCGCCCATGCCGGTCCCGGCGTCGGGGCAGGCCTGGACGTGGATGCCGAACGTCTTGAGCTGGCGTTCGATGACGTCGCGGTTGACGTCGTTGTCGTCCACCACCAGCACCCGGCGGCCGACCAGGTCCGGCGCCGCCGCCGCCTGGGGCGCCAGCAGGTCGAGGGGAATGATCACCCAGAAGGTGGAGCCCTTGCCGGGCTCGCTGTCCACGCCGATGCTGCCGCCCATCAGTTCGCTCAGGCGCCGGGAAATGGCCAGGCCCAATCCGGTCCCGCCATAGCGCCGGGCGGTGGAGGAATCCACCTGGGAGAACATGGAGAACAGCCGCGACTGGGCCTCGGGCGCGATGCCGATGCCGGTGTCCTTGATGGCGAAACGCACCATGCGGTCCTGGTCGCCGCCCTCCAGCGGGGCGACTTCGATGGACACGCCGCCCTGATGGGTGAACTTGACGGCGTTGCCGGCCAGATTCATCAGGATCTGGCGCAGGCGGCCGGGATCGCCGCGCACCAGCATGCGCAGCTCTGGCGCGATCAGGCCGGCGATCTCGATACCCTTGGCATGGGCGCGCGGCGCCAGGATATCGAGCACGCTTTCCACCAAAGGCGCCAGTTCGAATTCGGTGAAGTCCAGGTCGAGCTTGCCCGCCTCCATCTTGGAGAAGTCCAGGATGTCGTTGATGACGGTCAGCAGGGATTCGCCCGAATCGCGGATGGTCTCGGCGAAATGGCGCTGTTCCTCGGTCAATCTGGTGTCGAGCAGCAGCCCGGTCATGCCGATCACCCCGTTCATGGGGGTGCGGATCTCGTGGCTCATGGTGGCGAGGAATTCGGACTTGCTGCGGTTGCCGGCCTCCGCCGCCTCCTTGGCCTCGCGCAGCTGGCGTTCCACCAGGCGGCGCTGGGTGATGTCGCGGAAGCCCAGCACGACCCCCACCTGATTGCTGTGTTCCATCACCGGCGAGGCGATGTACTCCACCGGCAGCGGCGTGCCGTCGCGGCGCTTGAAGCTGGCGGCGTCGTCGCGGATGGAGTTCGTCAGGCGCAGCAGGATGGAGTAGAGCCTTCCGGCGGTTTCCATGTCCGAGGCGATGAGGGGCAAGATGTCGCTGCCCACCAGTTCGGCGGGCTCGAAATCCAGCAATTCGGCGGCGGCACGGTTGACGAAGGTGGCTTTGCCGTTGAGATCGATGCCGACGATGCCGTCATCGACGCTTTCCAGAATCGAGTTGTTGCGCTGGGCCAGGCGTTCGGTCTCGGCCTGGGCGGCCTTCAGCCGTTCCTCGGCCTCGATTTCCTCGGTGATGTCGGACGCGGTACCGCGATAGCCGAGGAATTCGCCCCCGGGCCCGAACACCGGCTTGCCGTTGACCTTGAGGAAGCGGCCCGGCCCGTCCATCTCCCTGGTGCGGTAGACGAAGTCGCGGAACGGGCGGCGCGCCTCCATGTCGGCCAGGTTCTGCAGCCGGGCCTCCATGGGGGTTTCGTCGGCGATCATCTCGTCGCGGGTGCGGCCCACATAGTGGCTGGGCAGGGCCTGGGTGTGTTCGGTGAACTGGCCGGAAAAGCCGGTGAAGCGGAGATCGGGGCCCATCTCCCAGAACCAGTCCGAGGTGGACTGGGCGAAATCGCGGAAGCGCTCCTGGCTTTCGGCCATCTCGCGCTCGATGCGCTTGCGTTCCGAGATGTCGCGCAGGATCACCACGAACTGGGGCGATCCGGTGGGGGTCAGGTCGCCGGCGGCCAGTTCGACGGGAAAGGCCTTGCCGCCCCGTCGCCGCGCCATGGTCTCGCGTCCCAGGGCGAAGATTCCGTCCATGCCGCGAATCGCTTCGCCGCCGGCGCCGGCCTGGGGAATCAGCGCGTCGATGCCGATGCCGATGACCTCGTCACGCTCGTAGCCGAAGATGGACAGCAGGGCCGGGTTGACGCTGACGATGGTGCCGCTGGGATCGGCGATGACGATGCCTTCGCCGACGGTGTTGAGAATGGCCTGCAGATGGGCTTCGGCCTGGCGGCGGGATTCCTGGTTGGCGGCCCGCAATTCCTCTTCCATCAGCCGGGCCGAGCGGTCCGACAGGCGCCGTTCGCGGTCGTGCTCCTCGTAGGAATCGCTGATCAGGCGCATCAGCGCGTCGAAATCGGGCGCGCCATCGGCCGTGCCGCGGGCGGCACGGGCCAACTGGCGCTGCAGCAGGCGGTGAAGGGGAAGGGGCGGAGACGTGGACAATCAGCGCTCGGAGATGGTGGTGATGGTCATGGTCTGGTTGTGCAGTTCGCACTTGCCGGTGAAGCCGTGGGGGGAAATCTCGCCATACGAGTAGAAGCCCATCAGGCTGGAGCCCTTGCCCAGGACGTCGGCGACGATCTCCACCTCCTCGGCGATGCGCTGGCCCATCAGCAGCTTGCGGCCGATGCAGCTGACCAGCAGGCCCAGGCAGGGACCGCTCACCGCCGCCGCCGATTCCGCCGCCCGTCCGGCGCCGTCCACCAGGTTGTCGAAATTGCCGCGCATCAGCCGCGCCAGATGGCCGGTGGGCATGTCGCCGGCGAAGATCATCGACTTGGCCTCCTCGTCGATGCCGACGATGGTGCGCACCACCTCGCCGCCGTCGTCGGCGCCCTGGGGGCGGATGGACAGCGGGAACAGCAGGGCGCTGCCCGGCAAGCCCTGGGCCTCGTCGCCGAGATAGCGCTTGTAGAGGTCCAGCGCCGGCTCGCCGTCCAACTCGTAAAGGATGTTGGCGGCCGAGCGGGTGATGGTGCGCGGCGGCCCGAACTCGTCCCAGCCGCCGAAGCTGCCGTGACCGATGGACAGCGAGTCGCCGTAGAAGCCCACCGCCGCCACCCGGCCGGGACGCATGACGTCGTTGCAGCCCACCGCCGTGGATTTGAAGCGGGCGCCATCGCCGGCCAGCCCGCCGGTCACCACCACGTCGGCGGCGACGGCTTCCATGCAGCCGGCCACCAGGGCGTCGCCGTTCACAGTGGTGCCGTCCGACAGAATGAAGATGGCCCGCAGCTCCGGGCCGGCCAGCTGGCGGGCCAGGGTGGTGCCGATGGCCCTGGACTGCGACACGTCGGACAGGTCGTGGGCCATGACGCGCACTTTCGCCCGGTCGAAACCCAGCGCCGACACCACCACCGAATCGTCGATGACCTCGGAGCCCAGGATTTCGCCGCCGGTGGTGCATCCCAGGATGGGAGCATCGCCATAGGCGGCGCGCAAATCGGCCAGAATGGTTTCGCCCGGCAAGGTGCCGGGGGCGGCGAAGTACAGCACCAGGGAGGCCTCGGCGCCGCGATCTCCCGTCACGGTCCAGCCCTGCCCGACCGTCCACAGCCTTTGTTCAATCCACATGGACGCACTCTCCCCCGTGTTTCTGGCGTGACCAGATCCGTATTTCTGCGGAGGGCAGCATAACGGGAAAATGTTGATGGATTATAACTTTGATATAAACCGAATGGCAATGGCGCCCGGCCGTCGGGGCGGTGCGGGACGGAAAAACGAGTGTTACCCTCTGTTACTGACAGGCCGGGCCGCTCGGGTCATAATCTGGCCTGACGGAATTCCTGGGAGTGGGCCTTGCCTTCCTTTGACCTGAACAATCCCCTGTGGCGCAAGGGCGCGCTGGTGGCTGCCGGATTGGCGGCGGCGGCCGGTCTGGCTCTGGCGCTGCTGCCGCCACAATCCCAGCCGGCGCGCAACGGGGGCAAGCCGGGTGGCCCCGATGGCCGGCCGGTGGCCGTGACGGTGGCCGCCGTGGCGCGGCGCGACATGCCCATCTATCTCGACGCCATCGGCACGGTGCAGGCCTACAACACGGTGACGGTGCGCTCGCGCGTCGATGGCGAGCTGGTCGAGGTGCTGTTCAGGGAAGGCCAGGACGTCCAGGCCGGCGACGTGCTGGCCCAGATCGACCCGCGCACCTATCGCGCCCAATACGAACAGGCCCTGGCGACGCGGGACAAGGATACCGCCCAGCTGGAGGCGGCGCGCCGCGACCTCGCCCGCTATGTCGGCCTGGGCGATAGGGTCTCGGGCCAGAGCGTCGATACCCAGCGCGCCCTGGTGCGCCAGCTGGAAGCCACGGTGCGGGCCGACGAGGCGGCGGCGTCCAACGCCAAGACCATGTTGTCCTACACCGTCATCACCGCCCCCATCGGCGGGCGGACCGGCATGCGGCTGGTTGACCGGGGCAACATCGTGCGGGCCTCGGATGCCACCGGTCTGGTGACGCTGACCCAGGTGCAGCCCATCTCGGTGGTCTTCACCCTGCCGCAGCAATCCCTGGGCGCCGTCAACGAGCGGCTGCGCCAGGATGGCAGGCTGCAGGTCAGCGCCTTTCAGCCCGAGACCCGCGCCCTGGCCGATACCGGCGAGCTGGAACTGGTGGACAACCAGATCGACCAGACCACCGGCACCATCAAGCTGAAGGCGGTGATGCCCAATGCCGAGCGCCGGCTGTGGCCGGGCGGCTTCGTCAATGTCCGCCTGCTGCTCTCGGTGCGCAGGGACGGGCTGGTGGTGCCCACCCAGGCGGTGCAGCGCGGGCCACAGGGGCCGTACGTCTTCGCCGTCAGGGAGGACCGCACCGTGGAGATGCGCGCCGTCAAGGTTGCCGCCACCGAGGCGGGCCAGGCCCTGCTGGACGACGGCGTGGCCGAGGGCGAGACCGTGGTGGTGGAAGGCACCGCCAAGCTGCAGCCCGGGTCGCGCATCATGACGGGCGAAAAGGGCGGGGAAGGCCAGGGTCAGGCTCAAGGCCAAGGCCGGGGTGAGGGGAAGGGCCGCGCGGGCAAGCCGCAATGACGTCCGGGATCCGGCCCAGAAAGCATGAACGTGTCATCCTGACGACCAACGGGAGGAAGGATCTCGTCCTGGCCCGACCTTTCAGAATCGGCACCACCCTTCCAGGCGGAGATTCCTCGCATGCGCTCGGAATGACAAAATTCATTAAGGCTCGGTAGCCATGAACGTTTCCGCCCCCTTCATCCGCCGTCCCGTCGCCACCTGGCTGCTGGCCTTCGCGGTGGTGCTGGCGGGTATCCTGGGCTTTCGCATGCTGCCGGTCTCGGCCCTGCCCCAGGTGGACTTTCCCACCATCCAGGTGACCACCCAACTGCCCGGCGCCAGCGCCGAGACGGTGGCCACCCTGATCACCACGCCGCTCGAGCGCCAGTTCGGGCTGATTCCCGGCCTTGCCGTGATGACCTCGACCTCGTCCCAGGGCACCAGCGCGCTGACGCTGCAATTCGATCTCGCCAAGAGCATCGACGTGGCGTCGGAGGAGGTGCAGGCGGCCATCGACGCGGCGCGCGGCGTTCTGCCCACCGGGCTGCCCTATCCCCCGGTCTATTCCAAGGTCAACCCGGCCGATCCGCCGATCATGACCCTGGCGCTGACCTCGGACAGCTTGCCCATCACCCGGCTGAACGACGTGGCCGACACCCTGCTGGCCCAGAAGCTCAGCCAGATCGGCGGCGTGGGCCGCGTGCTGATCGAGGGCGGCCAGCGACCGGCGGTGCGCGTGCGCATGGACCCGGCCCGGCTCGCCGCCTACAACCTGTCGCTGGAGGACGTGCGCCAGGCGCTGTCCAAGGCCAATGTGGACATGCCCAAGGGCAGCTTCGACGGCGTGTCGCAGGCGCTAAGCATCGGCGCCAACGACCAGATATCCGATCCCCTGGCCTATCCTGGCCAAGTGGTGGCGTGGCGCAACAATGCCCCGGTGCGCGTCGCCGACCTGGGCGACGTGGTGGAAGGGGTCGAGAATTCCCGCGTCGCCGGCTGGTTCGACGGCAAGCCGGCGGTGATCCTCAACATCCAGCGTCAGCCGGGCGCCAACATCGTCGCCACCGTCGACCGCCTCAAGGCCAGGATGCCCGAGCTGACCCGCGCCGTGCCCACCGGCATCAAGGTCTCGGTGCTGGCCGACCGCACCGAGACCATCCGCGCCTCGGTGGCCGACGTGGAGTTCACCCTGGTGCTCACCATCGGCCTGGTGATCGGGGTGATCTGGGCCTTCCTGCGCTCGGTGCGCGCCACCCTGATCCCGGCGGTGGCGCTGCCTTTGTCGCTGGTCGGCACCTTCGGCGTCATGGCCCTGGCCGGGTTCTCGCTCGACAACCTGTCGCTGATGGCTCTCACCATCTCGGCCGGTTTCGTGGTCGACGACGCCATCGTGATGATCGAGAACATCGTCCGCTACATCGAGAAGGGCATGAAGCCCCTGGACGCCGCCCTGGCCGGGTCCAAGGAGATCGGCTTCACCATCGTGTCGCTGACCGTGTCGCTGGTGGCCGTGTTCATTCCCCTGCTGTTCATGACCGGCATCGTGGGCCGTCTGTTCCGCGAATTCGCCCTGACCCTGGCGGTCGCCGTGGTGGTTTCGGCGGTGGTGTCCCTGACGCTCACTCCCATGATGTGCGGCCATCTCTTGAAGGGCGGGCACGAGGAGGCCAGGTCCGGGCGCCTGTTCGAGAGCTTGCGCGCCCTCTACGCCCGCTCGCTGGACTGGGTGCTGGGCCGCCAGGGCGCGACCCTGTGGGTGGCCTTCGCCACCCTGGTGCTGACCGTGGCGCTCTATGTGTGGATGCCCAAGGGCTTTCTGCCCGCCCAGGATACCGGCCTGATCGTCGCAACCACCGACGCGCGGGCCGACGTGTCGTTTTCCACCATGATGGACATGCAGCGCCGGGTCTCCGATCTGGTGCGTACCGACCCGGACGTCACGGCGGTGGCCTCGTTCATCGGGGCGGGGCCCATCAATCCCACCGCCAATACCGGCCAGATGACCATCGTCCTGAAGCCCCGGAAGCAGCGCTCGGCCGGAGCGGCGGAGATCAGCGCCCGGCTGGCCGAGATCGTGGCCCCCGTGGCCGGCATGCAGGTGCATTTCCGCCCCGCCCAGGACATCCAGATCAGCCACCGCACCAGCCGCACCCAGTACCAGTACACGCTGACCGACATCGACGCCGCCGAACTGGCCCATTGGGTGCCCCAGGTGGTGGAGCGCCTCAAGGCCTCGCCCCTGTTGATGGACGTGGCCACCGATTCCCAGGAAGGCGGCCTGCAGGCCGACATCCGCATCGACCGCGACAAGGCGGCGCGGCTTGGCGTGCCGCTCCAGGCCATCGACGACACCCTGTACGACGCCTTCGGCCAGCGGCAGATTTCCACCATCTATTCCCAGGTCAACCAGTACAAGGTGGTCCTCGAGGTGACGCCGGAATACCAAGGCGGGCCCGAGGCGCTGGGATCGCTCTATGTCCGCTCCGCCACCGGCGCTTTGGTGCCGCTGTCGGCGGTGGCCGGCGTGGAGCGCAGGCGGGTGCCGCTGCTGATCACCCACCAGGGCCAGTTCCCGGCGGTGACCATCAGCTTCAATCTGGCCCCCGGCGTGTCGCTCGGCGCCGCCACCTCGGCCATCGATTCCATCCAGCGCGACATGGGCCTGCCCGAGACCATCACCGGCGACTATTCCGGCGACGCCGCCGAATTCCGCCGCGCCCTGGACAGCCAGCCCTGGCTGATCCTGGCGGCCATGGTGGTGATCTACATCGTGCTGGGCGTCTTGTACGAAAGCACCATCCACCCGGTGACCATCATGTCCACCCTGCCGTCGGCGGGCATCGGCGCGCTGCTGGCCCTGGTCGTCACCGGCCACGACCTGTCGCTGGTGGGGCTGATCGGCATCGTGCTGCTGATGGGCATCGTCAAGAAGAACGCCATCATGATGATCGACTTCGCCATCGAGGCCGAGCGCCATGAAGGGCTGGCGCCTAAGGACGCCATCGTCAAGGCCAGCCTGCTGCGCTTCCGCCCCATCATGATGACCACCATGGCGGCGCTGCTGGGCGCCATTCCGCTGGCCATCGATTCGGGGACCGGGGCCGAGCTCAGGCGTCCGCTGGGCATCTCCATCGTCGGCGGGCTGGTGCTGTCCCAGCTGATAACGCTCTACACCACGCCGGTGATCTACCTGGCCTTCGAGCGGCTGAAGCGGCGTCTGGCGCCCAAGCCGGTGGAGCAGGTGCCGTGAGCGGCCCGTTCTCTCCTGTCATCCCGAGCGCATGCGAGGGATCTCGGTCTGGCAGGATGTGGCCGGGGCGGAAAAGCCGGAACAGGAGGGGATCCCTCGTCCCGTTGGTCCTCGGGATGACATGGTTGAGTCTCCCATGAACGGCGGCGGCTTCTCCGCCATCTTCATCCGCCGTCCGGTGGCGACCCTGCTGCTGGCGGTCGGATTGTTCCTCACCGGCATGGTGGCCTTCGACCGGCTGCCGGTGGCGCCGCTGCCCAAGGTGGACTTTCCCACCATTGCGGTGACCGCCAAGCTGCCTGGCGCCGATCCCGCCACCATGGCCGCCACGGTGGCCGCCCCCCTGGAGCGCCGCCTGGGCGAGATTCCCGGCGTCGCCGAGATGACGTCCACCAGCACCCAGGGCTCCACCTCCATCACCGTGCAGTTCGATCTGGACCGTTCCATCAACGGCGCCGCCCACGACGTGCAGGCCGCCATCAACGCCGCGGCCTCGGAACTGGCCATCGACCTGCCCCAGCCTCCCACCTACCGCAAGATCAACCCGGCGGAATCGCCCATCCTGATCCTGGCGGTGACGTCGGATTCGCTGCCCTCGGCGCGAGTGTTCGACGCCGCCGACGCCATTCTGGCCAGCCGCATCTCCCAGGTGGACGGGGTGGCGCAGGTGTCGCTGTCGGGCGCCGAGAAGCCGGCGGTGCGCGTCCGGGTCAATCCCGGCCAGCTGGCGGCCATGGGGGTGGGCCTGGAAGACGTGAGGAGCGCGCTGGCCGCCGCCAACGTCAACGCCCCCAAGGGCAGCCTGGACGGCGCATCCGAGGCCATGAGCATCGGCGCCAACGACCAGCTGTTTTCCGCCAGCGCCTATGCCCCCCTGATCGTCAAATCGGCCAATGGGGCCATCGTGCGCCTGTCGGCGGTGGCCTCGGTGGTGGATTCGGTGGAGAACACCCGCCTCGGCGGCTGGTTCAACCGCGACAAGGGCGTGCTGGTGATCATCAGCAAGCAGCCGGGCGCCAACGTGGTCGAGACGGTGGACCGCATCAAGGAGATCCTGCCCCAGCTCCGGCGCTGGATGCCGGCGGGAACCAAGGTCTCGGTGGTGTCTGACCGCACCGTCAACATCCGCGGCAATCTCGACGACGTGGAGACCACGCTGGCCATCTCCATCGGGCTGGTGGTCATGGTGGTCTACCTGACGCTGGGGCGGATGACGCCGACGGTGGCGGCCTCGGTCACCGTTCCGCTGTCCCTGGCCGCCACCTTCGCCTTCATGTGGCTGGTGGGCTACAGCTTGAACAACATTTCGCTGATGGCGGTGACCATCTCGGTGGGCTTCGTGGTCGACGACGCCATCGTGATGATCGAGAACATCTCGCGCCACATGGAAAAGGGCGAGGGGCCGCTGGAAGCCGCCATCAAGGGCTCGAGGGAGATCGTCTTCACCGTCATCTCCATCACGCTGTCGCTGGTGGCGGTGTTCATTCCCCTGCTGTTCATGGGCGGCATCCTGGGCCGGCTGTTCCGCGAATTCGCCGTGACGCTGTCGGTGGCCATCATCGTCTCGGCGGTGGTGTCGCTCACCGTGACGCCCACCCTGTTCGGCCACCTGATGGTGCTGAGGCCCAAGCAGCGCCCGCTGTCCGGCCTGGCCAAGGCGGGCGAGGCGGCCATGGCGTGGCTGGAGCGGGCCTACGAGCGGAGCCTGGGCCACGCGCTGGCCCATCGCCGCCTGATGCTGGCGGTGACCCTGGGCACCGTGGCGGTGACGGTGTTCCTCTACGGCCAGGTGGCCAAGGGCTTCTTTCCGCCCCAGGACACCGGTCTGGTGTTCGCCAGCGTCGAGGGCCGGGTCGACATCTCGTTCCGCACCATCGCCGAACGCCAGCAGAAGGTGGCCGAGGTGGTGCTGTCCGATCCGGCGGTGGAAGGCCTGGGCTCGTTCGTGGGCAGCGGCGGGCCGGGGGGCGCGGGGCATACGGGGCGCATGTTCATCAACCTGAAGCCCCTGGGCGAGCGCAAGGAATCGGCCCAGGACGTCATCAACCGCCTGCGGCCCAAGCTGGCCCGGGTCGAGGGCGTCTCGGTGTTCCTGATGGCGGGCCAGGACATCCGCATCGGCGGGCGCATGGGCAAGGCCCAGTTCCAGTTCGTGCTGTTCAGCGAATCCCTCGACGAGTTGCGCGAATGGACGCCCAAGCTGGTGGAGCGCCTGAAAGCCGAGCCCGGTCTGGTGGACGTCTCGTCGGACCAGGACGCCGCCATTCCCCAGACCCAGGTGGTGGTGGACCGCGACGCCGCCGCCCGGCTGGGCGTGTCCATGACCGACGTGGACCAGGTGCTGCAGAACGCCTTCGCCCAGCGGCAGGTCTCGACCATCTATACCCAGCGCAACCAGTACAAGGTGGTCCTCGAAGTCGATCCCCGCTTCCAGGAGGACCCGTCGTCACTGCACCTGCTGTGGGTCAAGTCCAAGGACGGCCGCCAGGTGCCGCTGGACGCCCTGGCCCGCTTCGAGCCCTCCACCGCCCCGGTTTCGGTGGCCCACCAGGGCCAGTTCCCGGCGGCGACGCTGACCTTCAACCTCGCCCCCGGCGTGCCCTTGGGCGAGGCGGCGACCCGCCTGCAGGCGGCGGCCCGCGACATCGGCCTGCCCGCCGGCGTGCGCTGGGAATTCGCCGGCAACGCCAAGGTCTTCGCCGAATCGCTCAAGGACCAGCCGGTGCTGATCCTGGCGGCCCTGCTGGCCATCTACATCGTGCTGGGCGTGCTGTACGAAAGCCTGTTGCACCCCATCACCATCATCTCGACCCTGCCCTCGGCGGGCATCGGCGCGCTCCTGGCCCTGATGGGCACCAATACCGAGTTGACGCTGATCAGCGTCATCGGCGTGTTCCTGCTGATGGGCATCGTCAAGAAGAACGGCATCCTGATGGTAGATTTCGCCATCGAGGCCGAGCGAAAGGGCGTGCCGCCGCTTGAGGCCATCACCCTGGCCTGCCGCACCCGTTTCCGCCCCATCACCATGACCACGCTGACCGCGCTCCTGGGCGCCGTGCCGCTGGCGCTGGCCTCTGGCCCGGGCGGGGCGCTGAGACGGCCGCTGGGCATCGCCATCGTCGGCGGGCTGCTGCTGTCGCAGCTGCTTACCCTCTACACCACGCCGGTGGTCTATCTGTGGATGGCGCGGCTGTCGGCCTGGCGCAAGGGGCGGCGCGGGGAGGCGGCGGCATGAGGGGATCAGCCCGGATCGTCCTCTCCCGTCGCGGCAAGGCGCGCCAGCCGGGTCACCGTGGTGGGGTGCACCTTCAGCTCGCGGGCGATGGAGGCGGCGGTGCGGCCATTGGCCAGTTCATCGGCGATCAGGGTGATGCGGGCCGGGTCCAGCTTGCGCGGGCGGCCGGGACGCGCACCCGACAGGGCGGCCTCGTAAAGACCGGCATTGCGCCGCTCGGAGATCAGCCGGTTGTCGAACTCGGCGAAGGCGTTGAGAGCGTTGCGCGCCGCCGGAATGGAGGTGTCGATCTTTTCCAGCACGAGGCGGAGCGTCGCGCCGCGTCCGTGTACCTGGCGGCAGACGCGCAGCACCTCGCTCACCGATGGGGCCAGATGGGCGATGGACGGCGACACCAGGACGTCGCCGTTGCTGAGGGAGCCGATCAGTTGCCGGCGGGCGCTGGCGCGGCCCACCGGGTCGGATTCGATGCGCAGGCAGCGCTCGGCGCGCAGGACGGCGGTGGGGGCCGCCTCCTCGCCGCCGTCGATTCTTCGGAAATAGCCGACAATCATGATGCAACCGCTTTCTGGTCGGAACGGCCGGATGGTAGCGTCTTTCCCCAGGCTGTCCACATGTTTCGCACGGAGTTTTTGCAAGAACCCCATCCGCCCCGCCGTACTTGTGACATGGTGTGTTGGCCAGGAAATCCGCCACCCCATGGATTTCGCAGCCTATTTTGGCAATTAGGCTGTGAACGGGGTGTGAAGGGCGGGCCGGGACCTTGTTTCAATTTCTTCAACATCTACCAATGGGCGAACATTGGGTGGGTGATGCTGATTTCCGGCCATACGGTTGCCGCAGTGCGAAATCCGGCGGGGGACCCGAAGGCGCCATGCCGTCATCCACACTTTGCCAACAGGTTTCGCAGGGTATTTTCGCAGGTGCCTTTTTACATCGTGGCGCCGGCGGGCGAGGCCAGGCAGGGGCGGGAAAGGCGGAATTCTCAATTTCGCAGTGGTAATTCGCAGGGGGACTGTAAACACCTTGTAAGCGGGACACGACACTTTCGTTTGCGTAATATCAACAGCGCCGCGCCGGGTCGCGATCAGGAGATGACCACGTGAGGAAGACCACCCTTTCCGCTCTTTCGCTGGCGCTGCTGTCGGCCTGTTCCATGGGCGACGCCTATGTGAAACCCGCGACGCCGCCGCCGGCCCAATGGAAGAACGCCGCCCAGGCCAATGTGTGGCCGAGCGCCGATTGGTGGCGGCAATTCGGCTCGGTCCGGCTGGATGAACTGATGGCCCGGGCGCAAACCGCCAATTTCGATCTGGCCGCCGCCACCGCCAGGGTGCGCCAGGCCGACGCCCAACTGGGAATCGCCGGGGCGCCGCTCTTGCCGTCGCTGTCGGCTTCGGCCAGCGAGACGCGGGCGCGGGCCTCGCGCGCGGCGAGCACCACCTCGACCACCAAGGCGCGGCACACCACCACCAGCAGCGCCACGCTCACCGCCAGCTACGAGATCGATTTCTGGGGCAAGAACGCGGCGGGGGTGGACTCGGCCCAGGCCGCCGCCCAGGCGTCGCGCTTCGACCTGCAGACGGCCATGCTGACCGCCCAGTCGGGGGTGGCGACCACCTATTTCGAGATTCTGGGATTGGCCGAGCGCATCCGCCTGATCAAGGAATCCATCGCCAATTCCGAGAGCATCCTGGCGGTGTTCCGCGACCGCCAGGCGGCGGGCACCGCCACCTCCCTGGACGTGGCGCAGCAGGAAAGCGTGCTGGCGGCGCAAAATGCCACCCTGGCGCCGTTGGAACGCCAGATGCGCCAGGATCACAACGCGCTGGCCATTCTTACCGGCCGCATGCCGGAGGACTTCGCCCTGGTGCCCGAGACCCTGGGGGCGCTGCGTGTGCCGGTGGTCGGCGCCGGTCTGCCCTCCGAGTTGCTGGCCCGGCGGCCCGACGTGCAATCGGCCGAGGCCAGCTTGCGCGCCGCCAACGCCGACATCGCGGCGGCCCGCGCCGCCTGGTTCCCGGCCATCTCGCTGACGGGGCAGGGCGGCTTCCAGAGCCTGGACCTCATGAAGATGATGACGGCGCAAAGCCTTTTATGGTCGGTGGCCTCGACCGCCACCCAGACCATCTTCGACGGCGGCAAGATCGCGGGCCAGGTCGAGCAGAAGCGGGCGCGCTTCGAGGAACTGTCCCAGACCTACCGCAAGGCGGTGGCCTCGGCCTTCTCGGATGTGGAAAACGCCCTGATCGCCGTGGAGAAGGCCGCCGAGGAGGTGGAGGCCCAGCGCAATTCCGAGGCCACCTCGCGCCGCGCCTTCGAGATCGCCCAGGCCCAGTTGGCCGGCGGCATCGTCGACGTCACCACCGTGCTCAACACCCAGAAGACCCTGTTCTCGGCCCAGGATGCCCTGGCCCAGGCCCGCCTGGGGCAGATGCAGGCCATCGTCGGCCTGTACAAGGCCCTGGGCGGGGGATGGCAGGCGGAACGATGATTTATAATCGATAAATACGATTACAGAAACAAAGTTAACTCGTTTCACTCGATCGCGCCATTTCGATAGGGTCTCTTCATCGGTTCACACCAAGGAGATGACCCCAATGGCCTTCAACCCCGCCTCCCCCACTATTCAGAACCTCGAAGCGGCCTTCGCCGGCGAGTCCATGGCCAACCGCAAGTACCTCTACTTCGCCCGCCGGGCCCGCGAACTGGGCGCCGTCGAGGTGGCCGAGGTCTTCGAGCGTACCGCCGAGCAGGAAACCATGCACGCCTTCGGGCACCTTGAACTGCTCTATCCCAAGGCCGAATTGACGGTCGAGACGATGCTGCAGATGGCCATCGACGGCGAGACCTACGAGTACACCGAGATGTACCCCAAGTTCCGTCACCTGGCCGAGCAGGAGGGCAACACGGCCGCCGTGGCCGAGATGGACGAGCAGATCGCCGAATCCAAGGAGCACGCCGAGCGCTTCGCCAAGATCCTGGCCACCGCCGCCAAGCGCTTCGCCGCCCTGGCCAAGGTCGAGGAAAAGCACGCCGGCCACTACCAGGCCACCCTGAACGCCCACAAGGGCGCCTGAGCAACCCGTCAACCGGAGGAATTGATCATGAAGAAGTATGTCTGCGTCGTGTGTGGTTTCGTCTATGACCCGGCCATCGGTATCCCCGAGGATGGAATCCCCGCCGGAACCGCCTTCGAGGATATCCCCGACGACTGGTCCTGCCCCGATTGCGGCGTGTCCAAGTCCGATTTCGAAGTGCAGGAGGGCTGATATCATGGAGACCGCCGCCCGCAATGGCGTGGTGATTCTCGGCAGCGGGCTGGGGGGGTATACCCTGGCCCGCGAACTGAGGAAGCTGGACGCCGAAACCGCCATCACCATCATCACCGCCGACGGTGGCGAGTCCTACTCCAAGCCCATGCTGTCCGCCGCCTTCGCCCAGGGCAAGGACCCGTCCTCCCTGGTGCAGAAGAGCGCCGGCCAGATGGCGGACGACCTTCGCGCCACCGTTTTGGTGCGCCACCGGGTCGCCGCCATCCGCCGCGACACCCATGCCGTGGTGGTGCGCCGTCCCGACGGCTCGGAGTTCGAGATGGGATACGGCAAGCTGGTGCTGGCCATCGGCGCCGATCCCCGGCCCTATTGGGTCGAGGGCTGCGAGGAGGCCGACATCCGCACCGTCAACGATCTCGACGATTACGCCGCCTGGCGCGCCGCCCTGACGCCGGGGGCCCGCGTCCTGCTGGTGGGCGCCGGACTGATCGGCTCGGAATTCGCCAACGACCTGGCCGGGTCGGGCCATCACGTCACCGTGGTCGACCCGGCGCCCTGGCCGCTGGGCCGCCTGTTGCCGCAGGGGCTGGGCGACGAGATGGCCAAGGCGCTGGCCGCCGCGGGCGTCACCTTCCATCTGGGCCGCTCGGTGGCCTATTGGAACAAGGGCCGCGCCGCGCTCGACGATTCCACCATGATCGCCTACGACCAGGCCCTGTCAGCCATCGGCCTGGTGCCGCGCACCCGGCTGGCCTTCGAGGCGGGGCTCAAGGTGGAGAGGGGCATCGTGGTGGACCGCACCTTGCGCACCTCGGACCCCGATATCTTCGCCATCGGTGACTGCGCCGAGACGCCGGCCGGGCCGCTGCCCTTCGTCCTGCCGCTGATGGCCGAGGCCAAGGCCCTGGCCGCCACCCTGGCCGGTACCGAGACGGAACTGAAGCTTCCGGCGCTGCCCGTGGTGGTCAAGACCCCGGCCCTGCCCATGGTGGTCTGTCCGCCCGCGCCCGGCGCCGCCGGCGAGTGGGTGATGGAGGGCGAGGGACGGGACCGCAAGGCGCTGTTCGTCGCCCCCGACGGCCGCAAGCTGGGCTTCGCCCTGTCGGGCGCGCGAGCCGGCGAGCGCCAGGCCCTGGCCAAGGAGATGCCAGACCTGTTGTGACAAATCTCAAATGATGGTTTGCTGGATGGCGGATGGGCAAACAATCAGGGGGACTTTTCCGATGAAGCTTCAGCTTGCCGCTTTTACCGCACTCGTGACCTTGGCCGGGACGGCGCTGGCCGCCGACCCGCCGGCCGCCTTCACGCCGTGCAAGGCCTGCCACAAGGTCGAGGCCGGCGCCAACGGCGTGGGGCCCAGCCTGTTCGGCGTGGCCGGCTCCAAGGCGGGCACGGCGGCGGCGGGCTTCAAGTATTCCCCGGCCATGACCGGCTGGGGCAAGACCTGGGACGACGCCAATCTGGCGGCCTATCTGGCCAATCCCAAGGACACCATTCCCGGCAACAAGATGGTGTTCGCCGGTACCAAGAACCCCGACGACGTGGCGGCGCTGATCGCCTACATGAAGACGCTGAAGTAGCGTCCCGGCGGCCTACCGTCCCCGCGCTTCCTCCGCCGCATGGGCGGCGGCGGCGCGGGCGTGGTGGCCGGCGACCATCTTCCTGATCACCACATAGAAGATGGGCGTGAACACCAGCCCGAAGCCGGTGACGCCCAGCATGCCGAAGAACACGGCGGTGCCGAGGCTCTGGCGCATCTCGGCGCCCGCGCCGGTGCCGATCACCAGCGGCAGCACGCCCAGCACGAAGGCCAGCGAGGTCATCAGGATGGGCCGCAGGCGAGTGCGTCCGGCGTGGACGGCGGCCTCGATGCGGTCCATGCCCTCGGTCTCGGCCTGCCGGGCGAATTCGACGATCAGGATGGCGTTCTTGGCCGCCAGTCCGATCAGCACGATGAAGCCGATCTGGGCCAGGATGTTGATGGGCAGGCCGCGGATGATCAGGCCGGTGACGGCGGCCAGCAGGCACATGGGCACGATCAGCACCACGGCGGCCGGCAGCGACCAGCTCTCATACTGGGCGGCCAGCAGCAGGAAGACGAACAGCACCGACGCCGCGAAGACGAACAGGCCGTTATTGCCGGCCAGCAGCTCCTGCAGCGCCAGTTCGGTCCATTCGAAGCCGAAGCCGTCGGGCAGCCGCTCGGCGGCCAGGGCCTTCATCTGCTCCAGCGCGTAGCCCGAGGCGTAGCCCGGCGCCGCCGCGCCCTGCACCTCGGCCGCCGGGAACAGGTTGTAGCGCGGCACGCGGTAGGGGCCGGTGTCGAAGCGGAATTCCGCCACGGCGCCCAGCGGCACCATCTGGCCCTTGTCGTTCCTGACCCGGATGGCGGCGATGTCCTCGATGTCCTTGCGGAAGGGATAATCGGCCTGGGCGGTGACGCGGTAGGTGCGGCCCAGATAGTTGAACTCGTTGACGAAGGCTGAGCCCAGATAGACCTGCAGCGCTTCCGAGATGCGCTCGGTCGACACGCCCAGCATCTGGGCCTTCACCCGGTCGATGTCGGCATAGACGTTGGGGGTGCGCGTGTTGAACAGGGCGAACATGCCCGACAGGCCGGGCACCTTGGCGGCGGCGGCGGCCATGTCCTGGGCCGCCTCCTCCAGCGCCTTGGAGCCGCGCCCGCCCTTGTCCTGCAGCATCATCTTGAAGCCGCCCGCCGTGCCGATGCCGCGCACCGGCGGCGGCTGGATCGGAATGATCATGGCGTCCTGGACCGAGGCCAGGCGCTTCCTCAGATCGGCCAGGATGACGTTGGACGACAGCCCCTGGGCATAACGTTCCTTGAACGGCTTCAGGGGCGTGAATACCGTGGCGGCGTTGGACGCGTTGGTGAAGGTCGAGGCGTCCAGGCCGGCGATCACCACCGTGTGGCCGACGCCGGGCGTCTCGGCCATGATGGTGGAGACGCGCCGGACCACCTCGTCGGTGCGCGACAGCGAGGCGCCGGGCGGCAGTTGCACCACGGCGATCAGGTAGCCCTGGTCCATTTCCGGGATGAAGCCCTTGGGCGTCTTGTAGAACTCGAAGCCCGCCAGACCGATCAGGCCGGCATAAAGCACCAGCATGATGCCCGACTTCCTCACCACCGAGCGGGTCAGGCTGCCGTAGCCGCCGGCCATGCGGTCGAAGCCGCTGTTGAACTTGGCGAAGAACAGGGCGACCCAGCGCTTCCAGCCCGTCTCGTCGTGGTGATCCAGCGGGCCGTGGCCGCGAAACAGCAGGGCGCACAAGGCGGGCGACAGCGTCAGCGAGACGATCAGCGAGATCACCGTGGACGCCGCGATGGTCACCGCGAACTGGCGGAAGAACTGGCCCGAGATGCCGGGGATGAAGGCGGCGGGAATGAACACCGCGCACAGCACCAGGGCGATGGAGATCAGCGCGCTGCCCACCTCGTCCATGGTCTGGTGCGAGGCGGAGCGGGCGTTCATGCCGTCCTTCATGTTGCGCTCGACGTTCTCCACCACCACGATGGCGTCGTCGACCACGATGCCCACCGCCAGCACCAGCCCGAACAGCGACAGGTTGTTGAGCGAATAGCCCAAGGCGCCCAGCACGGCGAAGGTGCCCACCAGCGATACCGGAATGGCGGCCAGGGGAATCAGCGAGGCCCGCCAGGTCTGCAGGAACAGGATCACCACCACCACCACCAGCAGCACCGCCTCGAAGATGGTGCTGATCACCTCTTTCACCGACTGGGCGATGAACTGGGTGGGGTTGTAGGCGATGGTGTAGGCGACGCCGGACGGGAAGGTCTTGGAGATCTCCTCGACCTTGGCCACCACCCGCTCGGCGGTGGCCAGCGCGTTGGAGCCGGGGCGCTGGAACACGCCCACCGGAATGGCGTTCTTGCCGTTGAGATAGCCGTTGATGCTGTAGTCCTGGGCGCCCAGCTCGATGCGCCCGATGTCTTTCAGCCGCACCACCCGGCCCTGGGCATCGGCCTTGACGATCACCTGGCCGAACTGGGCGGGGTCCATCAGGCGGCCCATGGTCTGGACCGAGAACTGGAAGGCGCCCTGCTGGGGCTGGGGCGGCTGGTCCAGCACGCCCGCCGCGATCTGGACGTTCTGGGCCTGCAGCGCCTTGACCACCTCGCCGGCGGTCAGGTTGCGGGCCGCCGCCTTGTCCGGGTCGATCCACACCCGCATGGCGTAGTCGCGGGCGCCGAAGATGCGCACGTCGCCGACGCCGTCCAGGCGGGCCAGCACGTCGATCATCTGCAGCGAGGCGAAATTGGACAGATACAGCTGATCGCGCGAGCCGTCGGGCGAGTTCAGGTGCACCACCAGCAGCATGTCGGGCGAGTTCTTGGCCACCGTCACGCCGATGCGCTTGACGTCGTCGGGCAGGCGCGCCGTGGCCACCGCGACGCGGTTCTGCACCAGCACCTGGGCGGTGTCGAGATTGGTGCCCAGAGCGAAGGTCACCGTCAGCTTCAGGTTGCCGTCGCCCGTCGACTGGCTGTTCATGTACAGCATGTTCTCGACGCCGTTGATCTGCTGCTCCAGCGGCGTGGCGACGGTATCGGCCACCACCTGGGCCGAGGCGCCGGGATAGGACGCGCTGACCACGATGGTGGGCGGTGCGATCTCGGGGTACTGGGCCACCGGCAGGGCGAAATAGGTGATGGCCCCGATGATGGTGATCAGGACGGACACCACCGTGGCGAAGATGGGGCGGTCGATGAAGAAGTGGGACAGGCGCATTTGAAAGGGGCTCCCGTCCCGCTATTGGATATTGCCGGGCTGGGCGGTGACCTTGGTTCCCGGCCGGGCGCGCATCAGGCCGTTGATGATCACCTCGTCCTCGGGCGCCAAGCCTTCCTTGATCACCCGCAGGCTTCCCTCCTTGGGGCCCAGGCGGACCACCTTGGGCGTCACGGTGCCGTCCTTCACGGTCATCACCAGCTTGCGCGACTGGTCGGTGGCGACGGCCGAATCGGGGACCAGCAGGGCCTGGTAGGATTCCGAGGCCGCCAGCCGCACCCGGGCGAAGGCCCCGACCGGAATCCGCCCTTGCGGATTGTCCACCAGGGCGCGGATGCGGATGGTGCCGGTGCCGCGGTCGATCTGGTTGTCGACGAAGTCGATGCGGCCGTCCCGCTTGTCCTCGCCGATGGTCAGTTGTACGGCGGCGCCCACCAGCGGGCCGCGTTTGGTCAGGGCCAGGAAATCGTTCTCGGGCATGTCGAAGCCCATCTGGATGGGGTCCTGGGACACGATGGAGGTCAGGAGGGTCGGCGAGGCCACATTGGGCCCGCCGGTGACCAGATTGCCGACACTGACCTGCTTGGCACTGATGCGCCCCGAGATGGGGGCGGTGATGCGGGTGAATTGCAGGTTCAGCTCGGCGTCGCGCACGGCGGCCATGGCGGCCTGGGCGGACGCGCCGGCGCCCCTGGATTCCTCGGTGCGCTGGTCCAGCGTGCTTTCGGCGACGAATTCCTTGCGGTTGAGCTCGCTGGCCCGCGCCAGCTGGCGCCGCGCCAATTCCCTGGTGCCCGACGCTTGGTCCAGCTTGGCCCGGGCCGCGGCCAGGGCGATCTCGTACGGCCTGGGGTCGATCACGAACAGCAGGTCGCCCTTGTTGACCATCTGGCCGTCGGTGAAGTGCACCTCGGTCAGGTAGCCGCTGACCCGGGCGCGCACCTCCACGTAATCCTGGGCGGCGAACTGGCCGGTATAGTCGTTCCAGTCGATGACCGAGCGCGCCAGCGGCTGCGCCACCGTCACCGGCGGGCCGCCCGCCGGCGGCGCCCCGGCCGGGCCGGGCGAGGACGACGAGAACGAGGCGATTCCCGCCGCCACCCCCAGCAAGGCCAGGCCGCCCAGCAGCAGGACGGGAAGCGGAAGCTTGGAGCGGCGGGGTGAACTGTCCATTGATCCGGTCCCGTGTCGGCGAAGGTGTGTGGAAAGAATGGTCACGGCCGCCCATGGGCACAAGCCGCCGGCCGGATTGAACTGAACGGTTCGGTTTTAGCGAGCGATGGTGCCATCGGTCAACAAGGGATGCGCGCTGCCATGCCCCGGCATGGGGTGGTTATTGTGAACTATACGATCAGCATGTAATCTTTCCGTATGAATACGGACCAGCCACGTTCGGGCTCTGAGACGTTGCCCGGGGGCGCCGGGGCGACGCTGGCGGCACATCGCCCGGCCAGTGCGTGGCGGGCCCGGCTTCTGGCCGCCGTGGTGGTTCCCTGTCTGGCGGCCCTGACCATCTGGCAGGCGGTGGGCGGTTATCACAAGGAAATCGCTGACAGCGAGTACATGATCCAGACCCTGGCGCGTGTGTCGGAGGAGCACGTCTCCGGCATCCTGCGCGGCATCGACCAGTTGCTGTCGGAGATGGAGGAGGAGGCGCCCGCGGGGCGGCCCGTGGTCGAGGGGCGCGCGTTGGTCTCGCTGGCCAACCGGATGAAGTTCCTTCCCGAGATCCGCAGTGCCGTATTCATCGATTCCGACGGAATGATGATCGCGGGGACCTTGCCCGGCATGGCCGGCACCAACGTGAGTGATCGCGAGTATTTCAAGATCCTGAAGGAAAACCCCAAGCGGTCGGTGGCCATCAGCGCGCCGATTCAAAGCCGGGTGGTGTCGGCCCGGAGCATCGTCGTCGCCCGCCCCATCCGTGACGCCGGCGGGACCTTGCGGGGGGTGGTCGCGGTTGCTCTCGATCCGAAGATATTCGAAGAGGAATTGCGGTCCGTCCTGCCCGCCGATGGCGGCCGCGCCACCCTGATCCGCGACGACGGCGTCATTCTGGCGCGCCTGCCCGACAGCGACACATGGCGGGGCAAGTCCGTGGCCGGTGGCCAGGTGATGAGCCATGCCGCGGTCGCGCCGGTGGGCGCCTTCGTCGGCACCTCGGTCACCGATGGTCGCGAGCGGGTGCTGGCCTTCCGGAGGTTTCCGAACCATCCGCTGGTGATCGCCATCGGCATGCCCTTATCCAGCGCCTTGGAGTCGTGGCGCCGCGACCTGGCGTTCCAGGGCGGGGCGGCCCTGGTCCTGGCGCTGCTGACCATCGGGTTGGCGGTGGTCTCGGATCGCCGGCTGGCCGAGCGCCAGCGCATCCAGCAGGCCCTGGCGGCCAGCGAGGCCCGTTACCGCATGCTGACCGAGCATTCGCCGGTGGGCGTGTTCCAGAGCGACGCCGACGGTACCTGTCTGTACGTCAACGAACGCTGGCTGGACCTGGCGGGCCGCTCGCGCGACGAGATGCTGGGCGGCAAATGGTGCGACGTGGTCCATCCCGACGACCGCGAGGCGGTGGGTGAATTGTGGCGGCGCCATGTGCGCGGGGAAAGCGAATTCCTGGCCGAGATGCGGCTGGTGCGGGGCGACGGCTCCATCCGCTGGGTGCGCGGCCATGCCGCCGCCCTGTCGGATGAGGTGGGGCCGCTGGGCGGGCTGGTCGGCACCATCGAGGACATCACCGTCGCCAAGCTGGCGGAGCGGCGCCTCAGAGTGTCCGAGGAGAAGTTCGCCAAGGCCTTTCAGGCCAGCCCGGACGCCATGGTCATTTCAGCCACCAAGGATGGGCGCTACATCGAGCTGAACGACGCCTTTTCCGCCATGCTGGGCTATTCCCGCGACGAATTCATGGGGCATACGGCCCTGGATCTCGGCGTCTGGGCCGAGCCCGAGGACCGCGCCCGGCTGGTGAGGCTGATCCGCCGCGACGGCCAGGTATCCGATTTCGGCACCCGGCTGCGGCGCAAGGATGGTCGCACTTTCGACGTGCAGATCTCGGTGCAGGAGGTGGTGCTCGACGATCTCGACTGCCTGCTGTTCATCTGCCGGGACGTCAGCTTCGCCAAGGAGGCCGAGGCCCGCACCCAGGATCTGCTGGCAAGGCTCGACGCCTCCAACAAGGAGCTGGAGCAGTTCGCCTACGTCACCTCCCATGACCTGCAGGAGCCGCTGCGCATGATCGCCGGCTATGCCCAGCTGATCGAGCGCCGCTACCGCGGGCGCCTGGACGCCGACGCCGACGAGTTCATCGATTTCCTGGTGGACGGGGCCAAGCGGATGCAGGCCATGATCCACGACCTGCTGGAATATTCCCGTGTGGAACGGCTGGGCGGGGCGTTCAGCGAATTCCCCATGACCGACGTGCTGGAGGATGTCCGGAGCAATCTCGGCGTCGCCCTGGCCGAGGCGGGCGGGCGGCTCGAGGTCGGCCCCATGCCGACGATCGTCGCCGACCGCTCCCAGGTGCTGCGCCTGCTCCAGAACCTGATCGGCAACGCGCTCAAATACCGCGCGCCCGACCGCCCGCCCGAGGTCGCCGTCTCCGCCGAGGAGCGGCCGGACGAGTGGCTCTTCATGGTCAGGGACAACGGCATCGGCATCGATCCCGCCTATTTCGACCGCATCTTCCTGGTGTTCCAGCGGCTCCACACCCGCGAGCACTACGACGGAACCGGCATCGGGCTGGCCATCTGCAAGAAGATCGTCGAGCGTCATGGCGGACGCATCCGGGTGGAATCGAGCCCCGGGAGCGGCAGTGCGTTCATCTTCACCCTGCGCAAAACCCTGGGTTGAATTCTGGCCATAGTGCATATCCATATGTATCCGGAAAGGCCATGCTTTCCACCGGGCTCGTGCCGGCATGGAGTTGACGGCCGCAGTTATGAGAAAGCTGAAACTTCGTGTGATGGTTGATGTTGAATTGTGTGTCTGTGAAGACGAGGAAGTTGGCCAGGGCTTTTGATGGTCGGTATTTTTATTGTAGTTTTTAGGGTGTGCTTAGAATTATTGCTTATATTATCGCCTGACTTCACTGGATGGATTATGGCAAATAAATGTTATAATTATCTCGGGTAAATGCCGTATATTGACCTTTTCTCGCAAACCATCGTATCATGCAGAGTGGTGCGAAGTGGCTGCCGCGTGCCGGGGATGGCGCGTGGGCGGATGATGGCGAGAAGAGGGTGGCATGGCGCCAAGGGATGAACGGCCTTCCGGCGCGGAAGGTGGTGGTGAGGCTGGTGCGAATGGGGGTCAGGGAGGGCATCCGCCATCCATGAAGCCGCCGCCGACCTCCGTGCTCCAATCCGCCGGTGCCGCCAAGATTCTGGTTCCGGGCGGCAATCTTCTGGTCGAGGCCGAGTACGTCCGCCAGGGCGAAGATCTGGTTCTGGTTGGCGCCGATGGCTCGCGCGTGGTCATCAAGGGATATTTCGGTTCCGAGAATCCGCCGCCGCTGATCAGCGAATCCGGGGCCATGATCGATGCCGCGTTGGCCGGCAAACTGGCCGGCCCGCTGGCGCCGGGCCAGTACGCCCAGGCGGGGGGCGGCTCCGGCGCCACCGCCATCGGCAAGGTCGAGACCCTGGCCGGCACGGCCACCGCCAAGCGGGCCGACGGCACCGTCGTCGAGTTGCACAAGGGCGACAAGGTTTTCGAAGGCGACGTGCTGCAGACGCCCCAGGGCGGCGCGGTGGGCGTGGTGTTCGCCGACGGCACCACCATGTCGCTGGGCGAGAAGGGGCGGCTTGTCCTCGACCATCTGGCGTTCGATCCCGGCGCCAAGGTGGGCGAGGCCCAATTGTCGCTGATGTCGGGCTCCTTCGCCTTGGTGTCGGGCCAGATCGCCAAGGCGGCGCCCGATGCGCTGACGCTCAAGACCCCGACCATGACCGTGGGCATCCGCGGCACCGGTCTGGCGGGTAACGGCACCACGGTCGCCATGATGGCGGAAAAGGGCGGCGTGACCGGCGAGGTGTCGATCAGCACTCCCGGCGGCCAGACCATGACCCTGAACTCGGCCGGCGCGGCCGCCGTGGTCGGGCCGGGCGGCGCCATCACCCAGACGCAGATGTCACCCCTGCAGGTCATGCAGGTGGCGGGCACCGCCGCCGCCTCGCTGCCCAACGCCGCCAATCTGCTGTCCGCCGCCTTCAACCAGGCGGCCCAGCAGGTCCAGCAGCAGATCCAGCAACAGCAGCAGCAGCCGGTTCCGCCGCCGCCGCCGCCCGCTCCGTCCGGCCCCGAGGGGAACGCCGCCGCGGCGCAAGCGGTGCAGCAGGCCAACGCCGCCCTGGCGGCCCAGGCGGAAAAGCAGATCGCCGGCCTGAAGCAGTTCTTCCAGCAACTGGCGCTTCAGGCGCGCGATACCGGCATCGCCGAGGCGCATCGGGCCTTCGAGGATCTGGCCGGTCAGCGGGCGGGGGCGGATGCCGCCGCCGCCAAACAGGCAGAGGCCTTGCGCGACAGCGCCCTGGCCCACAAGGCGCTGGCGGTGTCCTACGCCGACCAGGCCGTCACCTATGCCGCGACGAACGACACCTTCAACGCCAAGCAGGCCCTGGCCAACGCCCTGGCAGAGGCCAATCTGGCCAAGGCGGATGCCGCCCAGGCCCAGACTGTGGCCGCGGGCCACGGCCCGGCCGCGCTGAACGCCGCCCAAGCCGCCTCCCAGGCCTACAGCGACGCCAATACCGCGTACGGCGTCGCCGTCGGCGCCATGGACAACGCCACCGGCGCTTCGGCGGTGAAGTGGACGGACAACTCGGCCATCGACGCCCGCGTGGCCGCCGACGCGGCCTTGGTGACCGCCAAGTCCAAGGCGACCGAAGCCCACGACGCGGCCATCGTTGCCGCCAAGGACGTCAGCGCCAAGCTCGCCGCCCTGGAAGACCCCATGGTCCGGGCGGCGGCGGCGGCGGCCGAGGAAGCGGTGGTGCGCGCTGGCCGCGACGACATGCTGAGCAATTATCTCACCTCGGCATCGGGCTATCTCAGTCTCGAGGTTCCCGCCAAGACCGTGCCCACCGGCTGGACCCCGGCCCAGGCGCAACTGGCCCTGAACGGCTACGATGTGGCGGGGAACCCCCAGAATTATGGGGCCACCGATCTCGCCAAGATTTCTGCCCTGGAACAGGCGCTGGCGGTGGCCGACCGCTTCGCCTACGGCCAGGACGCATCCCAGGACGGCATTCCCGACCCTCTGCTGGCGGTGTGGCGCGGGGCGCTGGACCAGGCCTCGGCGGCGCTGACCACGGCCAGTTCCGCGACCCTGGCCGCGTCTCAGGCACTGGAGGCGGCCCAGGCCGCCCTGGCCCTGGCCGAACAGACGGCGGCCTCGTCCGCCCTGGCCTATGCCACCGCCGAATCCGCGGTGGCGTCCGCCGCCTATGACGACGGCGTCGCCACCGGTACCGAGCGCGCCGCCGAAGCCTCGTGGCAGGCCCAGACCGACGCCAAGCTGACCAGCGCGCTGGACGACATCAAGCTCGAACTGGTGAAGGCGGCGGCGGCGGCCACCAATGCCACAACCGACGCAACCGATGCGAACGCTGCCGCGGCTGGATTCAATCAGTTCAATGTGGCGGCCGCAGGGGCCGCCCGCGATCACGCCGACCTTCAGGTGACGGCGGCCACCAATGCCCAGGCCAAGGCCGCCAGCCTGCTGGGCGCCGCCGAGACGGCGCTGAAGGCCTATGGCCTCAATACCGACGGCAGCGCCAATTCCACCGATCCCACCCATATCGCCAACGCTCTGGCTTCCAGCCAGGCGGCGGTGACCGCCGGTCAGAAGTCGGCCCTGGCCGCCTATCAGCAGGCCGCCGCCATCAAGGCGGAAATCGATCAGAAGGTTCAGGTCACGGTCCAGCAGGATCAGGTGGCCAACCAGGCCTATGACCGGGCCGTGGCCTTCCAGACCGGCGGCGAGGCCGTTCTGTACGACGCTGCCGTCACCGCCACCGCCAATGCCGCCAGCGCCGCCAACAGCGCGGCGGCCGCCCGCGATTCCATCGCCAAGATTCTCGACGAGGTGCTGGCCGCCCAGCCGCCGTCCAATATCACCGGATCGGCGCTCGCCCAGTACAATACCCAGAAGGCGACGCTGGTCTCCGCGCTGCAGAGCAAATACAACGACGCCGCCGCCGACGCCCAATCGGCCAACGCCGCCTATGGCAATGCCAAGACGGCCTCGGACGCCTTGGGGGCGACATACAGCCACGGCAGCTACAACGTCACCAACGTCCAGACCGCCATCACGGAATCGAACAGTGCGGCCAATTACGCCAAGCTGGCCACGGCGCTGGTGGCGGCGGCGGCCAATGACAAGTCGGCCCTGAGCACCATCGCCGCCGATGCCGCGGCGGCCCAGTCGCGCACCGATGATGTGGCGGCGGCCCTGGCGGCCAAGACCTCGGCGTTGGCCGCCTACAATTCCGCCCTGACCATCAAGAATGCGCTGACCGACCAGTACGCGGCCATTTCCACCGCGCTGGGCAGTTCGGCCGATTCCACCGACTCCACTTTGTGGGGGCGTTACAATCTGGCCCTGGCCGCCAAGAATGCCGCCGCCGCCAGCAATGATTCCCAGGCCGCCAAGGTGGCTGCCGCCGCCTTCAACCTGATCGGCGCTCCCGACGGCACCGGCGCCCTGGCCCAGGCCATCGCCGCCAAGGCGGCGGCCGCCTCGGCGCTGGCGTCGGTCACCACCCAGACGGCGGCGGCCCTGACCGCCAGTTCGTCCGCGACCACCGCCTATGACGATGCGGTTGCCGCCAACACCGCGGGCACCTCCACCGCCAAGGCGCTGGGCCAGGCCAACCAGGCTCTCACCCTGGCGGAATCGGCGGCCAGCCAGTCGGTCACCTTCCAGGGCAATTTCGCCACCGCCCAGGCCAGCTTTTCCAGCACGTCGACCACCATCGCCACCCAGGAAGGGGTGGTGCTGGCCGCCAAGGCCAAGGGTGATCTGGCCAACACCGCCCGCGCGGCGGCCGACAGCGCCGCCACCTTGGCCACCGACGCCCAGGTGCAGGCCAAGGCCGCCCAGACCGCCGCCGACAATTCGGTGGCGACCCCGTCCAACGCCTCGGCCAACCTCGCCACCGCCAGCAGCAAGACCGTCACCGCCAAGTCCGACGCCGACAGTGTGCTCACCCACATGGATACGGCGGTCGACAGCGCCATCAACTCGGCCGCCGGCAATCCCACGGCGGTCACCGGCGCTCTGTCCACGGCGCGCACCAATATCAAGGCCTACGATTCCGCCGTTGACGCGCTGGACGTCAAATTGGCCAATCACACGGCGGTTCAGGCCGATTACGACGCCGTTTCCACGGCCGCCGCCACGGTGGCCACCAATCTGACGGCGGTGCAGTCGGCGCTGTCGGCCGCCGGCAGCAATGCGGGCGCCACCGCCGCCGAGGCCTACCGCGCCCTGCAGGCGGCCAATAACGCCTCGCAGGCCTACAACTCTGCGCTGCAGTACCGGGCGACCACGGACGGCATCGCCCAGGCGGCGGTGGCCGACGCCATCAATTTCTATCAGAAGGCCTACACCAACGCCCTGGCCTCGGCGGCGGCGTCGCTGAAGCAGGCCCAGGATTTCGAGGCGGCGGCCGCCGTCTCGCTGGCGACCACCCACGCCAATTACGTGGATCTGGCCGCCTTCGTGCCCACCGCCAACACCACCCTGGCGGGCCTCAGTCTCGGCACGCTTTCCACCGACGCCACCAGCGGCTACGTGGCCAAGGCCCTGGCCGCCGACACGTCGGCCACCACCGCCTACAATTTGGCCCACAACGCCGCCGTTTCGGCCCAGGCCGCTACCAGCGGCCTGAGTTTCAACAGCACCGACGCCGCCACGGCGCTGGCCTCGTTCCAGGCGGCCAACGCCGCCGCCACGGCCGCCGCCAATTACGCCAAGACCGCCAAGGGCCAGGCGGCGGCGGCGGCCCAGTACGCCAGTTCGTCCAGTTCGCTCGATACCCAGGCTCATTCCGACTACGACAAGCTGTACCAGGACGGGCAGAAGGCCATCGCCCAGGCCGCCGCCAACGCCGCCCCGGTGGCCGTGGCCGATACCGGCGCCTCGCTGTTCTCCAACGGCACCAAGGTCATCGACGTCCTGGCCAACGACACCCGCCGCGACGGCAATCTGCTGCTGGATTTCACCACCAACAAGAACACCGACGGCTCGGCCGCGACGGTGGCCATCACCGCCGTCAGCGCCGCCGGCCACGGCACCGTGTCGGTGGTCACCCAGAGCGGTCATCAGCAGATTCTGTACACCCCCACCCAGGGCTATGTGGGGACCGACACCTTCACCTACACCGTCGCCAACACGGTCAACGGCACCACCACCTACGCCTCGGCGACGGTCTCGCTCACCGTCAACCAGTCGCCCAATACCGCCCCGGTGGCGGTTGCCGACACCGCGACGACCGCCAATGACAGTGCGGTCACCACCATCAACGTCCTGGCCAACGACACCGACGCCGATTCCGGCGACACCAAGACCCTGGTCTCGGTCAGCCAGGGCGCCAAGGGCGGCACCACCGCCATCGTCGGCGGGCAGGTGCAGTACACGCCCAAGGGCTTCGCCTCCCTGGCCGCCGGCCAGACCGGCACCGACAGCTTCACCTACACCATGAAGGACGCCGCCGGCGCCACCAGCACCGCCACGGTGACGGTGACGGTGACCGGCACCAACGACGCCCCGGTGTCGGCCAACGCGGCGTTCCAGGGCCTGTCGGGCGCCACCTACAAGTTCACCGCCAGCGACTTCACCACACAGGTCAGCGACGTCGATTCCGGTGATTCCCTGAAGGCCATCAAGATCATTCAACTGCCGGGCAGCGGCACGCTGAGGCTGAACGGCAACCTCGTCCAGGCCGGCGACACCATCCTGGCCTCGCAACTGGGCAAGCTCACCTTCGACGGCGCCAATTCGTCGTGGACCGGCACCACCACCTTCCAGTGGCAGGCCGTCGACCAGAGCAACGCCACCTCGGCGACCTCGACCGCCTCGGTCACCTTCGCCATCTCCAAGCAGGTTCTGACCGGCACCGCCAATGCGGATACCCTGGCCGGTCTGGCCGGTGACGACACCATCACCGGTGGCGGCGGTGCCGACATTCTGAGCGGCGGGGCCGGGGCCGATACCTTCCGCTATCTCGCCAAGACCGATTCCACCGCTGCCGCCGCCGACGTCATCGGCGACTTCGCCAGCGGCAGCGACAAGCTGAGCTTCGTCGGCGCCGCCGGCATGTCCGTGGTCCAGGGCGCCTATACCTTTGACACCAACGTCACGACCACAATCGCCAATATCGTTGGCGATACGCGTCTGCGCGACACCGCGGTGTTCTTCACCAGCGGCGGCAACGGCTGGATCTACGTCAAGGGCGACGGCACCGGCGTCAGCTTCGATGGCACCCTGATCCAGCTGACCGGCGTCACCTCGGCGCTGACCGCCGCCGACTTGGGCTTTTCCACTGTCCGCATGCTGGGCACCACCGGCAATCAGACCCTGAACGGCAGCGCCGGGAACGAGGTGTTCGTGCCGGCCGGCGGCACCGATGTGGTGGTGGGCGGCGGCGGCACCGACCGCCTGGCCCTGCCGGTGGATGCGGTGGTCAGCGCCGTGACCGCCAGCAGCGGCAACGACGATCTGGTCTTCACCTATACGGGCGGCACCAGCGGCGGCGGCACCGTCACCGTCCAGAACCATTTCCTGTCCAGCGGCTATGTGGGCGAGGTGCGGGCCGATTTCGGCACCGGGCTGAAGCTTTACACCGTCGGCAGCACCAAGGGCTCGGCCGGCACCACCGGCAACGACCTGATGGTGACGGTCAGCGCCGCGACGCTGAGTGGCGGCGTCGGCGACGACGCCATCTTCGGCGGCGCCAATGCCGACACCCTGATCGGCGGTGCCGGGGCCGACGCCCTGAACGGCGGCGCGGGGGCCGACGTCTACGTCTACACCAGCGCCAGCGATTCGACCCTGACCAGCATGGATGCCGTCGCCTTCGCCAGCGGCGACAAGATCAGCTTCACCGGCATGGCCGGCATGAATCTGCGGGCCGGCACCTATACCCTCGCCACCGATGTCGCCGGCACGGTGACCGCCATCAAGAACGACGCTTCGGTGAGCAACGCCATCGTCCAGTTCACCTCCGGCGGCGACGGCTATGTCTACGTCAAGGGCAGCGGCTCGGTGGGCTCGACCAGCTATGACGGCACCCTGATCAAGCTGACCGGAGCGGCCGGCAACCTGCCGGTGCTCGGCGATTATTCCGGCCCGACCGGCATGCTCGGCACCAGCGGCGCCGACAGCTTCGCCGCCACGGCGGGCGGCACCCTCAACCTGACCGGCTTCGCCAGCGGCACCGACCAGATCACCATGAGCGGGGCGGCGGGCTATCGCCTCCAGCGCGAGGCCTACTCCTTCACCAACGACCCCGCCACCACCCAGGGCAACATCAACACCGACGCCAAGGTGGCGGCCGGTACCATCGTGTTCTTCACCAACGGCACCGATGGCTGGCTGGCGGTGAAGGGGGCGGGGACCGGCACCACCTTCAACAACACCCTGATCAAGCTGTCGGGCGTGACCACCACTCCGGCGTCCAGCAGCCTGCCTGCCGTGGTCGGCGAGCTGATCTCGGGCACCACCGGGACCGACACCCTGACCGGCAGCAGCGGCGACGACATCTTCCGCTACCAGGGCGGCAACGACGTGCTGAACGGCGGCAGCGGCACCGACATCCTGGCGCTGGGCACCGACCGCATGGTCAAGGGCTTCGCCGGGGCGGGGGCCAGCGGCGTCACCCTGGCGGTGGGCACCACCGGCGACGAGGTGGTCGGCGGCTACGTCACCGTGTCGGGAATCGAAAAGATCCAGACCGACATGGTCAAGGCCGACGGCACCGTCACCAAGGGCGCCACCCTGACCCTGGCCGGGTCCCTGGGCGCCAACGGTTCGGATGGAGTCGACGACCTGATCGCGGCGGCCGGCGCCGTCGATGGGGCGACCCTGGACGGCGGTTCCGGCAACGACATCGTGGTCGGTTCGGCCAAGGCGGACGTGCTGCTGGGCGGTCTTGGCGACGACGTGCTGATCGGCTATGGCGGCAACGACACCCTGGCCGGCGGCCAGGGCGCCGACGTGCTGCAGGGCGACGGCGGCGGCGCCACGCCCGGCGCCGACGTCTTCCGCTACGATTCCGCCCTGGATTCCACCTCCGCCAACACCGACCTGATCCGCGACTTCACCCCCGGCCAGGACAAGATCGCCTTCACCGGCATGGCTGGGATCAGCTATTCGTCGACTCCGTTCGCCTTCACCACCGACGTCGCCACCACCATCGGCAATATAGCGACGTCCGGCCCGGCCAATTCCGTGGTGTTCTTCACCAACGGCAGCGACGGCTGGCTGTATGTGAAGGGGGCGGGCACCGGCACCGACTTCAGCGGCACCCTGATCCGCCTGCAGGGCGTCACCAAGCAGCCCTCGCTGGGCGATCTGGTGGGGCCGTCCGGCTATCTGGGCACGTCGGGCGCCGACATCATGGTGGGCGGCACCGGCGCCGATATCCTGAGCGGCCTGGGCGGCGCCGACACCCTGACCGGCGGCCAGGGCGCCGACACATTGAGCGGCGGCGGCGGTACCGACGGAAACGTCTTCGTCTACAATTCGGCGCTGGATTCCACCACCACCGCCACCGACACCATCACCGATTTCGCGCTGGGCTACGACAGGATCAGCCTGGTGGGCGGCGCCGGCTATGTCCTGAAGGCGGCCGCCTATACCGCAATCGTCAGCGGCAATCCGGCGGGAACCGCCGCCGCCATCGCCGGCGACGCGACGATCGCCAGCGGCTCCATCGTGTTCTTCACCGAGGGTTCCGACGGCTGGATCTACATCAAGGGCAACGGCTCGGGCTCCATCGGCTTCAACGGCACGCTGATCAAGCTGGCGGGCGTCACCACCGTGCCGTCCGCCGCCCATTTCCCCGGCTCGGTGGTGGGCGAGGTTCTCGGCACCAGCGGCGCCGACGTCATGGTCGGCGGTTCAGGCCCCGACATCCTGAGCGGTTTGGGCGGTAACGACACCCTGACCGGCGGCATGGGCTCCGACACCCTGACCGGCGGCAGCGGAGCCGACCGCTTCCTGTACACGACGGCCCAGGATTCCAGCCGTAACGCGCCCGACATCATCACCGATTTCACCTCGGGCAGCGATACCATCGAACTGGTGGGTGCGGCCGGCTACAAGTTCAACAACGCGCCCTATACCTTCGCGACCAGTGCCGCCGCCACCGCCTCGGCGGCCGCCGCCGATTTGGGCGTTCCCGCCAATACCATCCTGTTCTTCACCAACGGCACCGACGGCTGGGTGTACGTGAAGGGCGCCGGTACCGGTTCGACCAGCTACAACGACACCCTGATCAAGCTCTCGGGCGTCACCACCTCGCCGGTGGCCGCCGACTTCCCCGGCGCCGTGGCGGGCCAGTTCACCCTGGGCACCTCGGCCGCCGATACCCTGACCGGCACCAGCGGCGTGGACGAGATCAACGCGGCCGCCGGCAACGACACCATCACCGGCGGCGGCGGGGCCGATACCCTGACCGGCGGGGCCGGGGCGGATACCTTCCGCTATGTGGCGGCGACGGATTCCACCGTCGCGGCCCCCGACGTCATCGCCGATTTCACCACGGGCACCGACAAGATCGAACTGGCGGGGGCCGCCGGCTACAGCCTGCAGCGGAGCTACGCCCTGGACACCACCGGGGCCACCCTCGCCGCCAAGCTGACCAACACCATCGCCACCATCAACGCCGATACCAAGATGGGCGATGCGGTGGTGTTCCTCACCGACGGTTCCAACGGCTGGCTTTATGTGCGTGGTGCGGGAACCGGAACGTCCTTTGCGGGAACCTTCATCAGCCTGACGGGCGTGACCACCTCGCCCCAGGTCAGCGACTTCATCGGCGTCGCCGGCGCGCAGATTCAGGGCACCATCAATGCCGATGTGATCGTCGGCTCCAGCCTGCCCGACATCATCGTCGGCGGCGCGGGCGCCGACACCCTGACCGGCGGAGCCGGGGCGGACACCTTCCGGCTGCGCGACGGCACGGAATCGACCGGTTCCGCGACAGACATCATCACCGATTTCGTTTCCGGCACCGACAAGATCGACTTGATTGGCGCCGGCTACAAGCTGGTGCACGGGCGCTATCCCATTTCCACCGGCGCCACCACGGCGGCCAAGGTCGCCAACACGGTGGCCGCCGTCAACGCGGATTCCTCCATTTCCAGCGGCGTGGTGTTCTTCACCGACGGCACCGACGGCTGGATGATGGTCAAGGGGGCGGGTACCGGCTCGACCAGCTATGCCGGGACGCTGGTCAAGCTTTCCGGCGTGACCACCGGACTGGCCGCCGCCGACGTGATGGGGCTTACCGGCGCCACCTCCGCCGACAAGCAGCTTCTGCTGGCGTCGGCGAGCGACATCGCCGCCACCAACATCAATCTGACGGGAAGCAGCGGATCGGTCACCGTGCTGGCCTCGTCGCCGGGCGATTCCTACACCTATGCCCTGACCGACGGCACCACCACCAGCAGCATTCTGACCACCGCGCTCGGCACGGTGACCATCAACGGGACCACCGGCCAGTATACCTTCACGCCCAGCACCACGACCGCCGCCCTGCCCATCGGCTCGACGGGCATGGGGACGTTCTCGATCGTGGCGACGGAGACGGGCAGCGGCGCGACCAAGCTGCTGACCCCCACCATCAATCTGACGTCGCCATCGACCGGTACCGTCGCCAGCGAAACCTTCCACAGCAGCAGCGCCAACGACACCATCATCGGTGGCGGCGGCAGCGACACCGTGGTCTATTCCCTGGGGGCGGGAACCTATGGTCTGGCCGCCAATACCGGCGGTACCGTGACGGTCGCCGGCACCTCGGAAGGCACCGACACCCTGGTGGGGATCAGCACGCTGGCCTTCGCGGGCGGAAGCAGTCCGATCGGCATCAGCGGCACCAATGGCGACCAGACCCTGACCGGCGGGACCGGAAGCGATACCCTCACCCTGCTCGGCGGCTTCAAGGGCGTCAGCCTCGGTGGCGGCGACGATCGGGTGGTGCTCTCGGCCAGCCAACTCGGGTCCATGAGTCTGCTGAGCGGCGGTGCGGGCAATGACACCCTGGTGCTGACCGGTATGGCCGGCACGGTGGCGGATACGGCCCTGGCCGGCATCAGCCACGATTTCGAAACCCTGATGATCTCGGGCGGCACCGCCGCGGTTTCGCTGTCCTATGGCACCAATGCCGCGGCCATCGGTTTGCAGGTGATCGATGCCTCGATGATGAGCGCTTCGGTCACCGCCACGGTGGCCTCCGGCCTGTCGGGCAACCTGACCGTTATCGGCGGCAGCGGGGCCGATACCTATGTGGCGCCGGCCAATGCTTCGGGCACCCTCACCATCATCGACACCGCCGGCGTCAACGTGCTGGACGGTTCTCTGGTCGGAGATGCCGGTCTGCGCGGCGCCCAGCAGGTGGGCAATGATCTGGTCATCGACCTTACGGGGAACGCCGGTGGCGGCCAGCTTGTGGTCAAGAACCAATTCGCCGGGGCCGGCATCGACCACATCTATACCGGTTCCACCCATTCCCCCACCGTCAAGGTGGCAAGTTCGCTCACGGGCGGCACCCTGAGCGGTACCGCCGGGGACGATATCTTCGCCTTCAATTCCGCCGTGACCACCATGATCGGCGGCAACGGCGAGGACATGTTCTTCGCGGGCGCGGCCAATCAGGTCATTTATGGCGATTCGACCATTGCCAGCGGCACCGGCAGCAACAAGCTCAGCTTCACCTATCTCACCGGTCCGGTGACGGCCTCGCTGGAATCCGGCGTGGCGACGCTGAACGGCGGCGGTACCTGGAACACCACGTTCTCCGACATCGACGAGCTGGAAGGCTCGAGCGCGGCGGACACCCTGACCGGACGCGGCACCGGCTGGTCGGCCCTGGAAGGCGGGGCGGGCAACGACGTCCTGACCGGCTCGGCCTCGGGGTCCGTCATGGCCAGCTACAAGCATGCCGGGGCGGGTGTCACCGTCAACCTCAGCGGCTCGGCCTGGAACGGCGCGTCGCCGGGCTGGGGCGTCGAATCCTATTACGTGGGCGGTGTCCTGACCTCGGGCACCGACACCCTGAACAACATCCACGGCGTCAAGGGCTCCGCCTTCGCCGACAAGATCAAGGGTGGCGACGACACCGCTTCCGGCGTCTATTACGACCTCGCCGGCGGCGGCGGGGCCGACACCCTGGTGGCGGGCGCCGGCAAGACCAACTTCCGCGTTGGTATCGCCGACAATGCCACGGTGACCGGCGGGGCGTCGTTCGACACCATCGCCTTCGACGGCTTCACTGCCGGAACGCTGAACAATGCGACCGCGTTCGCCCATGTGAGCGGCGTGGAGAGCCTTCGCCTGTCGGGCGGCACCGCCGCCCTGGCGGTGACCCTTGGCGCCACCGCCGCCGCCGATGGCGGCATCACGTCGGTGGAGGCCTATGGCAACAGCTCCGACGTCACGCTCAATGCCTCGGCGCGAGCCGGGGCGGTGACTCTTTCGGGCGGCCTCGGCAACGACACCTTCACCGGCGGTTCGGGCAACGATGCGCTGAACGGCGGCGCGGGCACGGACACCGCAATCTTCCACGGCAGCCTGTCGGGCTACCGCATCAGCGCCGCCAACGGTGCCGTCACGGTGACCGACACCAACACTGTGGACGGCAATGACGGTACCGATACCCTGACGGGGATCGAGACGCTGCAGTTCGGCGATGGGACGGTGTCGGTGGTTTCCACCTCCACCACGGTAGCGGGTTCGGCGATCGAATTTCCGAGCGGATCCTATATTTCCGCCCCCTCCATCCGCAGCACAGCCAGCACCGGCGATCAGGTGTCGGTGTCCTTCGACATGAAATGGACGGTCAATACCGCCGACAGGATGATGCCGGTCAGTTTCGGCAGCTACAACCTGATGATCTGGGACAATAAGCTTGGCTTCTGCACCCTTCAGGGGGGGGATTCCTATGGCATCACCGGGATCGATGCCATGGCCGGAAGCTGGCATACCATTACAGCCGTGTTCACCCAGGGGAACGTCGCCGCCAACAAGCTGTATATCGACGGCGTCGAAATGACGATTTCCCAGCTGTACGCGGGATATCCGCCCAATAACAGCAATGCCAACATCACGACCACGCTCAGCGTCGGCGTCGGCCTCACCAACGGCAGCTACCCGTTCAATGGCCAGATCGCCAATATCCAGTTGCACAATCGGGCATTGAGTGCGGCGGAGGCGGTGCAGATCGACCAGGGCCAGGTCATCAACAGCGGCCTGGTGACGCATTACGACTTCTCCGGCGCTTCGCCCTTCAATGACCTGTCTGGCAACAACCACACGGCGACCCCGCTTGGTACCGCATCGCCGGTCATTGTCTCCGGTCCTCCCCACAGCATCCCGTCCTTGGCCCTCATGGGCGGGACCGGCGCCGACACGCTGGACGTCGGAACCGGTTTCGCCACCATCGACGCCGGCGACGGCAACGACGTCATCAAGATGAGCGCCGCCGACCTTCAGGCCGCTTCGACGGTGGCCGGTGGCCTGGGCAGCGACACCCTGGTGGTGTCGGGCGGCGGCACCCTGGGGCCGAGCGACTTCAGCAAGCTTTCGGGCATCGAGAAGATTTCCTTCGCCGGTTCCGGTCCCTTCACCCTGGTGGGCGGATCGGGGGCCGATACCGTCTCCGGCAGTTCGGGCAACGACCTGTTCGACGGCGGGGCCGGGGCCGACGGCATGGTGTTGAGCGGCGCCATGGCCGGCTATCGCCTGGCCGTGTCCGGCAACTCGATCAAGGTCGCCGACGTCAACACCGTCGATGGCAGTGACGGCACCGATTCCCTGCGCAATGTGGAGACGCTGCACTTCTCTGACGGCAGCCTCTCCATCTCGGGCGGCGTCTCGGTCAGCGCCACCGGCGCGGCCACCCTGGTCAACACCTTTGTCACCGACAACCAGTGGCGGTCGGCGGTCACCGGGCTGAAGACCGGCGGCTATGTGGTCACCTGGGACAGCGCCAATCAGAACGGGGACAGCCTCACCGGCGTCTACGGGCAGGTTTACAATGCCGACGGTACGCCGCTCGGCGGCGAGATCCACCTGAACACCTATTATACCGGCGACCAATGGTCCGTCCATGTGGCCCCCCTCGACAATGGCGGCTTCATGGCCGTCTGGCACAGCGGCGGCCAGGACGGCAGCAATTACGGCACCTATGGCCGGATCTACGGTGCCGATGGTTCTCCCGTCGCCGACGAATTCCGCATCAACGATCAGGCTTCTGGTTGGCAGGGCTGGCCCGAGGTGACGGAACTGGCCAACGGCAATATCGCCGTGGTGTTTTCGGCTGCGGATTCCTATGGCGGGCAGACCTTCACCGGCCAGAAGATGAGCTTCGCCAAGGTCTATGCCCCAGACGGCTCGGTCGTGGTCAACGAATTCCCGGTCTCGACCTCCCACCTCTGTTCCAGTGGGACCGATGCCACACCAACCATCGCGGCGCTGTCCGATGGCGGATTCGTGGTTTCCTGGAGCACCGGCGGCGGTGCCACCGCGGACGTTTTCGCTCATCGCTTCAATGCTTTGGGCCAATCCCAGGGCGGCGACATCGCGGTCAATACCACCACGGCGTCCGACCAGTGGGCCCAGAAGGTGGTCGGGCTGGCCGGCGGCGGCTTCGCCGTGGTCTGGCACAGCTTGGGCCAGGACGGAGCGAGCAATTTTGGCGTCATCGGCCGGATCTTCGACGCCAGCGGCAATCCGGCCAGCAGCGAGTTCATCGTCAACACCACCACCACCGGCTGGCAGGCCTATCCCGTCATCACGGCGCTGCCCGACGGCGGCTTCCTGGCGGTGTGGGACAGCACGACGGATAATGTGAACCACAATGTCTACGCCCAGCGTTTCGACGCCCTGGGCGGAAAGCTGGGCGGCGAGATCGCCGTCACCAGCGATGCGTCCTACACCGGCGAGCGCCATCCCGCCGTCACCACCCTGGCCGACGGCAGCGTGGAGATCACCTGGACCGGGGCGGATGCCAGTGGCAGCGGCACCTACTCCCGCCACTTCGCGGTGGACTATGCCACCATCACCGGCGGGGCCGGCAACGACACCATCTACCTCAATGGTGGCCATGTGGCCGTTCTGGACGGCGGGGCCGGCAGCGACCGGCTGGTGGGCGATGCGGGGGCCAATACCTTCAAGCTGACCGACCTGTCCAGCGGCGACACGGTGACCGGCGGGGCGGGCGACGATTCCCTGATGCTGTCCATCACCGGTACCGCCTCGGTGAGCATGGCGGATTCCGCCTTCACCAATGTGAGCGGCATCGAGACCCTGGACCTGGACGCCATGACGGCGACCACCCTGACCCTGGGCACCAATGCCACCGCCGCCGGTATCGGCATGGTCGACGCGTCGGGCTCCAGCGCCGGCGTAACCGTCAACCACGCCGGCGGCACCAACACGCTGTACATCTTCGGCGGCGCGGGCAACGACACCATTACCGGCTCGACCCTGGCCCCCGGTGCGGGGGACGTGGTGGACTTCAGCCATGCCACCGGCACGCTTTCCGTCAACCTGACCACCGGGACCGCTTCGGGGATCGGCGTCGGCACCGACACGCTCGGCAACATCCATGCCGTGGTCGGCGGCAATTACGGCAACACCCTGATCGGCTCGTCGGGTTCGGACATGTTCTTCCTGGTCAACAGCACGGCGCTGGGGGCCAACAACACCTTCATCGGCGGCCAGGGCGCCGATTCTCTGACCTTCAACGCCACCATGGACCTGCGGGGCGCCTCGGTGTCGGGAATCGAGGCGATCGATTCGCTCGGCCCCCTCAATCTGACCGTCGGCATGACGCAGCTGGTGGCCTGGAAGAACTCCGTCCTGGCCGAGGCAACCGGGCAGGCCATGATCGATTTCGGCAGCTATGCCGGCGCCAAGTCGCTGACCGTCACCGTGGACGGGGCGGGCAGCCTGAACGACATGGTGGCCTCGGGTCAGCTGGTGCTGAACAATCTGGCCGCCACCGATCGTCTGGTGATCGATGGCTCGGCCATGGGGACCGGCCTGACCCTGGTGGAGAACGCCGGGATGGCTCTCACCACCATCCTGGGGGGCAGCGGTGGCGACACCCTGACCCTGGCCACCGGCTTCACCGCCGAGGCGGGCACCACGCTCAACGGCAATGCGGGCGCCGATACCCTTATCCTGGGCGGCGGCGGCGGCTTCTACGACCTCAATCTGGCAATCATCAGCAATTTCGAGACCCTGACCGCCGGGGTGGGCGCCACCACCCTGTCCGTCGGCATGGGACAACTGGCCGGTCTGGCCATCAACGGCGGCGGCACCGGGACGGCGCTGACCCTTGACCTGCACCTGCCCAATGGCGGCGCCACCTTCGACGCCAGCAGCCTCAATCTGGTGAATTGGGGGGCGGAGGATACGCTGCGCATCACCGGCGGCGGCGGCAACGACACCATCACCGGCTCGGCCCAGGGCGACGTCTTCGTGATGAGCGATGGCACCGACACCATCAACGGCGGCGGCGGTACCGACATCCTGGACCTCTACGGCATGACGGCCGGCGTCACCGCCGACCTTGCCTCGGGCACGGTGATCACCGGCAGCGGCACGACGGTGCTGAATTCCGTGGAAGGCTTCGCCGATACCGGCTTCGTCGATACCCTGACCGGCTCGGCGGGCAACGATCTGTTCCGCCTGCATGGGGAAGCTCACGAGGATGATATCGTCACCGGCGGCGCCGGCGGCGACACCGTGCAGCTTCTGGGGAATAGCGATCTGCAGGCGGTGAGCTTCTCCAGCATCGAGACCCTGGCCATCGGCGGCAGCTATGCCACGGTGGTGGTCGATACTTCGCAGTTCGGCGCCGGGCTGGCCAATACCCTTGCCCTGCAGAGCATCGGCCTGCCCACCGGCAGCTTGCTGGAAATCAACGTCGGTACCGCCGGCTTCAGCACCACCGGCTTCACCTACGCCAACTGGGGCTCGCTCACCGACTGGAACAGCCCCGACGGCAATTTCGTCAAGCTGAACGCCTCGTCCGCCTCGGGGGCGGTCACCCTGACCGGCGGCACCGGGGCCGAGTACATGTTCGGCTCCAGCTTCGCCGACACCATCCAGGCCGGCCAGGGCATGGACAAGGTCATCGCCGGCGGCGGCAACGACACCATCGTGCTTTACGCCAATGATTCGGTGAGCGGCGAGATCATCGACGGCGGCACCGGCAATGACACCATTCTGCTCAACGGCAGCAACGACCTGCGCGGTGTCGCCATCACCAACGTCGAGACGCTGAGCCTCAACGGCTACACCGCCTTCATGGATTACACGCGTCTGGCCACCCTGCCGGCGGGCGGCCTCACGGTCACCGGCAGCAGCGGCGTCGACCGGCTGGCCATCTATGGCGATGCCGTCGTGGGTACGGATTTCCGCACCAATCTCGGCTATCTCGGCTTCAGCGGCTTCAACTGGGCCGGCGGCGACCGGGTATCCTTCATCGGCGGTGACGGCGACGACATCCTGAAGTCCACGGCGCAGATGGACGTGCTGGATGCCGGCATGGGCAACGACACCCTGATCGCCACCGGCGGTGCCGACACCATGCTGGGCGGCGAGGGCGACGACGTCTTCGACTTCACCGTCGGAACCCTGAACGTCGGCACCAATTCCACCATCGACGGCGGCAACGGCTACGATACCCTGCTGCTCAGCGGCACCGGCCTGTCGGGCATTGGCAATTACTCCTTCGCCGGCGCCTATCTGACCCAGATCACCGGCATCGAGAAGGTCCAGCTGGGCACCGTCGCCAATTACTATTTCGACGGCGGCATGCTGAGCGGCCAGGCCATCGAGTTCGCGGGAACCAACGCCTATACCCTGAACCTTCAGGGGACGGCGACGGTAATGGATGCGTCGCAGTTCACCTTCACCGGCACCCAGCCGGCCAAGCTGAACTTCACGGTCACCGGCTCGTCCGCCGCCGATTACACCCTGGTGGGTCATGACGGCGCCGACAGCATGTCCGTCGTCACCTCGCTGACCGGCAACCACACCTTCACCGGTGGGCTGGGCAACGATACCATCGTCGGCAGCACGCTGAGCGTCGGCGACATCGCCGTCTATGCCGGCCCGGCCGCCGGCTACCGCATCGTCGGCGGTACCTATCTGATGGTGACCGACACCGACACGGCGAGCCTGAACGAGGGCACCGATTCCCTGAGCTCGGTGGATGTCCTGCGTTTCAGCGACACCACTCTGGGAATCGCCGGCAGCGACACCAATCTCACCGTGACCGGCGGCGTGGGCGGCGACACCTTCACCATCGGCAGCGGCGTGGTTTCGGTCGAGGGCGGCGCCGGCACCGACGTGGTCACCCTGGCCCATGCCACCAGCGCCAACACGGTGCTGGGCACCAGCGGCACTACCCTCACCGCCGTGGTGAGCGGCGTCACCACCACGCTCACCAATGTGGAGACCCTGGTCCTGTCGGACGGCGTCACCATTCAGGCCGGCTCCACCTCCATCATGGGCGGCAGCGGCAACGACGTCATCACGCTGGGCAGCGGCTTTACCTATGCCGATGGCGGTCTGGGCAACGACACCCTCACCGCGACGGGCGCGTCGCCCGTCACCCTGGACGGCGGATCGGGTTCGGACACCCTGATCGGCGGCAGCGGCAACGACATCCTTCGGCTGTCCGATCTCAGCGCCGCCGATTCGGTCGAGGGCGGGGCGGGGACCGATGTCCTGAAGCTGACCCTGTCGGGTACGACCGCCGTGACCATCGGCACCGCGGCCCTGGCCAATGTCCACAATGTGGAGGCGATGGCCCTGCAGGCCTCGGGCGCGGCCGTTTCCCTGACGGTGGGAGCGGGAGGGATCAACGCCCTGGACGCCGGCCTCAGCACCGCCAACGTGTATTTCAACGCCTCGGCCCTGGGCGTGGGCGCGACCTTCGCCGGCGGCAGCGGCGCCGACACCTTCGTCGGCGGCTCCGGCATCAACACCTTCTCCATCCAGGGCGCGGCCAACACCACCATCGCGGTGAGCGGCGGAACCACCACCGTCACCAAGAACGGCGGCGCGGCCGACACGCTTTCCGGCAGCAACATGTGGGTGGATTACGGCGCGGGCGACCACGTGTCGATGAATTCGGGCGCCAGCCAGATCATCGGCGCCATGGCCGACGACAACCTGCTGGTGGGCGCCGGGGTGACCTATGCCGACGGCAGCTTCGGCAACGACACCGTGACCCTGATGGCCGGCGGCCAGACCCTGGCCGTGGATGGCGTCGAGACCCTGATCGGCGGCACCGGCAATGACAAGGTGACGTGGAACGCCATGTTCACCGGCGGCTCCATCGACATGGGCGCCGGCAACGACACCCTGATTCTGACCAATTTGAACGCCAATACCCTGTCCGACGGGGCCTTCGCCAACGTCCACGGCGTCGAGACCCTGACCCTGGGGGGCGGGCTGTCCTCGGCCTCGCTCAGCCTGGGCGCCCAGGCGGCGGCGGCGGGCGTCAGCACCCTGAACGCCTCGGCCGCCACCGGCACGGTGAGCATCGACGCCTCGGCCTGGACCTCGAACCTGACCGTTCTGGCCGGCAGCGGCACCACCAGCGTGACCGGCGGCAGCGGCACCGGCGACGCGGTCAGCCTGCAATACGCCGAGAGCGCATCCACCATCAGCGCATCCGGCAGCACCCTGTCGGTGACCGGTGGCGGCTCGCTTTCCGCTTGGGGCGTCGAGCAGTTGCGCTTCAGCGACGGAAAGACCCTGGGGGTCGCCACCACGAACGGCACCGTCACTCTGACCGGCGGCAGCGGTGCCGATTCCATCAAGGTCAACAGCGGCATCACCAGCGTCGATGGCGGTCTGGGCAACGACACCATCACCTCGCTGATCACCGGCGGAACCATCTTCCTGGACGGCGGATCGGGTTCGGACACCCTGATCGGCGGCACGGGCTCCGAGATCATGCGGCTGTCCGATTTCAGCGGCACCGATTCCATCGAAGGCGGAGCCGGGTCCGACACCCTGACGCTGAGCTTCACGTCAGGGGGCGTCATCGCCGATACCGCTTTCGCCAATGTCCACGGCATCGAGTTCATGGCCGTGTCGGCGACCGGCGTGGCCACGTCCATCACCATGGGGACCGATGCGTTCAATTCCGGCATCCTGGCCGTCGATGCCCAGTTCTCCACGGTGGCCGTCACCCTGAACGCCCTGGGCGATTCCGCGGTGCAGACCCTGATCGGCGGTTCGGGGGCCGATACCCTGATCGCCGGCAGCGGCGGCGATACCCTGACCGGCAATTCGGGGGGCGACGTCTTCACCTTCAGCGCGGGCACCGTCTCGACGGCGGCGTCCACGGCGGTGGTCACCGACTTCGTCTCGGGAACCGACAAGATTGATCTGTCGGCCGGCGGCGCGCTGACCTATGTGCAGATCATGCCCTGGCAGGGCACGGCTTCGGCGACCGCCGCGCTGCTCAACAGCCTGGGGGCCGGCAACAAGGTCGGCTTCATGACCGATGGCACCAACGGCTGGCTGGCGGTCAAGGGCGGCACGCTGGACGGCACCCTGATCAAGCTGGCGGGCGTCACCACCTCGCCGGCCCAGGCCGATATCACCGGGGTCACCGGCGTCTATGGCGGCGCCAACCCCACCCTGAGCGCCGAGCATTACGCGGTGGCCTTCAACGGCCACAACAACCTGTCCTCGCTGGCCAATATCAGCACCCAGACCGACAACGTCACCATGGAGGCCTGGGTCAAGTGGGACGGCACCAACCACGGCAACGCCCAGTTCATCGCCTATACCGGTAACGGCTCGACCAGCGGCTATGGCCTCTATGCCAGCACGACCGGCGCGCTGGGCTTCATGACCGGCGGCGTGGTGGTGTCGGCGCCTTCCGCCGCCCAGCTGGTCGCCGGGCAGTGGCAGCACGTGGCGCTGGTGCGAGACAATGGCGTGTTCAGCATCAACCTGGACGGCGCGTCCTATTCGGTGCCCAGCGCCAGCGCACCCGTCAACGCCCTCAACGCGGGTGCCGACCGCACCTATGTGGGCAATGCCGGCAATGGCGGCAACGAGGGCTTCCACGGCGAGATCGCCGATTTCCGCCTGTGGAACACGGCACGGACCAGCGCCGAGATCTCGGCTTCCATGAACGACGTGGTGACCAGCGCCGATCCCGATTGGAGCGCCCTGGCCGCCTATTGGCGCATGAATGCCGGCAGCGGCGTCACCATCGCCGATTCCTCGGGCCACAATTATGTCGGCGTCTTCGACGGCGGCGGTCTGGCCGGTGCGGCCCAGGCCCAATGGATCGATGACGGCGCCTGGGCGCTGTCCAACACGGTGAACGGCCATGTGCTGGTGGATTCGGCACTGCCCACGACGCTCTCCATCGCCACCGGCTCCCTGGCGCCCGCCAATGGTTCGGTGACCATCAATTCCAACACCGGCGTCTGGCAGTACACCCGCAGCAATTACGGCGCGGCCAGCGACACCTTCGTGGTCAAGGCCGACAACGGCTTCGGCGGCGTCACCCAGCAGACCATCACCCTGTCGTTCAACGACCAGCCGGTCCTCAATGGGGCGAGCGTCAACGTGCCGTCCATCGGCGAGGACCCGGTGAGCAATCCCGGCACGCTGGTCTCCGCCCTGATGGCCGGGCAGGTGACCGATGCCCGGATGGCGTCCGTCCACGGCCTGGCCGTGGTCGATGCCTTCAGCCCCAATGGCGTCTGGCAGTACAGCCTTGACGGCGGCGGAACCTGGGCGGCCATGGGGAGCAACCGGTCGTCCAGTTCGGCCCTGGTCCTGGATGCCTCGGCCAAGGTGCGGTTCGTGCCCACTGCCGATTACAGCGGCAATGCCTCGTTCCTGTTCAAGGCGTGGGACGGCACCAACGGCGCGGTCAACGGCAGCCTGCAGGACACCAATGCCTATTCCGGCACGCTCAGCGCCTATTCCAGCACCCAGGCCACGGCCAATCTGACCATCGCCCCCGTCAACGACGCGCCGGTGGCGACGCCATCGGGCGGAACGGCCTCTTACGCCGAGGGAGCCGTGGGCGTCAGCCCGTTCGGCTCGGTCACCATCACCGACGTCGACAATCCCTCGCTGAGCAGCGCCACCATCGCCATCAGCGGCGCGATGACCGGCGACACCCTGTCCTTCGGCAACCTGTACGGCATCACCGGCAGCTATGCCAACGGCACCCTGATCCTGTCGGGCTCGGCGACCCTGGCCAATTACCGGGACGCCATCCGCTCGGTCACCTATTCCAATACCAGCGACACGCTGTCCAGCGGTCTGCGCAATATCAACCTGACGGTGAGTGACGGGACCACCTCCAGCAGCCCCATTTCTTCCACCATCACGGTGATCGGGGCCAACGACGCGCCGGTTCTTCCGCCTGTCGCGCTGTCCTTCGACGGTGTGAACGATATCGCGACGACGGCCTCCAATATGACGCTGACTGGCGGCCACGCCGTCGAGGCGATGATCAAGACCACAGCCGCCAATACCAGCTTTGCCGGCATCGTCAGCAGCAATTCCGCCTTTGCGGGCGGGTTCTTCCAGATGGTGATGAATTCCGGCAAGCTGGTGGTGCAGGTCAGCGACAACAACGGCCAGGGCTTCTATGCCACCAGCACCGTTGATATCAACGACGGCAACTGGCACAAGGTGGGCTTCAGCTACGACCATTCCGCCAAATCGGCCACCGTCTATGTGGATGGTGTCGCCTGTGGCACCGGCGAGAATTACGCCGGAATGTCGGCGCTGACCATCAACGCCCCCGTGATGCTGGGCGTGAACCGGATTTCCACCGGCTTCGTTCCGATCCAGATCGGCGAGGTGCGGGTTTGGAGCGCCACCCAATCGGGAGCCCAGATGGGGGCTGCATGGTCGCCTCTTGCCGGCAACGAAGCCAATCTGGCGGCGGATTGGACCTTCCCCATCGCCGACCCCACCTACAACAAGGTGGCGGGCGGCCCAGCCATGACTCTCGGTGCCGGAAGCGCGGCGCCGAGCGTGCTGAACAACGCTATTACGCTAGCCACCATCGCCGAGGACAGCGCACCGGACGGCGGCAATCTGATTTCCCTTCTGACCGCCTCATTAACCGATCCCGACGGTACCGGCCTGCCCATGGGCGTCGCGGTGACCAGTGCTTCGCTCACCAATGGTCATTGGGAGTACAGCACCAATGGCGGCGCCAGCTGGTCTGATTTCGGTACGGTGTCGACCAATCAGGCGCTGCTGCTGTCGTCCACCGACAAGGTCCGCTTCATTGCCGATCCCAACGCCAACGGCAATACCAGCTTCACTTGGCGAGCCTGGGACCAGACCTCCGGCACCCACGGCGCCAAGGTTGACACAACCATCAGTGGCGGCACATCGGCGTTCAGCACTGGTTTCGGCACGACCAGCCTAGCCATTACGCCGGTCAACGATGCGCCGGTGGTAACGGCAACCGCCGGGCCGCAATCACTGACCCTCGATGGTGTTAACGACGGCGTGTCGGTGTCCGGACTGCCGCAAACCTATCCTTTCACCGTTGGCCTGTGGGTCAAGACCGGAGTCAGCCAAGCGGCCAATACCGTCTTGATGCAGCAGTACGACAGCATGGGCATGGGCCAGGGCTTCAAGGTCGCGTTTGCCGGCGACGGCCAGACCCTGCAGGCGACCGCCTACTCCATGAGCGGCATGGGCGGCTCCATGCCGGTGAACGTATCCAACGCCACCAACCTTACCGATGGAAACTGGCACTTCGTCTCGCTGACCCTGGATTATGGCAACGTCACCCTGGCCGTCGACGGTGTCGGCAACAACGCATCGTTGATGGGATCGTTCAATCCGGCGACGGTGCCGGTACAGATCGGCTACGACAGTACAACGCACTTTGCGGGCGAATTGCGTGATGCCCGCCTGTGGAACGTTGCCAAGTATCCGGCCGACGCCTTTGCGACGGTGCAATCCGTGGCCACGATCGGCGATCCGACGTTGATCGGCGCTTGGGCCATGAACGGTTCGCTGGCCGACATCAAGGGCACTCATGCCGCAGCCTGGACGGGGGATGGATCGGCCGCCTTTGCCGGCGGAGCCGTCACGGTGGCCTATGCCGAGGGTGCCGGGGCCATCACGCCGTTCGCCAGCGCCACGGTCCTCGATATCGACAGCGCGAGTCTGTCCAGCGCCACCATTGTCATTGGCGGTGCGGTGGCCGGCGATACGCTGACCTTCGGCAATCTGTACGGCATCACCGGCAGCTACGCCAATGGCACGATGGTTCTGACGGGGTCGGCAAGCCTGACCAACTATCAGGACGCCATCCGCTCGGTGACGTATTCCAATACGCTCGACACCCTGTCCAACGGCAGCCGTGTCCTGAACCTCACGGTTAGCGATGGCAGTGCCTCCAGCAGCCCAATCACCTCCACCGTCACGGTGAGCGGCGCCAACGACGCGCCGGTCCTGGCGACCGGCATCACGGCGATGAATCTGGGTAGCGGCAATTACGCCACCGGACCGTCAGTCAACCTGGCAAACCACAGTTTCTCCATCGAATTCTGGGCGAACGAGCACTCCTACATCAATGCCGGCCATGTCAACACCGTCATCGGAGTGGGACAGTCGTCGGTTGTGACCAATACCGGCGTCTTTGCCGGTTACCTGAACAACCAGTTCTATTTCGGGTTCCTGGGTAACGATCTCAGCTATACCGACCCGAACGCGGCCAATAGCCAATGGGTGCATTGGGCCTGCACCTTCGATGCCGACGCACATGTGCGCACTATTTACCGGAACGGTATCCAGGTCGCCCAGGACAACGCCCAGAACGCCACCACCTCGGCCACTGGCAACCTTTATATCGGCAGTGGTCCCTGGACCAACGGACCTTACACCGTGGATGGCAGTGTTGCCGACGTTCGCGTGTGGTACGAGGCACGCACCCAGCAGCAGATTCAGGACAATATGAACGTCCAGCTGTCGGGGAGCGGCGGCAACCTTCTCGTCAACCTGCCGCTGAGCGACAGCACGGGGTTGACGCTTTACGGTACGCCGACCTTCACCAGTTCGACGCTGGCCCTGACGCCTCCGGTCATCGGCACGATTGTCGAGGATATCAGCCCCGCCGCGAACACCGGCACTCTGGTTTCTGCATTGACAACCGGGGTCACCGATCCCGATGGCACCGGCCTGCCCAAGGGCATCGCGGTGACCAGCGCCAGCCTCACCGGCGGTCACTGGGAATACAGCATCGACGGCGGTAGCAACTGGATCGACTTCGGTACGGTGTCGACCGCCCAGGCGCTGTTGCTGTCGTCCACCGACAAGGTCCGCTTCTTCGCCAATCCCAATGCAAACGGCGGCGCCACCTTCTCGTGGCGGGCCTGGGACCAGAGCGACGGCTCGGTCCACGGCACCAAGGTGGACGCCACCATCAGCGGCGGCACCTCGGCGTTCAGCGTCGATATCGGGACGGCCAACCTCGTCATCACGCCGGTGGAGGATCCTCCGGTGTGGCAGGGCATGCAGGTCGGCGGCTCCACCGTGACGACGTTCTCGGTCACCAATGGCGGGAGTATCAGCGGCAGTAATCTGTACGCCCTCGATCCCGATGGCGATGCGCTGACCTTCACGCTGTCGGGCGGCACCAAGACCGCCCACGGCACGGTGACGGTCAACGCCAACACGGTCAATTACCAGGCCGATGCCGGCTATGCCGGCAGCGACACGTTCATCATTAACGCCAGCGATGGCCACGGCAACACCGTCGCCCAGACCTTCACCGCCAATGTGGGCTATGACGGCCACGGCATCACCCTGGTGCCGCCCTCCCTGACCATGGGGGCGTCGGGCACCTTCACCCTGAACGAGGCCTATCTGCGTCCCGCGGACGGCATCCAGGTGGGCGATTCCAAGCTGGTCTACACCCTGGGCTCCATCCCGGGCTCCGGCACCTTGCTGAAGAACGGCGTGACCCTGGCGGCCGGCGGCACCTTCACCCAGGCCGACGTCACCGCCGACCTGATCAAGTACGTGGCGGCGGGCACCACCGGCACCTCGTCGTTCAACTTCACCATCAGCGACGGCATGGGCGGCACCATGGCCTCGGCCAGTTCGGTGTCGTTCACGGTCAACGCCGCCAATGCCGCTCCGACCCTGACGGTGGGGACCGCCGTCTTCGCCGGCCGGGGCAGCGTCTTGAACATTCAGTCCGGCACCATGGGGCTGAACGGTACCGATCCCGATGGCGGCCCGGCGTCGCAGCTGAGCTATATCGTCACCGATACGCCCGATCACGGCGCGCTGGTGATCAACGGCCGCGTGCTTGCGGTGGGCGATTCCTTCAATGCCGGCGACATCAATGCCGGCACCATGGGCCTGAACTACTACAACGATGGTTCGACCTTTACTTCGGATTCGTTCCAGGTCCGCCTCAGCGACGGCCAGAACACCCTGGCGCCGCAGACCGTTTCCATCTTCGTGCAGCCCGTCAACCAGGCCCCGGTGGCCGGGGTGGGGGCCGGCTACGCCATGTCCATGACCGGCACCAACGCCAATGCGCTGACCGTCAATGACGGCGGCAAGCTGGCCTTCGCCGACGCGGTGACCCTGGAAGCCTGGGTCAAGCCGCAATCCTATGAGACCCTGGACCGCATGCATGCCGTGGTGGCGCGCGGCGTCACCAATGGCGGCGTCGAATACGGCCTGTTCATCAAGGAAGGCGCCACGGCCGGAAGCTATACCCTGGTTCCGGTGGTGGGCGGGACTGCTCTGACCGTTGCCGGCGCCACCACCTTCACCGGCACCTGGCACCACATCGCCGCCAGTTTCGACAGCGCCGGAGTGGTGACTCTGTACCTGGACGGCGTCCTCTATGGCTCGGCCACCATCGCCGCGGCGCCGCTGCCGGTCAGCGACAACGGCTCGCTGGGCATCGGCCAGCCCATCGGCACTCTCGGCTACGCCTATAGCGGCCAGATCGACGAGGTGCGGGTGTGGCACGGCGTGCGCACCCAGGCCGAGATCGCCGCCAACATGAATGTGGAGCTGCACGGCTACGAGGCGGGTCTGTCGGGCTATTGGCGCCTGGACAGCAACACCCCCACCGCCGTGGATTCCAGCGTCAACGGGCTGCCCACCACGGGCAGCATCGCCCCGGTCATCGCCGAGCGCGGCGGCTCCACCTTCACCGTCAGCAATGACGGCAGCTTAAGCGGCACCCTGACCGGCAGCGATCCCGATGGCCAGGCGCTGACCTATTCCCTGCTCAGCGGCACGGTCACCGGCCAGCCCAGCCACGGCGTGCTGACCCTGGATCCGGCCACCGGCCAGTTCGTCTACACCCCCGATTACGGCTTCTACGGCACCGACACCATCAAGTACACGGTGAGCGACGGCAGCCTGACCTCCATGCCGGCGGTGGTCAATCTGGTGGTCCAAAGCCCCGGAAACCACGCCCCCATGCTGCGCGGTCTGTCCATAGACAACGATGCCGCCTATCTGAACGGCATGGGCGCCTATGTGGCCGGTCCGCTGCTGAAGGAGAACACCGGCGACTTCACCCTGGAAGCCTGGATCAGCACCCGCGACGCCACCAATGCGACTCAGATCATCATCGGCCAGGGCAACAGCATCGGCGGAACGCAGGGCACCTTCGCCCTGGCGCTGGTGAACGGCAAGCTGACCTTCCTGTCGCCCGATACCGGGACGACCGGTGCCTGGACGCTGCAGGGCAGCGGTACGCTGAACGACGGCCAGTGGCATCACGTGGCCGTGGTCCGCGACGATGGAATCTACCGGCTTTACGCCGACAACCAGGTGATCGACACCGTGGTGGTGGCGACGCCCACCGCCCTGCCGGCGGCCACCGATCTGATGATCGGCGGCATGCACGGCGGCGCCCAGGCGATCGACAACACCACGACGTTCCGCGGCCTGATCGACGACGTCCGGGTCTGGGAGACGGCGCGCACCGGCGCCCAGGTGGTGGAAGGCAAGGGCCTCGAACCCAACGGAGGCGGCGGCCTGCTGGGCGCCTGGACCTTCGACCATGTGAGCGGGTCCGGGCTGGTCACGGCCGTCAACGCCGCCGGACCGGATCTGGTGCCGGTGGGCAACGCCAGCATTCCGGATGTCATCGACAGCCAGGCCATGCATTTCGATGGTTCGGCGTCGGCTGCCATCACCATCGGCAACTCCATCGCCCAGGGCAGCGGGCCGTTGACGTTCGAGGCCTGGATCAAGACCAGTTCCGCCATCAACCAGACCATCGTCTTCGTCGGCCAGGATGGCGTGAATACCGGGATGTCCCTCTATGTGGCCGCCAATGGCAAGCTGGGCGTCGGGCAGTCCCAGAACGGGGCCATCACGCTTGGCACCGCAACCGTGGCCGATGGCCAGTGGCACCATGTGGCCGGCGTCGTGGCCAGCAATGGAGCGGTTACCTATTACGTCGATGGGCGGCTTGACGGTACCGCCACCATCAACGCCTACAACCTGAGCGGTCCGGTCTATCTGGGCAATTCGGGGGCGCCGGGCACCGCCGCCCAGAACTTCAACGGTGACATCGCCGGCGTGAAGATCTGGAGCACGACGCGCACCCTGGCCGAAGTCCAGTCCGACATGGGGCCGGCTATCCCCGGTACCCAGACCAACCTGCTTGGCACCTGGACCATGCAGGACGACCGGATCGTCAACCTGTTTGGCCCGGTCCCCACGGCGACCGGCAACGTCACCGCCGCCGACGGGCCGCCCACGGATGCGCCCACCGGCGCCGACCATTTCTCCACCCTGGCCGGTCAGGCCGTCCATGGCAGCGTGCTGACCTACGACCAGGACGCGGGCTCGACCCTTACCCTGACCACCTCGGCCACGCCGACCCATGGCGTGCTCAGCCTGGGTGCGGGCGGGACCTTCACCTATACGCCGACCGCCGGCTATGTGGGGGCCGATTCCTTCACCCTGCAGATCAGCGACGGCACCGCCACCGCCACCAAGACCTATGCGGTGGACGTGGCCAATCCGGTCAGCGTGGCGGGCGCGGCCGAGCGCACCTCGGTGCTGTTCGCCAATGGCACCGGCAAGGCGGCCAGCATCCAGCTGCCCGGCACGGAATTCGCCGGCCAGCAGATGGCCGTCGAGTTCGACGTCAATCTCAGCACGGCGGGAAGCCAGACCCTGTTCAGCCTGGGCACCGGCAGCATGGCCGTGCTGAAGGCCACCATCGACAACACCGGTCATATCGGCCTGTACGTCGATCAGGACGCCAGCGGCAACGGAATCAATCCGGCCGGGGCGACCATCTCCGCCTCGTCCTGGCACCATGTGGCCATCAACTATGATTCCGGCGTGGCGCGGCTTTACGTCGACGGCGACCTGGCGGGCATGGCCGTGGACAGCATGGGCGGAACATCGGCCCTGACCTCGCTGTCCTCCATGGTGGTCGGCGGCGAGCTGACCGGTGGGACCCTGTTCTCCAAGGGCATGTTCGACAACCTCAAGATATGGAACACCACCTTGACCTCCGCCCAGGTCGAGGCCGGCAGCGTGCTGGAGTCCGAACAGACCCCCGGCCTGATCGGCCAGTGGGACTTCGACAGCGACCACGGCAGCGGCACCGGCAACGACGTGGATTCCGGCGCCTATCTGAACCTGGGCAGTGCCGGCCGTGTGGGGGCACCGCCCCTGCGGGCGGCCCATTTCGGGCCCAGCCAGAGTGTTGATCTCGGCGGCGGCTCAACCCTTGCCGTCAATGATGGTGATTCCTTCACCTATGCGGCCTGGGTGAAAACCACCAGTACAGTGGCCACGAGACTTATCGAGATCGGCTACGGCATCGGATTTAACGGCATTGCCCTCTGCCTTAACACAGATGGTAGTTTGCAGCTGAATACCACCCAATTGGGTGCTGCGGCATCGTCCGGCCCGGTGGTGAACGACGGCCTGTGGCATCACGTGGCGGTCAGCTATAACGGCGCGGGTACCGCCACCTATTTCATCGATGGCGTAGCGGCAGGAACATCCAGCGGCTACACCAACGTCGCGACAATCGGCACCTCCTCCCGCCTGGGCTTCACCCTGGGAAGCGGCGGCGACATGGCTGAAGCCACCGTCTGGTCGAAGGCGCTTGGCGCGAGCGACATCCAGCAGATGATGAACCAGGAATTGAGCGGCCACGAGGATAAGCTGGCCGGCTACTGGAAGCTGGACGAGGGCCACGGAAACATCGCCTACGATCAGACCGGCAATCACAATGGCAGCTATGCCACGATCGGATCCGGAGTGGCGACCTTTGACGGAGCGACCGGCCAGATCTCGGTCTCCGGCATTAACGTGGCCAACCAGTCGTTCACCGTCGAGTTCTGGGCCAAGCGCAACGAGATTAACAGCGACGATTTCGTCTTCACCCAGACCGACAATCCCGCCAGTGTCGCTACCGACCACGGGCTGTTCTTCGCTTTCCTGAACAATGGCGGCGGCAGCACCGGCAACCAGGTCCGCTTCGGGTTCTGGGGCGGCGACGACCTCACCTATACCGACCCCAGCGGCTACAATCATATGGGCCAGTGGATCCATTGGGCGGCGACCTACGACGCCGCCACGAATGTCCAGACCCTGTACATGAATGGCCAGGCGGTGGCGTCGCGCACCGCGTCGGCCGATTATGCCGCCACCGGGACGTTCGACATCGGCACGATCTTCGGTGCCGCCAACGATCCGCGTAATTTCAACGGAAGCCTTGACGACTTCAAGATCTGGAGCGGAGCGCGGGACGCCACTCAGATCAGCGCCGATTACAACGGTATCACCACCTCCACGACCGGGCTGCTGGCCAGCTATAATTTCGACGGCGGCACGGCGGCGGACGGCAGCGGCAACGGCTACACCGGCACCCTGTCGGGTAGCGGCGTGGGCTTCTCCACCCAGGCGTCCGCCACCTGGACCACCTCCGGCCATGCCGATCTGGTGGCCAGCAACCGCCAGACCCAGGCCTTCACTTTCGACGGCACCAACACTTACCTGTCGGCGGGCGACAAGTTCGATCCCGGCGCCGGCGACTTCACCATGGAAGCCTGGGTGAACCCGGACGTCATCGCGGGGCAGCGCAATGTGATCGCCAAGGGTGGCACCACCAGTACCGGCCTGGCGCTTTACATCGACACCGGCACCCCGACCCTGATGCTGAATGGCGTCATCATTCTGCAAGGCGGCAGCATCTCGGCCCATCAATGGAGCCATTTGGCGGTCACCCGCGGCGGCGACCAGTACACCCTTTACGTCAACGGCCAGCCGGTGAAGAGCGTCTCGGCATTGGATGCCGATGTCTCCAACTCCTATCCGCTGACCATCGGGGCGCGCAGCAATCAGGCCGGCACCGGCCTGGATTCCACCACCGCCTTCGCCGGCCAGATCGCCGATATCCGCCTGTGGGGTGTCGAGCGCAGCGCCGAGGACATCTTCAAGGCGATGCCCTCCAATAACGAGTCGGATGATGGCCTGGTGGCATCCTGGCAGGGCACGGGGTTGGCCGATGCCTCGGGCAACGGCAACGATCTGATCCTGCCCACCGGGGTCACCAACGTGGTGCAGGCCGCCACGACGCTGCAGACCTACGACGACGGCATCAGCATTCCGCGCGGCGGCCAGTATCATGGCGCCCTGGTGGCCCATGACGGAACCGGCGCCGCCATCACCTACACAGTGGGGGCGCAGCCCGCCAACGGTACCGTCACCATCAACGCCGACGGCAGCTTCGTCTTCAAGCCCAACAGCACCTACGAGGGGCTGGACAGCTTCACCCTGGTGGCCACCGCCGGCGGCGTGTCCACCAGCCAGACCGTGGCGGTGCGAATCGAGGACCCCACCGAGATCATCGGCGCCCGCCAGCATATGGGCCAACTGATCCTGGACGGCAGCAACCACGGATCGGTGACCGCGCAGGGCAACATCGCCTGGCTGGGATCTGGCGACTTCACCATGGAGGCGTGGATCAACCCCACCAGCCTCAGCGGCACCCAGTCGATCCTGTCCAAGTTCATGGGCACCCAGCACATGACCCTGCAACTGGTGGGCAACCAGTTGAGCTTCGACGTGGCGTCCAGCACCCAGACCGGCAACGTCACCACCGTCGGCGCCGGTTTCGGTGCCGGCCAGTGGGCCCATGTGGCGGTGAGCAATACCGGCGGCACCTTCCACCTCTACGTCAATGGCGAGGAAGTGGGCACCACCCATTCCTTCAACGGCAGTTCCGTGCCGACAGCCAATCTGGGCTTCACGACCTCGTACAATCCCACCACCGCCGACCTCTGGGTGGGCCAGACCATGACCAGCGGCACTCTCGCCGCCGGGTTCAAGGGGGCCATTTCCGACGTGCGGGTCTGGAGCTACGGCCGTTCCGACTACGACATGGGGGCCAGCTACAATCAGGTGTTGGACGGCAATGAATCCGGGCTGGTCGGCTATTGGAACGGCCGGGGCGGCACCCAGGACCTGTCGGGCAACGGCCACGACCTGATCCTGCCGTCCAGCAATCCGCCGGTCATGGCCGTGGTGCCCGAGATGGCGGCCCATTTCGGCGGCAGCACCCGCATCAACCTGGGATCGTCCGTCGCCCAGGGGGCGGGACCGTTCACTTACGAGGCGTGGATCCGCACCTCCGACACCTCGCAGGCGCAGATGATCTTCACCGCCGGTTCCAATGTGGACGGGCAGGGCTTCTGGATCTACTCCAGCGTGGACGGAAAGATTCATCTGGCTACCGCCGGGGACGCCGGATCGGTGGCGGGCAACAGCGTGGTGGCCGATGGGCTTTGGCATCACGTGGCCGTCACCCTGACCAACATCAGTGGCACCGCCGCGGCCTATACCATCTACGTGGATGGCGTTGCCGACGGGACGGGAACCATCGGCGACTACAACGTCAGCGGCGCCATTCAGCTGGCCACCCGCTATGACGGTCCGACGGCGCAATATGTGGGCGACATGGCCGAGGCGCGCATCTGGAACGGCATCCTGGCCCAGCCCCAGATCGTCGCCGCCATGAACAACGAGCAGACCGGTGCCGAATCCGGCCTGGCCGGCTACTGGCGCCTGGATGCGGCCAGCGGCGGCGTCGTGCAGGACGCCACCACCGCCAGCCTCAACGACGGCACCGTCACCGGCACCCTGACCTTCGTCCAGACCGATGCGCCGCTTTATGACGACGCGGTGGTGGCCGCCTACGGCTCGCCTTATCACGGCACCCTGGCGGCCGAGGCGCCGACCAGCGCCAATGGCCTCGTCACCTGGGCGGTGGCGTCCGGCGGGAATCCGGTCCACGGCAGCCTGGCGCTCAATTCCGACGGCAGCTTCACCTATACCCCCAATACCGGCTGGCACGGGGTCGATACCTTCACGGTGGACGCGGTGGGCAGCGACGGCAACCACACCGTCAAGATGCTGACCATCCGCACCGAGAGTCTGGTCGATCTGGTGGGAGCCGGCGCGGCGCGCGGCAGCCTGCAGTTCGACGGCAGCGGCTATGCCTCGGCCAGCGGCATCGCCCTGGCGTCCAAGTCCTTCAGCTGGGAGTTCTGGGCCAACAAGGCGGCGGGCCATGCCAATGCCCAGACCCTGCTGGCCGAGGGAAGCGGCGGCTCGGGCCAGGGCCTGTACGTGGGCTTCGACGCCTCGGGCAACCTGCGCTTCTCGCTGGACGGCAGCAGCGGCGGTGTCGCGGTCACCGATCCCACCCCGGCCACGGCCGGTACCTGGACCCATTGGGCCGGGACCTATGACGCCGATGCCAACCTGCTGACCCTGTATCGCAATGGTGTGGTGGCTGGCACCATGACGACCAGCAATGACTTCACCGGTGCCGGCAATCTGTTCCTGGGCGGGACTGCGGCCGATGGCGGCAGCTTTGTCGGCCAGATGGATCAGGTCCGGGTCTTCGACGACGTCCGCACGCCAGCCGAGATCTATGCCAGCTGGCATCGCACGGAAGCCGTCTCACCCGACCATCTGCAGGCCGAGTGGAACATGAACCGGCTTTACAGCGCCAACGGCGTCGCCACCCTGCTGGACGAGACCGGCGGCCACAACCTGACGCTTGGCGCCCGCTCCGCCTTCGGCGACCTCAGCGGCCAAGGCCATAGCCTGACCGTGGCCGGCGGCGCCACGCTGACGGTCAGTGGCACGCACTCCGCCGTGCATATGGACGGTTCGTCCGGCGCCGGTCTCATCGTCGCCAGCCAGTCCTCGCTGGCTACCGGCGCGGGGGCCTTCACCTATGGCGCCTGGATCCGCACCACCGACACGGGGCGGGGCGAGATCCTCAGCATCGGAACCCAGGCGGTGGGCGGCACCGCCGAGTTCTATGTCAGCAACGGCAATCTGCACTTCGATGGCCAGAGCGTGTCCGGCCCAGCCTCCACCGCAACGGTCAATGACGGCAATTGGCACCACGTGGCGGTGACCTATGACGGCGCCAGCCATGTCGCCCTTTACATCGACGGGGCTCAGGATGGCACCGCCACCCTTTCCCAGGCTCTGAACATCCAGCCGGGGGCTGCCGAGATCGGCAATCTCAATTACCAGTGGATGCAGCTCCCCTTTACCGGCGACATCTCCGATCTGGCGGTATGGAACACCTCGCTGTCCGTGGGGCAGATCCAGTCGGCGGCCAGCCAGGGGGCCCTGTCGGTTGCGGCCTCCAGCCTGCTCGGCAACTGGGCGTTCGATACCGGTTCTGCCCCCATCAACGTCAATACCGGTGGCAAGGTATCGGACTTCAACGGCTCCACCAGCGCCGTGCACGTGGCCAACACCTCCCAGATGGACTTCTCGGGCGACTTCACCTTGGAAGCCTGGGTGCGGCCCGATACCGCCTCGGCCCATCAGACCATCGTGTCGGCCACCAGCTCGGCCTATAATCTGTTCAATCTGGAGGTCGCCGGCGGCCAGCTGAAATTCACCATGGACGGTGCCGGCGGCACCGGAGGCCTCTCGCTATCCGGTCCCATGGCCGATATCGGCCTGTGGAGCCATGTGGCCGTGGTGGTCAGCAACAACGTGGCCATGCTTTATGTGAATGGCCAGAACGTCGGCACCTCGTCCGCCTTCAGCGGCACCCGTCTGTCGGCCATCAGCTCCTTCGATATCGGCCATGACGCCAATGTCGGCGGCAGCTATTTCGACGGCCTGATGTCCGACGTCCGCGTGTGGAAGGACGCCCGCACCCCCAGCGAGATCAACAGCTTTGTGTCCACCCGCCTCAGCGGCGGTGAGGATCATCTGGCGGGCAACTGGCGACTGGACAACCTCGCCTCGGGTACGGCGCCGGACACCACCGGCACCGGCAGCGGCACCGCCACCTCGGTGACCATGACCGGGGCCAAGGCGTCGCTGTTCGATCAGGTGGTGACCACCCCCGAGGACACGGCGCTGCAGGGCACCCTGTACGACACCTTCGGCGGCAGCACCTACAAACCCACCTGGGCCAGCATCGCCCAGGGGCCGCAGCACGGCAGCCTGACCCTGAACGGGACCCAGACCCTGGGTACCCTGTCGCTGACCGGAAACACCTTCTTCCTCAGCGGCAATGGCCTGACCACGTCCGGCGGCTACACCTACACCCCCGACGCCAATTACTTCGGCTCGGATTATTTCGTGCTGGCCATCAATGACGGCAGCGGCTACCTGACCTACGAGACCATCGGTGTCGGCGTCACCTCGGTGCGCGACGCGCCGGCCCTGTCGGGGCTGAGCAATTTCAGCGTGACCGAGAACGGCAGCCACACCCTGGTGGGCCTGCAGGTGTCCGACGAGGTGGGCGGCCTGGCCGGCGAGACCATGTCGGTCACCCTGTCGGCCAATCACGGCGGCATCGAACTGGTCAAGACCGGCGGCATCACCTTCGCCACCAACACCGTCAACGGCGACCACACGGTGAGCTTCACCGGCACTCTGGACCGCATCAACAATGCGCTGGCCAATGCGGTTTATCATTCCGATCCGTTGTGGACCGGCGGCGACACCGTGTCGCTCAGCGTCACCGACGCCTATGGCGGCCAGACCCTGACCTCGACGGGCAGCATGGCGGTCAGTCTGTCCGGGGCCAACAACATGGCCCCGGAAATCATGACGACGCGTGGCTATGTCGCCCTTGGCAGCGGCAGCCCGGCGGCGGCGACCACCGCCTCGGTGCTGACCACGGCCAGCAACGTCACGCTGGAAGCCTGGGTCCGCCAGGATGCGGCATCGAACAGCTCCCCGCTGATCATGTCGGTGGGCAATTCGGGCGGTAACGGATACGGCGTCTATGTGGACAACGCCAATGGCATGCTGACCGTCAATCTGGGTGGTCTGACTCATTTGACCGGTACGTCCGGGCTGTCGCTCGGCAAGTGGCACCACGTGGCCATGGTCCTCACCGGCACCAGCACCTGGGACCTGTACCTGGACGGCGCCAATATCGGGCATTGGAGCGGATACACCGCCATTGCTCCGGCGGCGGGCTTCGCCGTCGGTAATTCCGCCAGCGGCGGAACCGACGAGTTCTTCGGGGCCATCAGCGATGTTCGGGCCTGGAACACGGCGCGCAGCCAGTCGGACATCGTGGCCAACATGAATACCTACCTGACCGGCGGCGAATCGGGACTGGCCGGCTGGTGGACCTTCGAGAACGGCACGGCGGTCGCCCCCAACATGGCCTCGGCCGGTATCGCCGGCAGCGGCCTGACCATGAGCGGCAGTGCGGCGGTGACGTCCGCCACCAACCTGCAGGCCTTTGTCGGCGGCGGCGCGGTGGCGGGAACCCTTGCGGCCTTCGATGTCGAGGGGACCGCGCTGACCTATCATCTCAGCGGCACCACGACTGTGTCGGGGGCCACCGAGACCCTGGTCAGCAGCTATGGCACCGTGTCGCTGAACACGACGACCGGCGCTTACACTTATACCCCCACCGCCGGACAGACCGGTCTGGACGTCCTCACCTACACAGTGACGGATGCCGCCGGCCGGGTTTCCACCCGCACCATCCGGGTGGTGGAGTACGACCATCAGCGGGCCTGGACGGGCTCGGCATCCCAGGCCTGGGAGAACGCCAGCAATTGGGGCGGCACGCTGCCCGATTCCCTGGCGCTGACCACCATTACCGGCGGTACGGTCGTGCATTCCAGCGGCAGCGACCTGATCGGCGGCCTGCGGCTGTCCAGTTCGACCGCCTCCGTCGCCAGCAACCTGACGCTGTCCGGTGGAACGCTGGGAATGAGCGTGGCGGGCGGAACGGACACCGCCTCGATCATCAACATTAGCGGCGGCACTCTGGCGCTCAATAACAGCGCCATGGTGTTCAGGGATTTCGGCAACTTCAACTTCACCTCGGGCGGACTGACCGGCGGCGGCACGTTCATGACCTTTGGGTCTACCACCGCACTGGCCAGCACGGGCCAGACGGACCATATCGATGCCAAGCTGATGCTGACCAAGGGCGCCAGCATGAACGGCGGCACGCTGACCGGCAGCGGCACCGTCAACCTGACGGGCGGCACCCTGTCCATGATGGGAGCGGGCAACGATATCGGCGTGGCCTTCCAGAACGCCGCGGCCACCCTGCTGCTGGTGGCCGGAAACGCCTTCAACTCCTCTGCAACCCTCGAACACGCCTTCAGCAATCAGGGCACGATCGAGTTGCAGTCCACCGGGGCGGGATCGGTTTCATTGGCCGTTCACGATATCCTGACCAACCACGGCACCATCCTGGCCGATGCCGGGGCCAGCTTAACCTACGGCCTGTCCGCCGCCGATCTGATCAATTACGGCGTGATCAAGGTGAATGACGACCTCAACCTGACGGTGGGGACTTTCGACAACCACGCCACCCTGACCCTGACCGGCAACACCACGGTGCTCACGGTGTCCGATGGCGCCGGCACGGGCCATGCCGTGTTCGACAATTCCACCGGCCGGATCGAGGGTTTCGGCACCCTGAACGTCTGGGACGCCGACCTCGTCAACCACAGCTACATCAATCCGGGCACGTCCGGCGTGGCCGGAACCCTGACCATCGCCGGCGACCTGACGCTGACCGACAATTCCCATCTGCTGTTCGACCTGTGGCAGGGGAGCGCCGACCGGCTGTCGGTTTATGGCTCGCTGAGCCTGGACGGTGTCCTGGACCTCAACAGCCACGGCCTGATGTCGGGAACACAGACGGCCATGACCCTGATGACCTGGGGCACCGGCAGCCTGTCGGGCTCGTTCGACTCGGTCCAGGGCATCGACTACATCGACAACAACGGCAGCGGTTGGATATGGGATCCGGTGATGTCGTCCACCAGTCTGACGGTCACCGGCCATTCGGCCACGCTTCTGGGCAGCAGCGGCTATTACAACGGGAGCGCCGGTGCCGACTACGTCATCGGCAGCGGCGGCCACCAGGTGGTTCACCTGAACGGCGGCGACGACGTCTATGTGGGCCACGGCAGCTATAACACGGTCGGTGTTTCGGACATGACCTTCGACTTCCTCGACGGCGGCGCCGGCGGCGGCAACACCCTGCTGTGGGAAAACTTCAACGGCAGCCAATTCAATCTGTCGTCGGTCTGGAACAACGCGTTGCAGAACTTCGACGTCCTGGACTTGAGCCACGCCAGCAACAACAACGCGGTCCTCGACCTCGCCCATCTGCAGTCCATGCTGAACGGCACCAACGCCATCACCGGCACCAGCAACGCCCTGGTGGTGATCGGAGCCAATCAGGTCACGCTGAGCGACAGCGGATGGAAGGCCAGCGGCTCCGCCGAGCTGGTGGTCAACGGTCACCAGGACAGCTACACCCAGTATTCCAACGGTGACACCCACGTTTACGTGGAGAACCACGCCCACGTCGGGTGAGCCTTTCATCGGCCGCCCGGTTCGACCGGGCGGCTGACCGCTTTCTGTCATGAATCGGACAAGCGTTGCTTTTTGGCAACGGTGCGGCGCATTGCGCACGCGCAAACCCCGGAACGTTGGAATCCGGGTTGCCTGCCCAATAATCGCTCATGTATGACATGTGTGCCTACGAATTCGGCATTAGGCCGGCGCGATTGGGCGCGAAGGCCAGGCGGTTCGGGCAAACACAGTTTGGCATGCAGGTTGCTTTTATCCCGGCAACTCTGACAGTTCATCGAGGGGGTCAATGATGTATCGACACAATCTTCGTCGCCGTTCCCTGGTTTCGGGTGCGATTCTTTCGGCGGTTCTCGGTCTGGCGGCCACGCCGGCGTCCGCCGATTTCTCGCTGTACGAGCAGGGCGGCCTGAAGATTGACGGCGCCTTTACTGGCGGCGTCACCCTGTTCACCAGCCCGGGCGCCCAATTCGGCGCCGGCTCGTGGACCAACAACGCCGGTTCTCCCGGCAAGCGCATCACCGGCCATGGCAACTGGTCCGAGACCTTCCTGCATCCCGAGCTCAAGGCCTCCTACGAGACCGAGAATTACGGCACCTTCTACGGCGACGTCAGCGGCCAGTTCACCATGACCGGCGGTTCGGGCGAACCCTCGCTGATCTCCACCACCTACGGCCATCCCTGGCTGGTCGAGTTGGAGAACCTGTACGGCGGCTGGAAGTCGGGCAAGACCCTGGTGGGTCTGGGCCTCGACGAGAACGGCCTGGACCTGTCGGGCGGCCGTCAGAGCTTCCGCATCGCCGACGGCTTCCTGATCAGCAATGGCACCAACAATATCGGCAAGCGCGGCATGTTCTGGACCCAGTCCCGGACCGCCTTCGCCGAGACCGGCTTGGCCAAGTTCTCGTCGGGCAACGTTCGCGCCGACGTGTTCTACCTGAAGAACAACGCCTCCAATTCGGTGATGCTGCCGGGCCTGTACGAAAACGCCCTGACCAAGGTTGCCGGCGGCAATATCGAACTGTTCGGCAATGCCGACCAGGTCGAGGGCAAGCCCGCTCCCGATGGCGCTTCCAACTATGCCGACCGCAAGTGGTACGCCGGCGTGACCTACTTCAAGGTGGTGTCGGCCAATGACGACAACGTCTACACCTTCAATCGCAACCAGACCAACTCGACGGTGACCAACACCCTGTCGTCGGCCCGCAACGGCATGAACGTGTTCTCGTTCCATGTGGGCGGCAATCCGCTGCCGTTCCTGCCGGACTTCTCGTTCTACGGCAATGCCGTGAAGGAAAAGAACAACACGCACAATAACCAGGTTGACGCCGACGCCTACTACATCGAGCCGGGTTATCAGTTGTCCAGCGTGATGTGGACGCCCAAGCTGTCCTACCGCTACGCTCACTTTTCGGGCGACAAGAACCCTGGTGACAACAAGAAGACGGCTTATGATCCCTTCTTCTACAACGCGATCACCCGTGGCTTCGGTACCTGGTTCATCGGCGAGATCGTCGGCAATTACGTGATCTCCAACTCCAACGTGAACATTCACCAGCTGACGTTCAGCGTGAATCCGCGTGATGACCTCAAGCTCTCCGTCCTGGCCTTCGACTACAAGTACGACGCCAGGAGCCAGCTGAGCGGCGTCACCTCGGCCGACCTCGCCCGGGAAATCGACTTTGCCGCCGAATGGGCCATCAGCGACAACGTTGCTCTGTCGGCTGCTTTCGGCATGGCCACTCCCGGTCGGGGCTACAAGCAGAACATTTCCACCAATTCCAGCCCCGCCAGCATGCCGAACAAGACCTGGCTGCTGGGCGAGACCTCGCTGGTCGTGAAGTTCTAAGCCGCGGATCAACAAGGCTCCCGGTTCCCTTCCAATGCGGAAGGGGCCGGGGGTTTTGCTTTGCGCAGGGGTGGAAACTTCTTAACCTCTAGGCCATATTATCATTGGTTTATGAGGTATGGCGGGGAGAGGCGCGTTGACACCCGATAACGGTATGGCGACCGACAACAAGCGCCAGTTTTCCAGGCAGAAATGCGGCACCGAATGCACCTTCGTGCTGGATGGCATGGAAAGCCGTGTCTACCTGCTGGATGCGTCGCGGGGCGGCTTCAAGCTGCGCTTCGAACAGGCCGAGGCGGCCATGGCGGCCATCGCGCCCTTGCCGCGCGACATGATCATCACCGACCAGTACTCCAAGATGCATGCGACCATCATGTGGGCCAGCGGTGGCCTGGCCGGATGCCGCTTCTATCAGCACCTGTCGCTGGATGACGTGGTGCGCATGATGACCGGCCATTTCCGCCTGCAACTGGCGCCGCCGGTGAAGCCCGAACCCGCGCCGGAAGCATCTCCTCCCGCGTGACACCCCGGTTCCGGGCTGTCAATCGTCAATGACGTGACATAACATGGGCGGCAGCGAAACGCTTCCGAGGCTTGGCCCATGTCTTCCGAGGATCAGCCTGAACAGGGCAACCGGCGCGAGTTCACCCGCCTGCGCAGCAGCGCGGAGTGCACTTGCGACTTTGCCGGCAAGGAAAGCCGGGCGGTTCTGGCGGATGCGTCGCGGGGCGGCTGCAAGCTGCGCTTCGACGATCCCGACCTGGCCATGGCGGCGATCCTGCCCGTTCCCTGCGATATCGTCATTCGCGACGAGGAGGCGGCCATGCCCGCCACGGTGATGTGGGCCAGCGGAGATATGGCGGGGTGCCGGTTCCACCAGCCCCTGTCCCTGGACGAGGTTTCGCGATTGCTGGGCGGCCGCTTCCGTCTCGAGGTGTTGAGGACGCCGGAGGCCGTTTCCGTGCCGCGGGCGCATATCGAAAGCCGCGCCGAGGCCGAGGCCCGCCAGGAGGCCGAGATGGCCGCCGCCATCCGCAGGATGGTCGAAGCCGAGGACGAGCCGTCTACCCCGCCTTCTTGACCTGTATCCGCGCCAGATCGCGATAGAACGCCACTTCCTTGGTGACGTGGTGGAACAGGACTTCGTCCACCATCTGGTAGATCTCCAGGCAGCATTGCTGCGCCTGCTTGTGGGTTTTGATCTTGGGGATCAGCTTGCGGCACAGATCGACAAAGGCCGCCGTCAGGGCGGCGTGGTTGGTCTGGTGCCGCTCGCAGCCCTCCGTGCCATGAGACTGGAGGACGGCGTCCTCGGCGGCGAAGGCCGCCTTCATGGCGTTGAAGATCGCACCCGTATGGCCCGCGAGGATGTGCTGGTTGAGGGCGGGGTCGTCCATGCCCTGGAAGAAATCGGCCATGGCGCCCAGCAGGCGTTTGCGGCCATGGTCCACGTCGGGAATGCCGGTTTCCAGGGACATGTTCCAGAGAAACATGGTGTCCTCCACCCAAGACGTCTGGCTGCCATATTCAAGAGATAATGGCGGGATGGGGTGGAGTCAAAGCGTTGGAACAACTTGCTTTTTCTCCTCACACTTGTTCACGCCGGCGTCAAGAACCGTTACTTATATCTTCCAATGGAGTGGCCTGTGCCAGTTGTGATCGTGCATTGATGGAGTCCATCTCGGCCCGTGACATGGGCGGTGTTTTTGGCTAAACCCCACCATCTTGTCGTTCCCTTCTTCCTGTCATCCCCTTCTTCCTGTCATCCCCTTCTTCCTGTCATCACTGAGCGCGAGCGAGCATGACCAGCACCCTTCCCGTCGCCACCCTGGCCGCCATCACCAACCGCATCGCCCGCGAACTGGGGGTGCAGGCCTCGCAGGTGGCCACCACGGTGGAGATGCTGGACGGCGGCGCCACGGTGCCGTTCATCGCGCGTTACCGCAAGGAGGCCACCGGCGGCCTGGACGACACCCAGCTGCGGACCCTGGAGGAACGCCTGGGCTATCTGCGCGAACTGGAAGACCGCCGCGCCGCCATCCTTCGCTCCATCGAGGAGCAGGACAAGCTGACGCCCGAATTGCGCGGCCAGATCGAGGAGGCCGACAGCAAGGCCCGCCTGGAAGACCTGTACCTGCCCTACAAGCCCAAGCGCCGCACCAAGGCCCAGATCGCCCGCGAGGCGGGGCTGGAACCCCTGGCCGACGCGCTGCTGGGCGATCCCACGCTGGTGCCGGAGACGGCCGCCGCCACCTATGTGGACGCGGAAAAGGGCGTGGCCGACGTCAAGGCCGCCCTGGACGGGGCGCGCCAGATCCTGATGGAGCGCTTCGCCGAGGATGCCGAATTGCTGGGCAATCTGCGCGACGCCCTGTGGGACGGCGGCGTGCTGGTCTCCACCCTGGCCGAGGGCAAGGGGGAGGCGGGGGCCAAGTTCTCCGACTATTTCGACTACCGCGAGGCCATCAAGGCCATTCCGTCCCACCGCGCTTTGGCGCTGTTCCGGGGGCGCAACGAAAATGTTCTCAATCTGAAACTGTTGACGCCTGACGAGGCCGCCCGGCCGGAAGGCCAGGTTTCTCAAGGCCCCGGCGAGTTCGAGGCGCGCATCGCCCGGCGCTTTTCCATCCGCGATCTGAAGCGCCCGGCCGATCAGTGGCTGGCCGAAACGGTGCGCTGGGCCTGGCGCATCAAGATTCATCTGCATCTGGAGTTAGAGTTGATGGGCCGCCTGCGCGAGGCGGCGGAGGAGGAAGCCATCCGCGTCTTCGCCCGCAACCTGCGCGCCCTGCTGCTCCAGGCCCCCGCGGGCGCCAGGAACTGCATCGGCCTCGATCCCGGCATCCGCACCGGCGTCAAGGTGGCGGTGACCGATTCCACCGGTAAGGTGGTGGAGACGGCCACCATCTATCCCCATCAGCCCAGGAACGACTGGCAGGGCTCGCTGGCTGTCCTCGGCCAGCTGGCGCGCAAGCACGGCATCAAACTGATCGCCATCGGCAACGGTACCGCGTCGCGCGAAACCGACCGGCTGGTCATCGACCTGATGAAGCGCCACCCCGAGCTGGGGCTGGAAAAGCTGGTGGTCAGCGAGGCCGGCGCCTCGGTCTATTCGGCCTCCGAACTGGCGGCCAAGGAATTCCCCGATCTCGACGTCAGCTTGCGCGGCGCGGTGTCCATTGCGCGCCGTCTGCAGGACCCCCTGGCCGAACTGGTCAAGATCGATCCCAAGGCCATCGGCGTCGGCCAGTACCAGCACGACGTGGACCAGGTGAAGCTGGGCCGCTCGCTGGATGCGGTGGTGGAGGATTGCGTGAACGCCGTGGGCGTCGAGGTCAACACCGCCTCGGCCCCGCTGCTGGCCCGCGTCGCGGGGCTTTCGCCCACCGTGGCCCGTAACGTGGTGGAATTCCGCGACCGCTTCGGCCCCTTCGCCAGTCGCGAGGCCTTGAAGCAGGTGGAACGTCTGGGCGCCAAGGCCTTCGAGCAGGCGGCGGGCTTCCTGCGGGTGGTAAACGGCGTCAATCCCCTGGATGCCTCGGCCGTCCACCCCGAAGCCTATCCGGTGGTGGAGCGCATCGTAAGCGCCACGGGCCGTCCGGTGAAGGCGCTGATCGGCGATGCCGCCTTCATCCGTTCGCTGGACCCCAGGGATTTCACCGACGAGCGCTTCGGTGAGCCCACGGTGAAGGACATCCTCAAGGAACTGGAAAAGCCCGGCCGCGATCCCCGCCCCGAATTCAAGACCGCCGCCTTCAAGGAGGGCGTCGAGACCCTGAATGACCTCAAGCCCGGCATGATCCTGGAAGGCGTGGTCACCAACGTCACCAATTTCGGCGCCTTCGTGGATATCGGCGTCCATCAGGACGGTCTGGTCCACATCTCGGTGCTGGCCGACCGCTTCGTGAAGGACCCGCACGAGGTGGTAAAGCCCGGCGATCTGGTCAAGGTCAAGGTGCTGGAGGTGGACATGAAGCGCCAACGCATCGCGCTCAGCATGCGCATGGACGCCCAGCCCGCCCCGGCCAGGAAGGACGAACCCCGCCGCGAGGAGCGCCGCCCGGCGTCCCAGCCCCAGCGGCAGCAGGCACCCAAGTCCGACGAGGGCGGCGGGGCCTTCGCCGCCGCCTTCGCCAAGGCGAAGCAGAAGCGGTAGGGCCGGGAGGGGCAATTTCGGGGGCATTTGCCCCCGATCCCCCCATCGGGAGGCGCGGCCTCCCGAACCCTCCAGGTGATTTGATTTTCAAAAGAAAGAGAGGTTTGGAGGCATCGCCTCCAAATGGGCGCGGGCAATCGTCCGCCCGCGAAGCGGCGTCAGCCCTTACCGGTTCTTTTCCACCAGCTTCAGCATGGTGTCGAGCGTGATGGAGGCGAAGGTGGCGCGCGCCGTGTCCTCGATTTCCATCAGCACCTGGCACAATCCCTTGCCCTCGGCGGTGTCGTCGCCGTCTTCCCGCTCGCCGTTGCGGATGGGGTCGATGGTCTCGAACAGCTGGATGATGTCCAGAAGGGTGGTACGCCGCCGGTTGCCGGAAAAGCGGTAGCCGCCGCCGGCGCCGCGAACCGCCTCGACCAGCCCGACCCGGCCCAGCGAGCGCAGCACCTTGGCCAGGTGGTTGGTGGAGATGCCGTACTTCTCGGCGATCTCGTTGGCGGAAAGCTGGCGGTCCTGGCCCGAAGCCAGCTCCAGGATGGCGAACAGGGCGCAGCGCGTGGCTTTCTGGAGCTTCATCAAAGATCCTTCTCGAACTGGATGAAGGGGCCGGCCATCATGCCCTGGCTGCGGAAGAAGCTCATGATCAGGGTGTCGTCGCGGGCCAGCATGGTGCGCACCTTGTTGACCCCCGCCTTGCGGAAGCGGTCGTTCAGCGCTTCCAGCAGCACGTGGCCGACGCCGCCCTGGCGAATATTGTTGCGTACGCCCACCGCGAAAATCCAGCCGCAGGGAGGCGAACCGAATTCCCAGGCGCGCACTTCGCCGATGATGAATCCAAGAACCTTATCCCCGTCGCAGGCGACCAAGAAAAATCGGTACCGTTTTACGGATTTAGGCTGGGTATCGTCATCCGTATCAATCGAGCGATTATTGTAACGCTCGAACAAGTCTTCCCAATACTCGGCCTTCGACAAACCAGTATTCTCGGTGTCGATAGCAATCACTTGCGGTATGTCCGTCGCCTTGGCGAGGCGGACGGTACATTTTCTTTCTGATTGCTTCACCTGTGGATTTGCCATCAAGACCGTCTCCAGTACTGGTCATACCGTTCTACTGCACGATGCCGATGATTACAATGACGTTTCTGGCATGTGCCTTTGCCGCCACGCAAAAGGATCGTCGCTGCCATGCCCGCCGGATGCACGGGGCGGGTTGGCGGATGACCTTGCCGGGTGTAGGCTTTTTCCTCAGCCCCGGTCAACAGGGGGCGCGCCATCGTCCAAGGCCGTGGCCCGAGGCCGCGCGTAAGGTGGGGAGAGGTCGAATGCCCAATGGCAATTCCAGCGGTTCCGGCAGCGGCGCCGTGGTGGCGGCGGTGCTTGCCCGCCACGGGTCGGACGGGACCCGGCTGATGCAGATTCTGCGTGAAATCCAGGAAGAGGCCGAATGGCTGTCGCCCGACACCCTGACCCGGGTGGCCGAGGGCACCGGATTGCCCCGCGCCCGGGTCGAAGGCGTGGCGGGCTTCTACCACTTCTTCCACACCGAGCCCCTGGGCCGCTATCGCGTGCTGTGGAGCGACAACATCACCGACCGCATGGCCGGCAATGCCGATTTGATGGCCCGCATGTGCAAGAAGCTGTGGCTGAAACCCGGAAAGGTGTCCGAGGACGGCCTGGTCAGCGTCGACACCACATCGTGCACCGGTCTTGGCGACCAGGGGCCGGCGCTGCTGGTCAACTACCGCCCCGTCACCCGCATGACGGCGGAGCGGGTGGACCAGATTGTCGAACTGATCCGCCACAAGACGCCGCTGGCCGAATGGCCGGCCGAGTTCTTCAAGGTGGAGGACAACATTCAGCGCAAGGACGCCCTGCTGGGCGCCGACTTCCAGCCGGGCGACGCGCTCCGGGCGCTCAAAAGCCCGCAGGAGGTGCTGGACGCCGTCAAGGAATCCGGCCTTAGGGGCCGGGGCGGCGCCGGTTTCTCCACGGGCCAGAAATGGGACTTCTGCCGCAGCGCCGTGGGGTCCGGGGCCAATCCCGCCCATTACGTGGTGTGCAACGCCGACGAGGGCGAGCCCGGCACCTTCAAGGACCGCGTGCTGCTGTCGTCCTACGCCGACATGGTGTTCGAGGGCATGACGGTCTCGGGCTATGTCATCGGGGCGAAGAAGGGCTTCGTTTACCTGCGCGGCGAGTACCGCTATCTGCTCGAGCCGCTCAACGCCGTCCTGGAGAGGCGGCGCGCCGCCAAGCTGCTGGGGCAATCCATCCTGGGCCGCACCGGCTTCGACTTCGACATCGAGCTTCACTTAGGCGCCGGCGCCTATGTCTGCGGCGAGGAAACCGCCTTGCTGGAAAGCCTGGAGGGCAAGCGCGGCGTGCCCCGGAAGCGTCCGCCCTTCCCGGTCACCTCGGGGTATCTCGGCCAGCCCACAGCGGTCAACAATGTGGAGACCCTGGCCTCGGCGGCGCTGATCGCCGCCAAGGGGGCGGCCTGGTACAAATCCATCGGCACGCCCAAATCATCGGGCACCAAGATTCTGTCCATCTCGGGCGATTGCCAGCGGCCGGGCGTCTACGAGTATCCCTACGGCGTCAAGGTCAGCCAGATCCTTGCCGATTGCGGCGCGCGCGACACCCAGGCCTGCCAGATCGCCGGCGCCTCGGGCCTCACCGTCGCGCCCAACGAGTTCGGCCGCCGCATCGCCTTCGAGGACATTCCCACCGGCGGCTCGTTCATGGTGTTCGACAACACCCGCGACATGTTCCAGGTGGCGCGCAACTTCGCCCACTTCTTCAAGCATGAAAGCTGCGGCTTCTGCACGCCCTGCCGGGTGGGCACCACGTTGCTGGCCAACGCCATGGACAAGATCGACGAGGGCCATGGCGGCGAGTACGACATCAACGACATCTGGCGGGTGATCCGCACCCTGAAGACCGCCAGCCATTGCGGCCTGGGCCAGACGGCGGGCAATTGCGCCGCCGACACGCTGCAGAAGTTCCGGCCCTCCTACGAGTTGCGGCTCAACGTCCGCGACTTCGAGCCGGCTTTCGATCTCGACAAGGCGCTTTCGAAGATGCGCGAGGTGACGGGGCGCGACGATCCCGGCGCCCACTTCCACATCGCCCACAGAAAGTCGCGGGCCGGACTCGGCACCAAGGCGGGAGACCCCTCATGAGCGATCCCAAGACCTTCTTCCTCGATGAAGAGGAAATCCCCTTCGAGGAAGGCCAGACCATCATCCAGGCGGCGCTGTCGGCGGGCAAATACATCCCCCATCTGTGCTACCACCCGGAATTCAAGCCCCACGGCTCGTGCAAGCTGTGCACGGTGCGCATCGATTCGCGCACCGTCACCACCGAGGACGGCCAGACGGTGAAGATTCCCGGCCGCGCCGCCGCGTCGTGCACCACGCCGGCCCAGGCGGGCCAGCACGTGGAAAGCGAGGTGCCGGAAATCCTCGACCTGCGCCGCACCCTGGTGCAGATGCTGCTGGTCGAGGGCAACCATTACTGCCCCAGCTGCGAGAAGAGCGGCAAGTGCATGCTGCAGGGCCTGGCCTATGATCTCGGCGTCATGGACCCCCACTTCCCGCAATACTTCTCCAAGCGCGAAGTGGACGCCAGCCACCCCGACATCCTGCTGGACTTCAACCGCTGCATCCTGTGCGAGTTGTGCGTGCGCGCCAGCGCCGAGGTGGACAAGAAGAACGTCTTCGCCCTGTCGGGCCGGGGCAATACCAAGCACCTGATCTGCAACTCGGAAAGCGGCAAACTGGGCGACACCAACCTGGCGGCCACCGACAAGGCGGCCAATGTCTGCCCGGTGGGCGTGATCCTGCACAAGCGCCACGGCTTCGAGGTGCCCTACGGCCAGCGTCGCTTCGATCGTGCCCCCATCAGCGACAACCCGGCGCAATATGCCCCCGTCAAGGAGCAGGTGTGATGAACGCTCCCCTGCCGAAGCGCAAGCTCAAGGTCGCCACCACCTCGCTGGCGGGGTGTTTCGGTTGCCACATGTCGTTCCTCGACATCGACGAGCGTATCCTCGATCTGGTGGAACTGGTGGAATTCGACCGCTCGCCCATCACCGACATCAAGCATTGCAGCCCCGATTGCGATCTCGGCATCATCGAGGGCGGGGTGTGCAATGCCGAGAACGTGCATGTGCTCCACGAGTTCAGGAAGAACTGCAAGATCCTGATCGCCATGGGGGCCTGCGCCATCAACGGCGGCCTGCCCGCCCAGCGCAATTCGCTCGATATCAGGGACATCCTGGCCGCCGTCTATGCCCGGCCGGGCCGCGGCGTGCACATTCCCAACGATCCGGAAATCCCGCTGCTCCTGAACGAGGTCCACCCCCTGCACGAGGTGGTGCGCATCGACTACTTCCTGCCCGGCTGCCCGCCGTCCGGCGACGCCATCTGGAAGTTTCTCACCGATCTCTTGGCCGGCCGCACCCCCACCTTGGGCCACGGCCTGATCCATTACGACTGAAGGAACGCCCGCGATGAGGCACCAATTCGAACTGGAAACCGCCAAGAACCCCGACGCGCTGAAGCGCATCGTCATCGAGCCCGTGTCGCGGGTCGAAGGGCACGGCAAGGTCACCATCCTGCTCGACGACGACAACCAGGTGCATCAGGTGCGCCTGCACATCGTCGAGTTCCGGGGCTTCGAGAAGTTCATCGAGGGTCGCCCCTACTGGGAGGTGCCGGTGCTGGTCCAGCGCCTGTGCGGCATCTGCCCGGTGTCGCACCATCTGGCGGCGTCCAAGGCCATGGACATGATCGTCAATGGCGGCATCCTGACCCCCACGGCGGAGAAGATCCGCCGCCTGATGCATTACGGCCAGATGCTGCAGAGCCATGCGCTGCACTTCTTCCACCTGTCGTCACCCGATCTGCTGTTCGGCTTCGACTCGGATGTGGCCAAGCGCAACATCGTCGGCGTGGCGGCGGCCAACCCCGATGTGGCCAAGATGGGCGTGCTGCTGCGTAAGTTCGGCCAGGAGGTGATCCGCGTCACCTCGGGCAAGCGCGTCCACGGCACCGGCTCCGTCCCCGGCGGCGTCAACAAGTCGCTCTCCCTGGAGGAGCGGGATTACCTGCTGAAGGACGCCGACCAGATGATCGCCTGGAGCCGCGACGCGGTGCGCATCATCAAGCAGCTGCACAAGGCCAATCCGGCCCTTTACGACGCGTTCGGCAACGTGCCCACCACCATGATGAGCCTGGTGGACGACAAGGGGGCGCTGGACTTCTATCACGGCGCGCTTCGGGCCCGGGACAGGGACGGCGAGGTGATCTTCGATCAGGTCAGCTACCAGGGCTACCACACCCTGCTGACCGAGGGCGTCAAGCCCTGGAGCTACATGAAGTTCCCCTACATCACCACTTTGGGCGAGGAGAAGGGCTGGTACAAGGTCGGCCCGCTGGCCCGCATCCAGAACTGCGACCGTATCCCGACGCCTCTGGCGGAGGAGGAACGGGCCGAGTTCGTCGCCTATGGCGGGGCCAAGCCGCTGCACGGTTCGCTGGGCTTCCACTGGGCGCGCATGATCGAGATGCTGTGCGCCGCCGAGACCATCAAGGACCTGCTGCTTGATCCCGACATCATGGGGGCCGATCTGATGGCCACCGGGCCGCGCCGGGAAGAGGGCATCGGCGTCATCGAGGCGCCGCGCGGCACCCTGTTCCACCATTATCGCGTCAACGAGAACGACGTGGTGACCTACGCCAACCTGATCGTGTCCACCACCAACAACAACACCGCCATGAACGTGGCGGTCAGGGACGTGGCCAAGAACTACCTGCAGGGCCACGAGATCACCGAGGGCCTCTTGAACCATATCGAGGTGGCCATCCGCTGCTTCGATCCCTGCCTGTCGTGTGCCACCCATGCGCTGGGCAAGATGCCGCTGGAGGTGACGCTGGTGGACGCCTCGGGGCGCGAGATCGACCGCATGACCAAGGATTCCGAGGGGCGGGTGGGGAAGTGAGGCCCGCTCCTGTCCGCCCGCGTCATCCCGAGCGAATGCGAGGGATCTCATCCTGGAGCGATGTTGCCATTTCGGAAACGCCGCGCCAGACGGAGATCCCTCGGCCGTGCCTCGGGATGACAGGCTGAGATGCCATGACCGCCCCCACCCTGATCTTCGGCTGGGGCAATCCATCCCGGGGCGACGACGCCCTGGGGCCGGCCCTGCTGGACGCCATCGAGGCCCTGCGCGCCAGCCATCCCCAGTGGGGGGAGGTGGACCTGCTGACCGATTTCCAGCTGCAGGTGGAGCATGCCCTCGATCTGGAGGGGCGAAGGCGGGTGCTGTTCGTCGATGCCTCCGCCTCCGCCGGAGACGCGCCGTTCCGGGCCGAAGCCATCCAGCCTGCCCGGGATTCGTCGTTCACCAGCCACGCCTTGTCTCCCCAGGGCGTCATGCATGTCTATGCCGAGATCAAGAAAAGCCCTCCGCCGCCCTGCACCCTGCTGGCCATCGCCGGCGAGGCGTTCGAATTGGGCGAGCCCCTGAGCGCGGCGGCCAGGTCCCATCTGGATGCCGCTCTGGCCTGGACCCAGGCATGGCTGACCACCTCATAGAGCGCGGGTCCACCCGCCGGTAGAGGGCTATTCTTGCGAAACGCGCCAACAGGGGTATTCCACCATGTCCGAGTCCGACCTGATCGTCCGCCTGCAAGGCTTTCCCGCCCCGTCCTGCCGTTGCGGCGATGGCGGCCACGAGCGTAATTGCCTGGCCGGGCTGCTGGCCGAGGCGGCGGCCGAGGTGGGACGCCTCCGGGCCGAGAATTCGCGCCTGTCCTCCATGGCGGTGACCGGGGCGCCGGGGCGCGGCGCCGACCGTCATATCTGGGTGCGCCTGATGTGCTATTACGGCTCGGACGGCGTGTGGAACAGCGACGACGACACCGCCGAGCCGGCGCCGGTGCTGCTGTCGCCCGGCCTCAAATCCGAGATCGTGGCATGGAAGGAATCCGTCGACCGCATCGAGGCGGTGACTCCTGCCGTGATCGAGGCCTTCCAGACCCGGGCGCTGAACATCGCCCGGCGCATCAAGGAAGAGATGCCGGGCTGGCGCGTCGTCTATATCGACCGCACCAAGTCGGGCGCCGACATCCGCAACAAGGATTACTTCGAGCACGAAGTGACGCTGTGAAGGTCGAGCTGCGCGCCGAAGCTCCGGGAAAGCCGGATTTCGGCGCGCCCTGCAACGGCTGCGGCCTGTGCTGCGCGGTGGAGACCTGTCCCCTGGGGCTGGTGCTGTTCCGCCGCCGCTTTGGCCCTTGCCCGGCCCTGGAATGGCGGGACGGGCGCTATGTCTGCGGCGTGCTGGACGCGCCCCAACGCTTCGTTCCGCTGCTGCCCCGGCGGTGGGCGGCGCGGCTGGTGGCGCGCTGGATCGCCGCCGGCAAAGGCTGCGACTGCCGTCATCAGGCCGAATAGAACTTCGACCAGCCGCAGGCCGGGCACGAGCCGATGGCGCCCGCGTCCGATTGCAGGGAATAGCGGACCCGGCTGCCGCAAGACGGGCACGACTTTGGACGGGGCGGCGGAGGCTTGGCGGCCGGCTGCGCCCGGCGCAGCAGCGACTTGATGCGGGCCAGCAATTCCCGGCGGTCGGCGGGCTTGCTTAAGAACTCGTCGGCGCCCAGCTCCAGTCCGTGCAGCTTGTGCTCGAGCCCGCTATGGCTGGTCAGCAGGATGACCCCGACGCCCGAACGTTCCCGCAGCCGGTGAAGCAGGGTGTAGCCGTCCTCGCCCGGCATCTCCACGTCGAGAATCACCAGATCGGCCGGGCCGGCGGCCAGGATCGCCCACATGTCCTCGCCGCCGGCGCAGGGCGTGACTCGGTAGCCTTGGGTGCGAAGCAGGGCCTCGAGAATCGATCTGGTGGTGGAATCGTCGTCCACCACCAGGATGTGGGCGGTCTTCATGATGGAACGGAAGGTTTCCTCTAGTCGTCGCGGTTCTTCTTTCCCCGCCCCGGATTGTCCTGGGCGCCGCGGCCGTCGCGGCGATGCTCGTAGGAATTGCCCGGGCCGTCGCGGCCGTCGCGCCAGTCGCGGTCGTCTCGGCGGTCCCGACGGTCCCGGTCCCGGTCCCGATCGCGATCATCGCGCCTGTCCCGGTCACGGTCCCTGGCATCGCGCCGGTCCCGGTCGTCGCGGCGATCCCTGTCGCGATAGTCGCGATCACGGTCATCCCGGCGATCCCGGTCCCGGTCGCGGACATCACGATCACGGTCGCGGTCATCGCGTCGCGGCGCGGCCTTATCAACCGTATCGCGGACCGCCTGCCCGGCGGCATCGGTGGCGGCGTCCTTGAGGACGGTTCCCAGCCCGCCGCCATCGGCGGCCGAGGCCTGGCCGGCGGCCACACCCAGCATCAGGGGAACCAGCAAAACCCAGGCTTTCATGAACACCTCCTTCTTGCAAACCAGGACCAAAGCCTAGGATAAATCCCCCGATCGGTATAGGAGCTAATCCACAGATGCCACGTCGCCCCGGGCGATGGTCAGCGCCTTGATCAGGGCATGGACCCGCATGCCCGGCACCAGATTGAGCTGGGCCTGGGCCAGGGCGGTGATCTGCACCCACAGGCGGGTGGCGCCGCAGGCCAGGACCACGTCCACCAGGAAGGCATCGGCGGCGGCCACCGAGACCACGCTGGCCGGCAGCACGTTGCGGATGCTGACCCGGTCCGGCGGTTCGATGGCGATGGCCACGTCGCGGGCATGGATGCGCACGCGCACACGCGCACCCACCGGCAGTTCCGAGCGTCCGACGATCAGGGTGCCGCCGTCGAAGGCCAGCCGGCTGATGCCATAGCCGGCATCATGGCTGGCGATCACCCCGGAGATCACGGCGCCCGCCTCGTAGCGGCCGGTGAGCGGCCGCAGGCCCGGATCGCCCATCAGGGATTCCAGCGGCCCGGACGCGGCGACCTTACCGCCGTCCATCAGCACCAGGGTGTCGGCGAGGCGGATCACCTCGTCCATGGAGTGGCTGACATAGAGGATGGGAATATTGAAGCGCCGGGCCAGTTGGGCGATGAAGGGCAGCAGTTCGGCCTTGCGCGACGGATCCAGGGCGGCCAGCGGCTCGTCCATCAGCAGGATGCGGGGGCTGGCCAGCAGGGCGCGGCCGATGGCGACGCGCTGCTTCTCGCCCCCCGACAGCCTGGCGGGGCGGCGGTCCAGCAGATGAGCGATGCCCAGCAGATCCACCACCGTGTCGAAGGACTGGGTGCGCTCGGCCGCCGGCAGCAGCTTCTGGCCGAATTCCAGGTTGCCCCGCACCGAGAGATGGGGAAACAGCCGGTGCTCCTGGAAGACATAGCCCAGGCGCCGCGCCTCGGGCGCCAGGTCGATGCCGGCCTGAGCATCGAACAGCACGCGGCCGTCGATGCTGATCACGCCGTCGTCGGGCCGCGACAATCCGGCCACCATGTTGATCACCGAGGTCTTGCCCGAGCCCGAGCGCCCATACAGCGCCGTCACCCCCGGCCCGGCCGACAGGCGGACGTCGAGGTGGAAATCGCCCTGGCGGCGGCGGACGTCGAGATCCAGCACGGGCGCCTTATCCCTTCATCCGGGCCTGGACGCGGCGCGCCAGGAATTCCGAGGCCAGCAGGGCGGCGAAGGCCACCACCACCGAGATGACGCACAGCCGCAACGCCGCCTCGTCGCCGCCCGGCACCTGGGTCAGGGCATAGAGCGCGATGGGCAGGGTGCGGGTCTCGCCGGGGATGTTGGAGACGAAGGTGATGGTGGCGCCGAATTCCGACAGCGACCGGGCGAAGGCCAGGATCACCCCCGTCAGCAGGCCGGGCGCCACCAGGGGCAGGGTCACCGACCAGAAGGTGCGGATGGGGCCGCAGCCGAGCGTCCTGGCCGCCTGCTCCAGTCCCCGGTCGACGCCTTCCAGCGCCAGGCGGATGGCGCGGACCATCAGCGGGAACGAGATCACCGCCGAGGCCACCGCCGCCCCCTTCCAGGTGAAGGCGATGGTGATGCCGAACCAGTCGTAGAGCCAGCCTCCCACCACGCCCCTGCGGCCCAGCACCACCAGCAGGCCATAGCCCACCACCACGGGGGGCAGCACCAGCGGCAGATGGATGATGCCGTCCACCAGGGTCTTGCCGGGAAAATCGAGGCGGGCCAGGACCCAGGCGCAGCCCACCCCGAGGGGAAGCGACGCCGCCACCGCCCAGAACGACACCAGCAGAGACAGGCGCAGCGCCTCGGTCTCGAGCGGCGTCAGGGTGAACATTCCGGTCTCCATCCCTTCAATTGCGGGGAGGAGACTAAGACATCACGCATCCAGCGGATAGACAAGCCGTTCCGGCATTTCGTGGAAGCCGAAATTGTTCTTGCCCGATCCCTTGACATTGTACATGGCCCGGTCGGCGAGGCGGATCAGCATGGCGGCGTCGTCGGCGTCGTCGGGGAAGACGGCGACGCCGACGCTGGCCTGGACATTGGCGTCATTGCCGTCCAGTTCGAAGGGCTCGGCCAGGCGCGAGACCACCTTGGCCGCCACGTTGCCGATCTCGTTGCGTCCCTCCACGTCGTGGAGGATCACCGTGAACTCGTCGCCCGACAGGCGCGCCACCGTGTCCGACGAACGCACCGACAGCAACAGCCGGGCCGCCGCCTCCTGCAGCAGCAGATCGCCCACCGCGTGGCCGAAGCTGTCGTTGACCTTCTTGAAGCCGTCGAGATCGATGAACAGCAGGGCGAAACGGGTCTTGTCGCGCTTGGACGCCTTGACCGCCTGGCCCAGGCGGTCGAGGAACAGCGAGCGGTTGGGCAGGCCGGTCAGGGCGTCGAAATTGGCCTGGCGCCACACCTGTTCCTCGTCCTCCTTGCGCGCCGTGATGTCGCTGAAGATGCCCAGCATGTGGGACACCTCGCCGAAGGCGTCGCGGACCGTGGCGATGGACAGCCACTCGATGAACACCTCGCCGGTGCGGCGCCGGTTCCACACCTCGCCCTGCCATTGGCCGGAATCCAGGATGGAGCGCCACATGTCGCGGTAGAAGTCGTTGTCGTGGCGGCCCGACTTCAGGATGTTGGGCTTCTTGCCGATGGCCTCGTCCAGGCTGAACCCGGTGATGCGGGTAAAGGCGGTGTTGACCGCCTCGATGGTGCCGTCGGGGCCGGTGATCATGATGCCCTCGTTGGCGGTCTCCACCACCTTGGCGGCCAGTTGCAGCCGCTCTTCCGAGGTCTTGCGCTCGGTGATGTCGTAGACCCAGGCGAGGTTGACCGGCTCGGTCCCGAACAGGGATTCGCGGATGGTGAGCAGCGTCCAGAACGGCGCGCCGTCCGAGCGGCGGAACTGCACCTCGGCGTGATCGACGCTGCCGTGGCGCTTCATGTAATTGATCACCGTGGCGCGCTGCTGGTCGTCCACATAGTAGTCGCGGGCCTTGGAGCCGACGACCTTGGCGCGCGGCACGCCGATCAGATCGCAGAAGGTGTGGTTGGCGAAGACGATCACCCCGTCGCGCTTGCGCGATATGGAAACGCCGATGGGGCTGTCCTCGAGCACGCCGGCCAGACCGGCGGGGTCGAGCTCAGTCATGGCCGCAACCGAGAATCACGATGACGCATGGTCTCCCCCCTTATTCGGCTCCCCCCGGAGCCTCGGACTCTCGCCCGATGGGTATGCTCATCCCGAACCTGCGATAATATAGGGTGAGTCGGGGGCTGAAACCTATACGCAATATTCACGGGCGGCGTTTCCGGTTGACCGGGCGCCAAGACGGGGCATAGTCGAAGTCTTCGGTAAACCTTTGGGAACACGGCGCATGTTGACCTATGCCCTGGTCGCCTTGGGAAGCGCCATCGGCGGCACGCTGCGCTACTGGCTGGCGGCGGTGATTTCCAATGCCGGCGCCGGCACCTTTCCCTGGGGCACCCTGGTGGTCAACGTCACCGGCTCGGCGGCTATCGGCCTGTTCGCCACCCTGACCGCCGCCGAGGGCCGTCTCTACGTGCCCAGCGAATGGCGCACCTTCTTCATGGTGGGGATCTGCGGCGGCTACACCACCTTTTCGTCGTTCAGCCTGCAGACCCTGGCCCTGGCCGAGGGCGGCGAGTGGCTGGCCGCCGGGCTGAACGTCGTGGGATCGGTGGCGCTGTGCCTGCTGGCCGTCTGGCTGGGCCATGCGGCGGCCATGATCCTGAACCGGTAGGAGACGACGCCATGCGCATTCCCAAGGACGCCACCCTGCTCAGGATCTTCGTGGGCGAGCGGGCCCGCTACGACGGCAAGCCCCTGTTCGAGGCCATCGTTCTCGAGGCCCGCCAAAGCAATCTGGCCGGCGCCACGGTGCTGCGCGGCCCGCTGGGTTTCGGCCATTCCTCGCGCCTGCAAAGCGCCAAGGTCCTCGCCCTGTCCGAGGACCTGCCGGTGGTGATCGAGATCGTCGATGCCCCGGACAAGATCGACGCTTTCCTTCCCATCCTCGACGTCATGATGCGCGACACCGGCCTGATCACGCTGGAGCGGATTCAGGTCCTGCGCTATGGCCCCAGCCCATCCGCATAGGCAAAACCCAGCCTGCTCAGGACGTCACACCTCGATTCGGAATGATTCCATAGGGTAGCTGGACAAATTCGCCCATGGGTATAAGCTGAATGTCCTATGGGAAGGGGCCGGCGTCGGATAATGGCCGATGCGGCGGCCCCGTCGGGCATCGGGGGATGCGCATGAAGAAAGTCCTGGTCGCTGTCGGCGTCCTGATCGTCCTGATCATCGGCGCCCTGATCGCTCTTCCCGCTCTGATACCGGCCGACCGCATCCAGAGCGAGGTGGTCGCCGGCGTCAAGTCCGCCACCGGGCGCGACCTGTCCATCCAGGGCAAGGTGTCGGTGTCGGTGTTCCCCTCGCTGTCGGTGCAGGTGGGCAACGTCGCCCTGGCCAATCCGCCCGGCTTCACCACCAAGGACCTGATCCGCCTGGGCGCCGTGGATGTGCGGCTCAAGCTGATGCCGCTGCTGGGCGGCAAGGTCGAGGTGGACAGCTTCGTCCTGGTCGATCCGGTGATCACGCTGGAGACCGACCGCCAGGGCAAGGGCAACTGGGTGTTCGACACCCCGCCCGGCGACAAGCCCGCCGCCGCCAAACCGGCGGACAAGGCGTCGGATAAGCCGGCGGCTGCTCCCTCGGGGCCCAGCGACATCCGTCTGGGCGACGTGCGCATCACCGGCGGCAAGCTGACCCAGATCGACGGCAAGACCGGCGCAAAGCAGGAGGTGAGCGACATCAACCTCCAGGTGGCGCTGAAAAGCCTGTCCGAGCCGCTGTCGGCCAAGGGCAGCCTGGTGTGGAACGCCAAGAAGATCGAACTCACCCTGGGAGTGGTCAGCCTGAAGGCCCTGATGGACGGTCAAAGCAGCGCGCTCGACATCGCCGTCGCCTCGGAACCGGTCAAGCTGGGGCTCAAGGGCAACGCCAAGGGCGGCGCCGCTCCCGGCGTCGACGGCACCCTCGACCTCAACGTGCCGTCCATCCGCAATCTGGCCGCCTGGGCCGGTTCGCCCATCACCATGGCCGGCAACGGCCTGGGGCCGCTGGCCATCAGCGGCAAGCTGGCCGCGGCACCCGGCCAGATCGCCTTCACCCAGGCCAGCATCGCCATCGACGCCATCAAGGCCAAGGGCGACGTCACCGTCAACACCAGCGGCTCCAGGCCCAACATCAAGGGTCGGCTGGACGTGGACATGCTGGACGTCAACCCCTACCTGCCGCCGGAAGGCGCATCACCTAAGGGCGGCGACGGCAAGGCGGCGGCGGGCGGCGGCGGGGCGCAGCCGGCCAAGGCGCAGCAGGGCTGGAGCGACGATCCCATCGACGCCTCGGGCCTCAAGGCCGCCGATTTGGACTTCTCGCTCACCTGCGCCGGTATTCTGGTCAAGAAGATCAAGGTGGGCAAAAGCGCGCTGCGGCTGGTGATCAAGGACGGCAGGCTGGCCGCCGATCTCTCCGAACTGGCGCTCTACCAGGGCGCCGGCAAGGGCCGCGTGGCCCTGGACGGCTCGCAGCCCGGCGTGGGCCTGGACGCCGCGTTCCAGCTGAAGGGCCTGCAGGCCGAGCCCTTCCTCACCGACGCCGCCGATACCGACCGTCTGTCGGGCACCGGCAATTTCGACGTGGCGGTGACGGGCCAGGGCAAGACCCAGCGCCAGATCGTCTCGTCGCTGAACGGCAAGGGGGCTCTCACCTTCCTCAACGGCGCCATCAAGGGCATCAATCTCGCCGCCATGGCGCGCAACGTCGCCACCGCCTTCACCGGCGGTTCGGCCAGTGCCGAGAAGACCGATTTCGCCGAGCTGGGCGGCACCTTCACCATCGTCAAGGGCATCCTCACCAACAATGATCTGGCCTTGAAGTCGCCGCTGCTGCGCGTCGAGGGCAAGGGCACCGTCGATCTGCCCCAGCGCAGCGTCAATTACCGCATCGATCCCAAGGTGGTCGCCAGCCTGGAAGGCCAGGGCGGCGGCAATGCGGCGGGGATCGTGGTGCCCATTCTGGTCACCGGACCCTGGGACAATCTCAGCTATCGCCCCGATCTGGAAGCCCTGCTGAAGCAGAACGCCCAGAACGTGGGCAAGGCCGTGGAAAGCCTGATTCCCGGCACCGGCGGCGGCAAGGCCCCCGCCGAAGGACTGAACCCGTTGAAGCTTTTCGGACGCTGATTTTCTTGTCGAACCAATCAATGAATCCATCGGAGATGAAGACCATGAAGTTCCTGCATCTGGCCGCCGCCATCGGCATGACCGCCCTGCTGGGCGCCTGCGCCACCCCCTGGGAAGTGGCCGAGGTCAACGAGATCCTCGAGGCGCCGGCACCCACCGCCGGCTCGCCCTTCACCAAGGCGCTGTTCACCGAGTACAAGGCCTATGCCAAGCACGAGGCCACCGTCGAGTACGAGTGGGATCACGCCGCCGTCTTCGCCCGCAAGGGTCTGAAGGCCGCGACCGGCGCTTCGGTCGATCCCGAGGTGACCGCCGATTGGTCCCTGATGCCCGACCGCGTCAAGGAACTGGACGCCGCCCGCGCCCGTCTGGTGGGCTATTTCGGCAACGGCGCCCGCGAGCGCGTGCCGGCCGCCGCCGCCAAGGCCCAGGTGATGTTCGACTGCTGGATCGAGGAAGAGGCCGAGGGCGACACCAATTCCGATTGCCGCGCCGCCTTCCTGAAGGTCGAGCCCGAGCTGCAGGTCAAGGCCGCCATGCCCGCCAAGAAGATCGTCAAGACCTTCATCGTCTATTTCGACTTCAACAAGTCGAACCTGACCAAGGAGGCCATGAAGGTCCTGAAGGAAGTCGAGGCCGCCGCCAACGAGATCAAGCCCAGCAGCATCTACGTCGCCGGTCACACCGACACCGTCGGCAAGGCCGGGTATAACGAGGGGCTGTCCAAGGCCCGCGCCGCCGCGGTCGAAAAGCAGCTGGCCAAGCAGGGCATCAAGTCCATCGACGCCAAGTCGTTCGGCTTCACCAAGCTGGCCGTGCCCACCAAGGCCAACACCAAGGAAGCCAAGAACCGCCGCGTCGAGATCTACTTCGAGAAGTAAGACCAAACCGCGGTGAGCGTGACTCATCGCGGTTCGGTTAGGCCCAAGGCCCCCTTCCCGGTCGGGAAGGGGGCCTTTTTCTTGGGGAGATCGGCAAAAGAAAACGCGAAGGGACTCGTCCCTTCGCGCATCCCTTCGAATTATGGACTCAGCAGCTGAACAGCACCGGAATGCTGGCGTGCGCCAGGATGTGCCGCGTGCCGGCGCCGGCCTTGCCCGAGAAGGACAGCGAGCGGCCGGGATGGCCGCCGATGACCAGCAGGTCGGCGTCGATGTCGTAGGCCCGCGACAGCAGCGAATCCATGACGCCCAGGCCTTCGGTGTTGACCCGCTCGCCCGAGACGGGAAGACCGTGGACGCGCAGGTGGTCGATGATGTCCACCTGGGGCAGGGTCTTGTCCATGGGCGAGAAGCCGCGCACCGAGGCGACCAGCACCTGTTCGGCACCGTCGATCAGGGGCAGGCAGTCATGCAGGGCGCGGGCGGCCTGCTTGGCCGAGCGCCAGCCGATCACCACCTGCTTGCCCAGCGGCCGGTGCTTGTATTCCACCGGCACCACCAGCACGGGGCGGCCGGAATTGAGGATGATCTGCTCGACCATGGTCTCGGGCACGTTCTTGCCGTAGGCGGCGGGCTGGGAGACGATCACCAGGTCCACATAGTGGCTGCAGAACACCGCCTCGCCCAACAGGTCGTTCTCGGCGCCGTGGATGATCTGCCACCAGCGGGTGTCGAGGCCGGCGGTGGCCGCCTCGAAGGTCTTGCGGGCGGCGTCGGCCTGGGCCAGCAGGGTATTGCTGGGATGCCGGGCGACCATGGCGGTAGGGCTGACCTCCTTGCGGGCGAACAGGCCGGTCAGCCGGGCGCCGAAGCGCTTGGCCTGGGCCACCGCCAGGGCGAGAGATCCGCTGTCGACCTTGTCGCCGTCCAAATGGACGAGAATGTCCTTGATGTTCATAGCCCCCACCCTGTTTGTCCGGTCCGTTGATTTCGCCGGTCACGATAGTTCACCCCCAGGCGGGGCGGGCGTCAAGTAAAATTACGCAATTCGGTATTGGAATGCGCATTACTGTCCCTCAATCGCCGGGCGCCGCCGGTGGCGGCTTGGCTCCCGCGCCATAAGGCGCGCGGCCCCTTGGGCCTAGCCTGGGCTTGGTAAGCCCAGGTCGCACCCTTCCAACGCCGCCCGCATGTGCTCGGGCACCGGGGCTTCGGCGGCGATGGGGGGCTTTCCCGCCTCCAGCGGCAGGACGATGGCGCGCGAATGCAGCATCAGGCGATCACCGGCCAGGGTACCGGTGCCGCGGCCATAGATGGAATCGCCCACCAGGGGATGGCCGATGGCGGCGCAATGGGCGCGGATCTGGTGGGTGCGCCCCGTGAGCGGCTTGCATTCCAGCCAACTGAGCCGCCCGTCGCTGCCCAGCAGCCGCCATTGGGTGGCCGATGGAAGGCCGGTGCGGTCCACCTCCATGCGCCAGCCGAACTTCTTTTCCCGCTTTTTCAGGGCGTAGTCGATGGTGCCGGACTCTTCGCGCGGGCGTCCCACCACCACCGCCCAATAGGTCTTGTCCACCAGACCCTTGGCGAACAGGCTGCCCAGTGCCGCCAGGGCCTTGCGCGAGCGTCCCAGGACCAGGCAACCCGAGGTCTCGCGGTCCAGCCGGTGGGCCAGTTCCGGCGGGCGGCGCAGGCCGAGGCGCAGGCTGTCGAGATAAAGCCCCAGATGCTCGCCCCCCTTGGGGCCGGCATGCACGGCCAGTCCGGCCGGCTTGTCGATGATCAGCACCTCGGCGTCGCGGTAGAGCAGGCGGGTGGAAAGGTCCAGGCTCACTCGGCGGGGGCTCCTTCGGGCAGGCCCTGCGGCTGGGTGCGGCGCTCGGCGGCGACGAAGGTGTAGATCACCGGCAGCACGAACAGGGTGAAGGCGGTGCCGATGGTCATGCCGGCGACGATCACCACGGCGATGGAGAAGCGCGACGCCGCCCCGGCGCCGGAGGCGAACAGCAGCGGGATCAGGCCCGCCACCATGGCCGCCGTGGTCATCAGGATGGGGCGCAGGCGCAGTCCGGCGGCGACCATCACCGCTTGGGCGCGGTTGAGGCCTTCCGCTTCCTGGCGTTCACGTGCCACCTCGCAGATCAGGATGCCGTGCTTGGTGATCAGGCCGATCAGGGTGACCAGGCCCACCTGGGTGTAGATGTTCATGCTGGCCACGCCCAATGCCAGGGGGATCAGGGCGCCGCAGATGGACAGCGGCACCGAGACCATGATCACCAGCGGATCGCGGAAGCTTTCGAACTGGGCGGCCAGCACCAGGAAGATGATGATCAGGGCGAAGACGAAGGTCATGGCCAGCGCGTTGCCCTCCTGCACGTATTGCCGCGACTGGCCGGCGTAATCCACCGTGGTGCCCTGGGGCAGCAACTCGTCGGCGAGGCCGCGCAGCAGCTCCAGCGCCTGGCCCAGCGTCACGCCGGGCATGGGGAAGGCCTGGATGGTCACCGCGTTCAGCTGGTTGAACTGGTTGAGCGAGACGGGCCGCACCGAGGCCCCCAGGCTGACCAGGGACGACAGCGGCACCGCCGCGCCCGACGACGAGCGCACGTGGTAGCGGCCCAGTTGGGCGGGGTCCAGGCGGAATTCGCGCGGGACCTGGGGGATGACCTGATAGGACCGGCCCTGCAGGTTGACCAGATTGACGTAATTGCCCCCCGTCATGGTGCCCAGCGCGTCGCCGATCTGCTGCATGGAGATGCCGTAGGCCGCCGCCTTGTCGCGGTCGATGATCACCTGGGTCTGGGGGCTTTCGATCTTCAGGTCGGCGTCGATGAAGGCGAACATGCCGGACGCTTGTGCCCGCTTCATCAGCTCGCCCTGAATCTCGTCGAGCTGCTGGTAATCGGCGATGGAGGACAGCACGAACTGCACCGGCAGGCCGTCGACACCGGGCAAAGGCGGCGGCGGGAAGACCGAGGCCTTGACGCCCGACACCTCGTTCAGGGCCTGCTGGATGGCGGCGGTCAGCGCCTTGGCCGAGAGCTTGCGGTCCTCCCAAGGTGTGAGCACCGCGCCGCCGAAGCCCTGGCTGATGGCGCCCATGCCGTTGATCAGGAAGGTCTCGTTGGTCTCGGGGAAGGCCTTCAGCCTGGTGGAGATCTGGTGCGAGAAGGCTTCCATGAAGTCGGTATTGGCCGAGGCCGGGCCGTTATAGGCGGTGAACACCACGCCCTGGTCCTCTTCCGGCGCCAGCTCGGTGGGTACCGCCAGGAACAGGAAGGGCAGCGAGCCCAGCACGATCAGGGCAAAGACCAGGGTGGTGGGTCGGTCGGCCAGCGACGCGCCCAGCCATTGCTCGTACTTGGCCCGCACCCGGTCGAAGGTGCGGTCGATGAGCGCGGTCAGACCCTTCTTGTCGTCGTCGTGCTTTAAGATCTTCGAGCACATCATGGGCGACAGCGTCAGGGCGATGACCCCCGACACCACCACCGAACCGGCCAGGGTCAGGGCGAATTCCTTGAACAGGGAACCGGTCAGCCCGCCCATGAAGGCGATGGGGGCATAGACGGCGGCCAGCGTGATGGTCATGGAGATGACCGGCCCGCTGATTTCCCGCGTGCCCACCAGGGCGGCCTTGAAGGGCGTAAGCCCCTCCTCGATGTGGCGGTGGACGTTTTCCACCACCACGATGGCGTCGTCCACCACCAGCCCGATGGCCAGCACCATGGCCAGCAGGGTCAAGAGGTTGATGGAGAAGCCGAGCGACAGCAGCAGCACCGCCACGCCGATCAGGGACAGCGGCACGGTGACCACCGGGATCACCACCGAACGCACCGAGCCCATGAAGAAGAAGATCACCACCATGACGATGATGGCGGCCTCGGCGATGGTCTTGGCCACCTCGGTGATGGCGGCGTCGATGAACAGGGTGGAATCGTAGGCGATCTTGGCGGTGAGCCCCGGCGGCAGCTGGGCCTGGAGCGCGGGCAGCGCCTCTTCGCGCACCTGGCGGATCACCGACAGGGGATTGGCTTCCGGCGTGGTGTAGATGCCGACGAAGATGGCCCGCTCGTCGCCGGCGAACACGCTCATGTCGTCGTTTTCCGGCCCCAGCTCGACCCCGGCCACCTCGCCGAGGCGCACCAGGCGCGAGCCGTCATGCTTGACCACCAACTGGCGGAACTCCTCGACGCTTTTCAGATCGGTGGTGGCCTGGGTGTTGACCACGTCGTAGGCGCCCTTGGTGGAGCCCGACGCCGAGGTGAAATTGTTGCTGACCAGCGCAGTCTTCAGGTCGTCCGGCCCCATGCCGTGCTGGGCCAGCTTTTCGGGGTCCAGCCAGACGCGCATGGAGAATTTCTGCCCGCCGTAGAGCTCGGGATTGGCGACGCCGGGCACGGCGGCCAGCTTGGGTTGCACCACCCGCATGACGTAATCGGTGATCTGCTGCTGGCTCAAACGGTCCGACGAGAAGGCGAGATAGGCCGAGGCGAAGCTTTGCCCCGTCTCCTTCTTGATGATGGAATCGTTGATGCCCTTGGGCAGCAGGCTTTTGACCTCGGCCACCTTGCTCATGACGCCGGTCATGGCGGTTTCGGGGTCGTCGTTGAGGCGGATGAAGGCCTTGATCTCGCTCAACCCCTGGATGGAGCGCGACGTCAGGTAGTTGATGCCCTCGGCGGTGGCCACCGCCTTTTGCAAGGGCTGGGTGACGAAGCCCTGGATCATGTCGGCGTCGGCGCCGGGAAAGGTGGTGGTGATGGTGATGACCGTGTTGGTCATCTCGGGATACTGGCGCACCGGCAGGCTCATCAGGGCGCGCAGGCCGATGAACAGGATCAGCAGGCTGACCACCGCGGCCAGAACCGGCCGCTTGATGAAGATGTCGAACATCACTGCACCGTCCCGGCCGCCGCCGTCTTCAAGGGATCGGCGGCCGCCACGCTGACCAGGGAACCGTGCTCCAGCTTGACCTGGCCCGAGGTCACCACGGTGTCGCCGGCGGCGATTCCCGACTTGATGACCACCAGACCGTCCTTGCGCTCGCCGACGCTGACCACGGCGCGCTCGGCCTTGGCCACCGTCTTGCCGTCGGCTCCGGCTTCTTGCCTGACCACGAACACCGCGTCGCCGTGCAGATTGTAGGCCACCGCCGAGGCGGGAACCGTCACCACCGGCGCGCCGGCGGGGCGCTCGATCTCGATGCGGGCGAACATGCCGGGGCGCAGGCGGCCCTCGGAATTGGGGAAGCGGGCCTGGACCGAGACCATGCCGGTCTTGGCGTCCACCAGCGGCTCGATGGCCGCCACCTGGCCCTCGAAGGTGACGCCCGGCCAGGCGTCGGTGGTCATGCGCACGGGTTGGCCGACGCCCAGCAGCGACAGCTCCTTCTGCGACACGGTGAAGTCGCACAGCATCAGGGACAGGTCCTGCAGGTTGACCACCATCTGGCCCGGCTGGACGTACTGGCCCAGATCGATCTTGCGCACGCCCAGGCGGCCGTCGAAGGGGGCGGTGATGGTCTTCTTGGCGATCTGGGCCTGCAGCCCCGCCACCTTGGCCTGTTTGACCTTCAACTCGGCCTCGGCCTTTTCCAGCGCCGCGACGCTGACCGTGGCGGATTTCAGCAGCGCCGCGCTGCGGTCGTAGCTGGTGCGCGCCAGGACCAGTTCGGCCTGGGCGCTTCGAAGGTCGCCCATCTCCACGTCGGTGTCCAACTGGACCAGCACGGCGCCCTTCCTGATCTCCTGGCCGGATTCGAAGGCGATGGACTTGACCAGCCCGGACACCGAACCGGAGATGTCGACGCCGTTGACCGCCTGCAGCGTGCCCACCGCCGGCACCACGTTGCGCCAGTCGGTCAGGCTGGCCTTGGCCACCGTCACCGCCACCACCGGCTTGGGCATGGTGGCGAAGAACTGCTTGATCATGTGGTTCTTGAAGGCGACGAAGCCGAACACGCCTCCGAACACGACAGCGGAGCCCGCCAGCATGATGATCATCCGTTTGGCTTTCATGGCGAGGCTCCGTTACTTCAAAAGGTCGAGGGCGTGCCGCTTGAGGCGCTCGGCGCCCTCGGCATCGCTGAGGTTGATGCCCATCAGGCGCTGGAAATAGACGCCGTCCATGGCGGTGCAGATCAGCCCGGCCCGCTCCAGGTCGGGGCTGTCGCTTTGAATGCGCTCCATCCAGCGGTCGTACATGGCCTGGATGGGGGCGACGAGGTCGGAATTGACGGTGACGGCGGCGAGCAGCGCGCCGCCCACCGGGTCGAAGGCCGGGCCGTTGGGGTCGAAGCAGGCATGCACCAGGGTCCGCGCCCAGCGGTACGGCCCCTCGGGCTGGCGTTCGTAATGTTCGCGGTTGAGCTGGTCGCACTGGTCGATCAGGCGCTGGACCATGCCGCGGATCAGGTCGTCCTTGCTCTTGAAGTGATAGAGCACGCCGCCCTTGCTGACCCCCGCCTCCTTGGCGGCGGCGTCCAGGGTCAGCTTGGTGACGCCCTGGTCGCGCACGATGGTCATGGCGGAATCGATGATGCGCTCGCGGGTGCTCATGCGGCTCTGGTCCCTTACTGTACCGGCTGGACGGTATAGGAAACTGAACCGCTGAGTCTAGTTGTACCGACGCATAGGGGGAATGCGGCCGGTTCTATTCCGTTTGGGAATTATGGAAATAAGGGAGGCTACTGCGCCGGGCGCGCCTGTCCGGCCGGCGGCGGCTTGGGCTTGGCCGGCTGGGCGGCGGCGGGCGGCTTGGGCGGCTGGGCGCCCGGCTTGGGCGCGGCGCCGGGGGGATGGGCGCCGGGGGCGGGTTCCTCGGTCCAGCGCATGGGGCAAAGACCGGCATCGCGGCTGTGCCAGTCCTTGATCAGGGTGGAGCGCAACTCCTCGGTGGGGCGGCCCTTGGCGTCGCGGGTGGTGCGGCGCAGATAGACGTTGACCGAGGGGAAGTGGTTGCTGTCGAAGCGCAACCCGCCGCGCACCGATGCGAATTCGGCCCGCCTGAGCGCGTTGCGCAAAGCGTCGCGGTCGCCGGTCCGTCCGCCGGTGGCGCGCAAGGCGGCGTCCAGCATCTGGGCGGTGTCGTAGCCATGGGCCACCCAGCCGGTGACCGGGCGGCCGTATTCCAGTTCGAAATCGGTGATCAAACGCTTGCCCAGCGGGGTGTCGAGGTCGGGGCTCCACGGCGCCACGTTGAGCACGTCCATGCCCGCCTCGGTCATGGCGGGCAGCATGGGGCGCTCCCAGCCCTGCCAGATGCCGATCATGGGCAGGTCGGCCTTGAGCCCGGCGGCGGCGAATTCACGGGTGAAGGCCAATCCCATGCCGCCGGTCAGCAGGTTAACCACCGCGTCGGGGGCGGTCTGGCGCAGGCTAGCCATCTCGTCGGTGAAGCGGGTGCTGCCGTGGCGGGGGCGCAGGACCTCGACCACCTCGCCCGGCCAGGCGCGGCGGATGGTGGCGACCGCCTGGTCGGTGGCCGGCGCGTCGGTGCCGATGACCACCACCCGGCGCATCTTCTCGGCCGACAGATGGGCACCGATGGCCTCGTGGATGGCCTGGGCCGGGGTGGCGATCTGGAAGAACCACGGCGAGCAGCCGGCCCCGGCCAGGCTGGCGGGCGCGGCATCCAGGTTCAGCACGAAGGCGCGGGATTCGGTCAGCGTCCGGACCATGGCCGACATGGCGGGCAGGGTTACCGCCGTGACCACGAAGTCGACCTTCTCGCGCTCCAGGAGCTTGCGGGCCACCGCCAGGGCGTTGTCGGGTGAGCCTCTGTCGTCCTGGACGACGACGCGCACCTCCTGATTGGCGAAGCGGCCGCCCAGGTGGCGCATGGCGGTGGAAAAGCCGTCGACGCTGTCCTGGCCGACCATGGCGCCCGGACCCGACAGGGTGGCGATGATGGCGACCACGATGGTGGGATTGGACACGCCGGTGGCGGCCGGCAGGCCGAAGGCGGCGGAGGGCGCCATCAGGGAGAGGGCGAGGAGGGCGGCGCGGATGCGGTGCATCAGGGCCTCAGACGTTCGGCCACCCGCTCGAAGCCTTCCACCTTGCCCAACGGCCCGATGGCGGCAAAGGTGGGTTGGCCGGCGAACAGGCGGCGCGCCACCCTTGCGCAATCAAGGGCGGTGATGGCTTCGACCTTCTCGACCACCTCGGCCACCGGGACGGGGCGGCCGTAGATCACCACCTGCCGGGCCAGTTGTTCGCAGCGCGACGTGGTGCTTTCCAGGCTCATCAGGATCGAGGCCTTGAGCTGGGCGCGGGCGCGCTGCACCTCGGCCTCGTTGACGCCGCCGGTCACCTTGACGATTTCGTCGCACATGACGGGAATCAGCTCCGCCACCTCGTCCTCGCCGGTGCCGGCATAGACGCCGAACAGGCCGCCGTCGTTGTAGGACGAGGCAAAGGAATAGATGGAATAGACCAGCCCGCGCTTTTCGCGCACTTCCTGGAACAGCCGGCTCGACATGCCACCGCCCAGCAGGGTGGACAGCACCGAGGCGGCGTAATAGTCGGGGTCGTCATAGGCGACGCCGTCGAAGCCCACCACCACGTGGACCTGCTCCAGCTCGCTGCGCTCCTCGCGGAAGTCGCCGCCCACATAGCGGGCCACGTCGGTGACCGCCGCCTGATGGGGCGGCAGCTGCGAGAACGCCGCGCCCGCCGCGGCCACCAGATGGTCGTGGTCGATGCGGCCCGAGGCCGACAGCACCATGCGCGGCGCCGAGTAATTGCCCCGCAGATAGCCCATCACCTGATCGCGGCTCATGGCGCGCACCAGTTCCTCGCTGCCCAGCACCGGCCGGCCCAGGGGCTGGTCGGGATAGGCGGTGGCCTGGAAATGGTCGAAGATGATGTCGTCGGGGGTGTCGATGGCCTGGTTGATCTCCTGGACCACCACCGCCTGCTCGCGGGCCAGTTCCTCGGCCTCCAGCGTCGAGTGCTGCAAGATGTCGGCGATGATGTCCAGCGCCAGGGCGGAATCCTCCTTCAGCACCTTGGCGTAATAGGCGGTGTGGTCGCGGGCGGTATAGGCGTTGAGATGGCCGCCCACCGCGTCCATCTCCTCGGCGATGTCGAGAGCCGAGCGCCGCGCCGTGCCCTTGAAGGCCATGTGCTCGAGCAGGTGGCTGACGCCGTTGATCTCCACCGGCTCGTGCCGCGTGCCGGCATCGACCCAGACGCCCAGCGACACCGTCTCCACCGTGTCCATGGGATCGGTGACGATCTTCAGACCGGAGTTAAGTCGGGTCTCCCTGATCTCGCTCATGCGTTTTCCCGGCGGGCGAAGGCCCGCACATACTGCTTCAACAGGTCGGCATCGTTGCCCAGACGGTCAAGGCGTTCGGTGCGCGAGAACAGATCGGCCATGTGGGGCGGCAGGCCGGGGCGCGCGCCCGTGGCCTTCTCCACCGCGTCGGGGAACTTGGCGGGATGGGCGGTGGCCAGCGCCACCATGGTGCAATCCTTGGCCTGGTGGCCCTTGAGCGCGGCGGCGACGCCGATCACCGAATGGGGGTCCAGCGTCTCGCCCGTCGAGCGCTTGAGCGAGCGCATGGCGGCCAGGGTCGCCTCGTCGTCCAGGCGGTAGGCTTCGAACACCTCGCGCATGGAATTCCACGCCCCCTGGGGCATGACCATGGCGCCGTTCTTGCGGAAGTCTTCCATCAGCTTGGCCACGGCGGCGCCGTCGCCGCCCAGGCTGAGGAACATCAGCCGCTCGAAATTGGACGAGACCTGAATGTCCATGCTGGGCGACAGGGTGGGGACCACGCCGTCGGTCTTCATGACGCCGCCTTCGAAGAAGCGGGTCAGGATGTCGTTGGTGTTGGACCCCACGATCAGCTTGTCCACCGGCAGGCCCATCAGCCTGGCGCCATAACCGGCGAAGACGTTGCCGAAATTGCCGGTGGGCACCGAGAAGCTCATGGGCACATCGGGGGCGCCCAGCGCCACCCCGGCGGCGAAGTAATAGACGATCTGGGCCATGACGCGGGCCCAGTTGATGGAGTTCACCGCCGACAGGTTCATCTCGTCGCGGAACGACGCGTCGTTGAACAGCGCCTTCACCAGGTCCTGGCAATCGTCGAAGGTGCCGTCCACGGCCACGTTGCGCACGTTGGACGACAGCACGGTGGTCATCTGGCGGCGCTGCACCTCGGACACCCGCCCATGGGGGTGCAGGATGACGATGTCCACCGCCGCGCGATCGCGGCAGGCCTCGATGGCGGCCGAGCCGGTATCGCCCGAGGTGGCGCCCACGATGGTGACCTTCTGGCCCTTCTTCTTCAGCACATGGTCGAACAGGCGGCCGACCAGCTGCAGGGCGTAGTCCTTGAAGGCCAGGGTCGGGCCGTGGAACAGCTCCATGACCCACTGGTTGTGGCCCAGCTGCTTCAACGGCGCCACCGCCGGATGGGTGAACGAGCCATAGGATTCGGCGCACAGCCTGGACAGTTCGGTGTCGGACAGGCAGCCCTCGACGAAGGGGCGCATGACGCGCGCCGCCAGCTCGGCATAGGACAGGCCGCGCATGGCGCGGATCTCGGCGGGCGAAAAGACCGGCCAGCTTTCCGGCAGATACAGGCCGCCGTCACGGGCCAGACCGGCCAGCAGGACATCGTCGAAATCAAGGACCGGCGCGGTGCCGCGGGTGCTCACATACTTCAAGGGACAGCCTCATCCTGGGCGAAATGCAAAAGCGGAATACACTAGCGGCAGGGCGCGGCCGGAGCAAGCGCGGCGCGGCCAGCCAGGGTAGTCCGGCGGTGCAAAGGGATAATCCCCAACTTTCCCGTTGATACGGGATTTACCTGACCATACCCTGCGCATAGACACAATTTGCTACATTTCGTTTCTAGATGTGGGGGGCGGTGTGAGTGGCGTGACGGTGGGCCGCGGCAGTGAGGATTCCGTCCGGCGGGGCGGCAATGGATTGCGCGACGCGGTGGTCCGCCTGTTGTTGCATGTGCCGCTCAACGTGCTGCTGGTGGGCGGTACCGTCTTTGCCGTGGTGGTGGCCGAACTGGTGGCCGCCTCGGTCAGCCTGGCGATGATCGGCCATGTTCCCGATGTCGTCTGGGTGGGAGCCTTTTTCGCGCCCCTGGTGGTGGCGCCGGTGGAACTGGTGGCGCTGGTGGCGTTGATCGGACGCATGCGCGACGAGATCGGGCGCCGGCATCAGGCGGAGCGCCACCTTCTCGAGGATGTCGCCTGCCGCCGTCAGGTGGAGACGGAACTGCGCGCCAATGAAGAGAAGCTGCGCGCCATGTTCGAGAAATCGCCGCTGGGCATGGCGCGCAACACCCTGGACGGCGCCTTCCTCGAGGCCAACCCCGCTTTCCTCGGCATCATCGGCTATGATCTGGAGGAGTTGCGGGGGTTGAGCTACTGGGACCTTACCCCCATGCGTTTCGCCGAGGCCGAGGCCTGCCAGCTGGAGCGGCTGGAAACGGTCGGGCATTACGGTCCCTACGAAAAGGAATACATCCGCAAGGACGGCACGCGGGTGCCGGTCCGCCTGTCGGGGATGCTGGCCACCGGCAGTGACGGCGAGAGCTTCATCTGGTCCATCGTCGAGGACATCACCGAATTCCAGACGGCGGAGCGGGCGTTGATCGCCAAGGGCGAGGAACTGGCCCGCTCCAACGCCGATCTGGAACAATTCGCCTTCATCGCCTCTCACGACCTGCGCGAGCCGTTGCGCATGGTCAGCGCCTATATGGGCCTGCTGGAGCGCCGCTTCGGCCCGGTGATCGGCGACGAGGGGGCGCAATACGTGGCCTATGCCAAGGAAGGCGCCCAGCGCATGGACCGGCTGGTGCTGGACCTGCTGGAGTACTCGCGGGTCGGCCGGATGGAAGAGGCGCTGGAGCTGGTCAGCCTGGACCGGGTTCTGGACGGCGTTCTCGCCGACCTTTCCCCCGCCATGGGCGAATGCGGCGCGCGGATCGAGCGGCCGCTTCCCTTGCCCACATTGCCGGCCATCCCGGGCGAGATGGCGCAGCTGCTTCAGAATCTGATCGGCAATTCCCTGAAATACCGCGAGCCGTCGCGTTCCCCGGTGATCCGGGTCACCGCCCGCCGGGACGGGACCCAATGGGTGGTGGAGGTCGGCGACAACGGCATCGGCATCGCGCCCGAATACCGCGAGCGCATCTTCCGCATCTTCCAGCGGCTGCACACCCGCGACCGCTTCGAAGGCACCGGCATCGGCCTGGCCATCTGCAAGCGCATCGTCGAGCGGCACGGCGGCCGCATCTGGGTGGATTCGGTGGTGGGCGAAGGCGCGGTGTTCAGCTTCACCCTGCCGGTGTGACCCCCTCTCCCGCAAGCGGGAGAGGGGGAAACGGACGCACGGCCGGAAAGGCTTCTACTTCTTGCCCTTGCCCTTGGCGGCGGGGGCGAGGTCGGCACCCAGGCTTTGCCACAGCTGGGTCATGATCTCCATGTTCCGCTGCACCACCGCCTGCAGGATGGCCGGCTGGGCGGTGACGAATTGCTGCGGGTCGCGGATGGCGGCCAACTGCTGGAAGGCCTTGGCGTTGTTCTCGGTGATCTCGCGGGCCGCCTCGAAATTGGCGCGCTGGAACTCGGCCACCTTGCCCAGGAAGGACGCCGGATCGGCGCTGAAGGCCTCGAACATCTTGGGGTCGAACGTGGGGAACATCGGGGCCTCCTCCTATCGGTGATACCCCTGAACTCTGTCACGTTTCCAAGGAATCGGCAACGGAGGGCGGAGGTGGGTTATTCCGCTCCCACCAGCTCGGTGGCCAGGCGCTGCTGCAGGGTCTGGGCCTCCTGCTGGCGGCGCCACATGGCGGCGTAGCGCCCGTCGGCCGCCAGCAACTGGGCGTGGCGGCCCCGTTCGACGATGCGGCCCGCTTCCAGCACCACGATCTCGTCGGCATCGACCACGGTGGACAGGCGGTGGGCGACGATCAGGGTGGTGCGGTCCTTGGAGACCTCGCGCAAGCTCTCCTGGATTTCCTTTTCCGTCTGGGTGTCCAGCGCGCTGGTGGCCTCGTCGAAGATCAGGATGGATGGACGCTTCAGGATGGTGCGCGCGATGGCGACCCGCTGCTTCTCGCCGCCCGACAGCTTCAGCCCGCGCTCGCCCACCCTGGTGTCGTAGCCCTGGGGCAGGCTTTGCACGAAATCGTGGATGCGGGCCAGCCGCGCCGCCTCCTCGATCTCGTCCTGGGTGGCACCGGGGCGGCCATAGGCGATGTTGTAGCGGATGGTGTCGTTGAACAGCACGGTGTCCTGGGGAACGATGCCGATGGCGGCGCGCAAGCTGCCTTGCGTCACGTCGCGGATGTCCTGGCCGTCGATGAGGATGCGGCCCTCGTTCACGTCGTAGAAGCGGAACAGCAGGCGGGAAATGGTGCTCTTGCCCGCCCCCGACGGCCCGACGATGGCCAGGGTATGGCCGGCGGGAACGGCGAAGTCCACCCCGCCCAGGATCTGGCGGTCGGGATTGTAGCCGAAGGCGACATTCTCGAAGCGCACCTCGCCCCCCGAAAGCGCCAGGGGGGCGGCGCCGGGCGAATCCTCGATCTCGGCGTTTTCCTTCAGCAGCCGGAACATGGATTCCATGTCGGTCAGCGACTGCTTGATCTCGCGGTAGACGAAGCCCAGGAAGTTGAGCGGCAGGTACAGCTGGATCAGATAGGCGTTGACCAGCACGAAGTCGCCCAGCGTCATGGTGCCGTCGGCCACCCCCTGGGCGGCGCGGATCATCACCAGGGTCAGGCCGACGGCGATGACCGCGCCCTGGCCCATGTTGAGCAGCGACAGGGTGACCTTGCTCTTGCTGGCGGCCTGTTCATAGCGGGCCAGGGCCTTGTCGTAGCGCCCGGCCTCGTGGGCCTCGTTGCAGAAGTATTTCACCGTCTCGAAGTTGAGCAGCGAATCGATGGCCTTGGTCGAGGCCTCGGAATCCGTCTCGTTCATGGCGCGGCGGAACTTGGTCCGCCACTCGGTGACGCCCAGGGTGAAGGCGATGTAGACGGCGATGGTGGCGGCGGTGATCAGCGCGAACACCCCGTCATAGAGGCTCCACAGGATGGCGGTGACCAGCCCGATCTCCAAGAGGGTGGGCAGGATGTTGAACAGCATGAAGTTCAACAGGAATTCGATGCCCTTGGTGCCGCGCTCGATGGCCCTGGACACGCCGCCGGTCTGGCGGTCCAGGTGAAAGCGCAGGCCCAAGCGGTGCAGATGGGTGAACACGCCGAGGCCCACCTTGCGGATGGCCCGCTGCGCCACCTTGACGAAGACGATGTCGCGCAGTTCGGCGAAGCTGCCGCCCATGACGCGGGCGGCGCCATAGGCCACCAGCAGGGCCAGCGGCACGATCGCCACCGAGGCCGACAGGGCATCCACCGCCTGCTTGTAAAGCAGCGGCACGCCGACGCCCACTCCCTTGGCCGCCACCAGCAGGATCATGGCCGCCACCACGCGCAGCCGCAACTCCGGCTCGCCCGGCGGCCACAGATAGGGGAACAGCGTGCGGAGCGTGGTCCAGTCGGCGGCCGGCCCCTGGCCGCGCCCCTTGTCCCACGAGGAGGGATCGCGTCGTCTCATCCCCACAAGATGAGGGCGCAAGCGCCCGGCCGCAACCTTGGTTTGGAATTCATGGAAGGAAGCTAAAGGTTCATCGGCGGTTCATGTTCATGTGGCTAGGGTCGGGGCCGTCACAACAACCCTGGAGAAACGCACCATGTCCCGTCCCCTTGCCTTGGCCGCCCTGCTGGCCGTCCTGTCCCTCGCCACGCCGGTGATGGCGGCTTCCGACCATTCCCACGACCAATCCGCTCCGGCCTCGGGCAAGCTCACCCTCGACCATGGCCGGAAGTGGCAGACCGACGCGCCCTTGCGCCAGGGCATGGCCGCCATCGGCGGTGATCTGCGCGCCGCCCTGGGGCCGGTCCACGACAAGCGCTATTCTCCCCGCGAGTTCGACGCCCTGGCCGTGTCCATCCTGGGCCATATCGATACCATCGCCCAGCAGTGCAAGCTGCCCGAGGCGGTGGATGCCCAGCTGCACATCGTGCTGGCCGATCTGATCTCGGCCACCGACGTCATGAAGGGCAAGGGCGGCGACCGCGCCGGCGGCGTCGTGGCGGCGGTGAAGGCGCTCGACCGGTATCAGGCTCACTTCGACCATCCCGGCTGGAAGCCGGTGGGCCACTGACGCAAGGCCAACAAATTCCGCCACGCTTCGACGATTGCTCCGGCGGGCGGCGTATGACTATTGTAGCGGTGCGGGATTAGTGAGGGTTCATACGTAGATGCGTCATCCGACGGTGACCCAGTCGGTCGAGGGGACCGACTGGAAGAAGATAAGGGTGCTGGTGTTCGGCCTGGACGACCAGTTCCGTTTCCTTGCCCGTCAGACGTTCCGCAAGCTGAATGTGCGCGAGGTGACGTCCTTCGATCAGGTCGCCGATCTGGGCAAGCTGCTGGCCCAGGGCTTCGACATCCTGCTCATCGACCTAGCGGCCAAGCCGGACGAGGGGCTGCGGGTGCTGGAAGGCGTCCGCCGCCCGCTCGGCAATCCCAACGAATCCCTGCCGGTGCTGGTGGTGGCGCCCTCGACGCAGAAGGATGCCATCGACCGCGCCAAGGTGTTGGGCATCGAAGGCGTGGTGCCCAAGCCCATTTCCGGCCACGAACTGGGGCACCGGGTGGGCGAGACCCTGGCCAAGCCGGTGCGCATGGCCCCGCCCGCCCGCCTGGCCGACGCGCCCAAGCGCAATTTCATCAAGGAGGCCGAGCCGCTGCCCGAGCTCGGCGATGCCGCGGCCGCGCCGCCGGCCGAAAGCAAGGCGGCTCCATCCCAACCCGAATCCGTTCCGGAAGTGGCCGCCCTGATGGCCCGGCTGGAGGCGAGGGTGGGCGCTTCCGCCTCGCCGTCCGACCCCCGCCCCACGCGCAACGGGCCGGTGGTGGCCCTGACCGGGAAAGACAAGGTGCCCCCGGCTGCCGCTTCCTCCTCCCCCGCCGTCCCTGCCTCCGCCACTCCCGCTTCGCCGCCCGCCGCGCCCCGCCCGGCTTCGGGGGGCGGTAACGGCGGCTTCGCCTCCGCCGGTTCCGACGCCCCGGCGCGGCGGCTGTCGGGCGGCAAGCTGTCCGACGAGGATCTGGCCCCGGTCCGCAAGCTCTCGGATGGTCCCATCGAGGTGGCGGGAATCCGCCCCGACGCGGAAGCCGAGGCCGCCCGGCGCCGCGCCGCCAAACGCCGCCAGCAATGGGAAGAGGCCATGGCCCAGGCCGGGCACAAGGCCCGCAAGGGGCGCGACGTGGCGGCCCTGGATGTCTCGGCGGTGGTGGCCGAGCATGCCCAGTGGCTGCAGAGCAAGGGGGCGGAGGGCAAGCGCGCCACCTTCACCGGCATGGACCTGGCCGGCGTCGATCTGTCGGGCGCCGTGCTGGCCAACGCCACCTTCCGCGAGGTGGATCTGTCGGATTCCTGCCTGGCCGAGGCGCGCCTGGACGGGTCGGATTTCCGCTACGCCACCCTGTCGGCGGCCAATCTGGGCGGGGCCAATCTGGGTGTGGCCGCCCTTCGCCACGCCAAGCTGAATCTCAGCAACCTGGAAGGCGCGGTCTTGCGCGGTACCGATCTGTCGGGCGCGTCTTTAAGCGGCGCCCGCACCGCCGGCGCCGACTTCAAGGGCGCCGTCATGATGGGCGCCGATCTGCGCGATGCCGACCTGTCCCGCGCCGAGAATCTGACGCAGCCTCAGATCGACAAGACGATCTGCGACAAGGCGACACGCCTGCCGCCCGGACTTTTCCGCCCACTCGCGGAAGAGGAACGTCTGGCCTGACTTCGCCAGACAAGGCTGTAAATTGCAATCAGTGCAATTGGCGACTTGAAAATAGATACATTTGCCACAACATTAAGCCCACTGGAGTGCATTACTTTCGTATGGCTCTAGGGAAGCGGGAAAGGGTTTGGGGGCCTTATCCGTAAGTTTCAATACGGAGGCGTACCCATGATGCGGCTGACCGACATCAGGATTTCGGCCAAGATCGGCCTGTCGTTCTTGTTTCCCGTTCTCCTGATTCTCGGGTTGGCGGCCTATGTGATCAGCGACAAGGCGCGGGTGGTGTCGGAAACCTCCACCCTGGCCAGCGTCGCTCCGCTCACCGCCGATATCAGCGCCCTGGTGCACGAGGTGCAGAAGGAGCGGGGCGCCTCGGCCGTCTATCTCGGCAGCAAGGGCGAGAAGTTCGGCGCCGAGCTCAAGGCCCAGCGCAAGCTGACCGACGAGGCGCGGGAAAAGCTGGTCCGCTCCCTGGCCGGTGTGGACACCGCCGCGCTGGGCAAGAGCTTCCCGCCCAAGGTGGAGGCCGCCGCCAAGCGCCTGGACGCGCTGATCGCCACGCGGGGCGCCATCGACACCCTGGCCATCGAGGGGCGGGTCTCGCTCGCCAATTTCACCGAAACCATCCGGTTCCAGCTGGACGTGGTCAACCAGATCGCCCTGCTGTCCAGCGACGCCCGGGTGGGGCGCATGATCGGCGCCTACCTCCGGCTGATGGAAGGCAAGGAAAAGGCCGGGCAGGAGCGGGCCACCGCCGCCGGCGCCTTCGCCGCCGGAAAGTTCGAGCCCGACATCTATCGCCGCTTCGTCTCCATCGTCGCCGAACAGCAGCTGTTCCTGGGCGAATTCCAGACCAACGCTACCCAGGAGCAGGCCGATTTCTACCGCGCCGCCCTGGATGACGAAGCCACCCGCACGGTGGAGCGCATGCGCAAGGTGGGTCTCGACAGTCCCGCCACCGGCAATGTGGGCGACGTCACGGGGCCCGCCTGGTTCGCCACCGCCACCGCGCGCATCAACCTGCTGAAGAAGGTCGAGGACCGCATGGCGGCCGATGTGCAGGCCCTGGCCGCCCAGGTCAACGGCGACGCCAAGGGTATCTTGCTCACCACCATCCTGGGGGTCGTCGCCGCCCTGGTCATCGCCCTGGCGGTGGCCTGGACCGTGGTGCGCCAGATGACCTCGGCCATCGGTTCGCTGGTCGCCACCATGGAGCGGCTGTCGGCCGACGACTTCTCGGTGAGCGTGGGCGGCGTCGAGCGCGGTGACGAGATGGGGGCCATGGCCCGCTCGGTGCAGGTCTTCAAGGACGCCATGATGAGGGGTCACGATCTGGCCGAGAGGCAATTGGCCGAGGCCCATCAGCGCGAATTGCGCGGCCAGGCCATCGAGACGCTGGTCAACCGCTTCCAGGGCTCGGCCGAGCGCATGGTCGAGGCGGTCTCCGCCGCTTCGCTCCGTCTGCAGGGCACCGCCGCCTCCATGAGCTCTGCCGCCAGCGACACCAACAGCCGCGCCACCGTGGTGGCGGGCGCCACCGAGCTGGCCTCGGCCAATGTCCAGACGGTGGCCGCCGCCGCCGAGGAGCTGACCTCCTCCATTCAGGAGATCGGACGTCAGGTCCACCGTTCGGCCGAGATCTCCGGCAATGCCGTGACCGAAGCCGGCGAAGCCCAGGACACCGTCACCGGTCTGGCCACCATGGTGGGTAAGATCGGCGAGGTGGTGACCCTGATCAACGACATCGCCGCCCAGACCAACCTGCTGGCCTTGAACGCCACCATCGAGGCCGCCAGGGCGGGCGAGGCGGGCAAGGGATTCGCCGTGGTGGCGGGCGAGGTCAAGAACCTGGCCAACCAGACGGCGCGCGCCACCGGCGAGATCGGCCAGCAGATCGCCTCGGTGCAGCAGCAGACCGAGCGTGTGGTTCAGGCCATCCACGACATCGTCGCCATCATCCGCGAGGTGGGCGAGATCACCTCAGGCATCGCCAGCGCGGTGGAGGAGCAGAGCGCCGCCACCCAGGAAATCGCGCGCAGCGTCGAGCAGGCCGCCGCCGGCACCGCCGAGGTCTCGGCCAATGTGGGCGGGGTTCAGGACGCCGCCGGCCGCACCGGCGCCGCCGCCGACGAGGTGCTGGACGCGTCGAAGGCCATGGGCGACGAGGCGGTGCGCCTCAAGACCACCATCGACGGCTTCCTGGGCGATATCCGGGCGGTGTAGGGGGTTTCCACCATCGTCACCCCCGGACTTGATCCGTCGGCGTATACGCCGACCATGGATTGCCGGGTCAAGCCCGGCAATGACGGTCATTGGTGTAAAATGAACGGCTTGCGGATGCCTCAGCGCGCCCTGTCCAGCGCCGCCAGCACTTCCGCTTCGCTCAGCAGTTCGGCCAAGGCGATGCCGTCGGGGGCGCTGGGGCCGTAGACGGCGTTGAAGGGGATGCCGTAGCGCCCGAACGAGGCCAGATAGCGGGAAATACTTTCGTCGGGCCGGGTCCAGTCGGCGCGCAAGGCCACCACGCCGGGGGAGGAGAGCCGACGCGCCACCTCGCCCCGCTCGATCACCGCCGCCTTGTTGACCTTGCAGGTGATGCACCAATCGGCGGTGACGTCCACGAACACCACCTTGCCCTCGGACACCAGCCGCGCCACGGATTGATTGTCGAAGCGGCCCCAGGTCACGGCGCCGCCGGCCTCGGGGCCGGCCTCTCCGTTGGCCGAGCCGTGGAAGGGGGCGGCCAGGGCCAGCCCGGCCAGGGCCACCACGCAGGCGGTCACCGCCGGACGCGCCGCCGCCGGCAGCCTGTGGCGCAGGCCCAGGGTGGCGACCGCCGCCGCCATGGCCCCGCCGGTGATCAGCGCGGCCCAAATTCCCGCCTGGACCATCAGCACGCTGAGCAGCCACACACCCGTGCCGGCCAGGGCGAGGCCCAGGACCTTGCGCACCGTGACCATCCAGCGGCCCGGCTTGGGCAGCTTCAGGGCGGCGTCGGGCCAGATGGCCACCGCCAGATAGGGAACGGCCATGCCAATCCCTAAGGCGGTGAAGATCATCGCGATCTCGGCCGGGCCGCGCGCCAGGGCGAAGCCGATGGCGGTGCCCAGGAAGGGGGCCGAGCACGGCGTGGCCAGCAAGGTGGCGAAGGCGCCCGACAGGAAATGGCCCAGCACGGTGTGATGAGGCACGCCGCCGCCCCGGTTGAACAGGAAAGCGGGCATGGGAATCTCGAACATGCCCCACAGATTGGCGGCGAACAGGGCCAGCAGCACCACCATCAGGGCCAGGAAGCCCGGCTGCTGGAACTGGATGCCCCAGCCCACCGCCGCGCCCGCCTGTTTCAGCCCGATGGCCAGGGCGGCCAGCGCCAGGAACGAGGCGACGATACCCACGCCAGAGGCGACGAAACTGGCCCGCACATGGGAGCGTTCGCCGCCGCCATGGGCCAGCACGCCGATCACCTTGATGGACAGCACCGGCAGCACGCAGGGCATCAGGTTGAGGATCAGCCCGCCCAGGAGCGCCACCAGCAGCATGCCGGCCAGCCCGGGGGCCTCGCCCGCCGCCATGGGGGCGGCCGTGCCGGGAACCGGAACCATTCGGGTCTCGAAGGCGCGCATTCCGTCGGTGACGGTGACGCTCATGGGCGCGCCGGCCAGGGGCTTCAGCAGCGCGCCGGCCGGCACGGGAATATGGAACTCCGCCCGGCGGCGGTCGGGCGACAGGCTGACCCGGGGCTGGCCGAAGGCGGCCACGTCCTCGGCCTCGACGAAGGCGTCGGGATCGGTGAAGGGCTCGGTGGACGAGACGGTGAGGCGCAACGCCGAAGTCTCGCCGCTGCCCAGGGCTTCGGCCCCATCCAGCGACAGGCCGTGGCGGCGGCCGTCGCCGGGCACCAGGGCGGCAAAGCGCCCGATGTCGTGGGCGAAGGCCGAGGGCTCGGCCGGTCCGGTGGACAGGTCCAGGCCGAGTTCGGCCTTCTGCGGCACGCAGATCTGGGCGCAGGCCAGGAAATCCACCGCGAGGCGGGCGGCGACGGGCCGCGAGGCGTCGGGGGCGCGGGCGTCCAGCGGCAGGATCACCTCGCCCGCATAGCCGTAATTCTGCAAGCCTGCCAGCACGAAGCGGTGAGGGGCGGGCCAGTGCGGCTGGGGATTGTCCAGATTGGCCGAACCGGTCCAGTCCAGCTTGGGCGGATAGCCGGCGTCGCCCGGCGTGCGCCAGTAGATCTTCCAGCCCGGCTCCAGCTTGAAATGCAGCCCCAGGCGCAATTGGGCGGAGTCGCCGATGGCGGTGGTGGCGGAGATCAGGCGGACCTTGCCGGATTCGCTGGTCGCCCACTCGGATGCGCCCGGCTCGGCCGCCATGGCGGGCAGTCCGACAACCGCCAGCAGGGCCGCCATCAGCATCGTCGGTAACCAGTTCATCCGCACCATGACCGCTTTCCTTGGGAATTCGTGGCCGGAACAACAGCACCGCCGGCCATCCGGTGTCAATGACGGCGCGCAACCCCTGTCCCCGGCTTCGCCTCGGGTGAGCGAATTGTTACGCTCGATTGACCGTGGCCGAGCCGAGGCGGATACTTCGCAAGGATAGGCCGGTCAACGGGGGCGGGATGGGTCTGGACATCGCCGGCGGCAATGAACGCTACGGCCGGGTGAAATTCACCGGCGACGCCTGGGGCGGTCTGGCCGCCATGCTGGTGGCCCTGCCGTCGGCCATCGCCTTCGGCGTGACCATCTTCGCGCCCCTGGGCGGTTCTCTGGCGGCGCAAGGCGCCATGGCCGGCATTCTGGGGGCCACCGCTCTCGGCATGCTCGCCCCGCTGTTCGGCAGCAGTGCCCGGCTGATCAGCGCGCCCTGCGCCCCGGCGGCGGCCATGCTGTCGGCCCAGGCCTATGCCCTGACCGGCCAGGGATTGCCGGCGGGCAGCATCGTGCTGCTGCTGGGTCTGACCGCCCTGCTGGCCGGGCTGTTCCAGATCGCGCTGGGATTGCTGCGCATCGGCCGGCTGATCAAGTTCATCCCCTATCCCGTGGTCTGCGGCTATCTCTCGGGCGTCGGCCTGATCATCATCGGCAGCCAGATCCCCAAGCTGCTGGGCGTACCCGGCGGAATCAGCCTGTGGGCCTCCCTCAGCCTGCCCTCGCTGTGGGTGTGGCAGAGCATGGTGGTGGGCGGCGTGGTCATCGCCGTGATGGTGCTGACGCCGCGCTTCACCCGATCGGTGCCGCCGGCCATCCTGGCCCTGGCGGCGGGGCTGGCCGCCTATTTCGCCCTGGCGGCCTTCGATCCCGCCCTGATGACCCTCGACGGCAACCGGCTGCTGGTGGGACGGATTTCCGCCGGGGGCTATGGGGTGGGGGCCACCATCGGCCAGCACTGGCGCTCGCTGGGCGCCCTGGAGCCCGAGATCGTGCTCGAGGTGGTGATTCCGGCGCTGACCCTGGCGGCGCTGTTGTCCATCGACACGCTTAAGACCTGCGTCGTGCTCGACGCCATGACCAATTCCACCAGCAATCCCGACCGCGACCTGCTGGGCCAGGGCATCGGCAACGCCGCCGCCGCCCTGGTGGGCGGCGTTCCCGGCGCCGGGACCATGGGGGCCTCGCTGATCAACGTCAACAGCGGCGCCAATACCAGGGTATCGGGCCTGCTGGCGGGAAGCCTGTGCTTCGCCGCCTTCCTGGTGCTGTCGCCGGTGGTCGCCTGGGTGCCGGTGCCGGCCCTGGCGGCCATCCTGATCGTCATCGGCTTTCGCATGATCGACCGCCATTCGCTGGCATTCTTCTACACGCCGGCGACGCGGCTGGATTTCCTGGTGATCACCGCGGTGATCGTCGTCGCCCTGGCCGGCAACCTGATTGCCGCGTCGGGGGTGGGGGTGGCCTTCGCCATCCTTTTGTTCATCCGCGAGCAGACCCGCAGCACGGTGGTCCGCAACCGCATCGAGGGCAACCAGATCTTCTCCAAGCGCCTGCGCAGCCCGGACGAGGCGGCGGCGAGCGATCAGGGACCGTGCGACACCGTCGTGTTCGAATTGCAGGGCAGCCTGTTTTTCGGCACCGCCAGCCAGCTTCACGCCGCCCTGGAGCCCGAGACCCGGACCCGCAAGTTCGTCATTCTCAGCATGCGCCGGGTGCAGTCGCTGGACCTCACCGCCACCCACGTGCTGGAGCAGATCAAGGACCGGCTGGAGGAGAACGACGCCTTCCTGGTGTTCTGCGACATCCCCAAGGGGCTGCCCAGCGGCCTGAAAATGAAGCGCTTCCTCAAGGATACCGGCGTGGTGCGGCCCACCAACAAGGCCTTCGCCTTCCGCCAGTTGGACGAGGCTCTGGAATGGGTGGAGGAGCAGCGCTCGGGCGTCCGCGACGCCGAGGGCGGCGGCGAGTTGGTCCTCGATATCGCCGACATGCCCATGTTCGCCGGCCAGCCGCCCGAGGCACTGGCCGACCTGCACGCCACCGTGACGCTGCGCCCCATCCACGCCGGCAAGAAGGTATTCAAGGCGGGCGTGGCGGGCGACGAATTGTTCCTGATCCGGCGCGGCAGCGTCCGCATCACCCTGCCCATCCACAAGAAGGAGCACTACCACCTGGCCACCTGCGGCCCCGGCGAGATCATCGGCGGCATCGGCTTTCTCGACGCCGGCAACCATGCCGCCGACGCCGTGGCCATGACCGAGGTGGAAGTCTATGTGCTGAGCCGCGAAGGCTTCGCCGCGCTGGGCGAGCGCCACCCCGGCCTGGCATTCCGGCTGATCGAAAACGTCGCCCTCAACCTGGCGGACAGGCTGAGGGCGACGGTCTCGGAAATCCATGCGCTGAGGGGGTAGGGTGGTTCGTCATCCCGAGCGCAGGCGAGGGATCTCCTCCTGGATGGGCTTTTCCATGTTGGAAACAGCATGCCAGGACGAGATCCCTCCGCCTTTGGGCGTCGGGATGACAGGAAAAACTTACCTCGCCCCGGCCGAGGACAGCGGCTTGGCCCGCCTGGACGCACGGTCCAGATCGGCGTTGGACTTGGGCGCCGGCTTCTTCAGCGAGGGCGGAAGGGGCGGCGGGGCCGAGGCCATGGAGGGAACGGCGGCGTTGCTGGGCACGCCGCTCACCGCTTGCGGCGCGGGGCGGATCGGCGCGCTGGCCGGCATGCCGCTGTCCAGGTCGATGGCATAGGCCAGGGCCGCCAGGGTGGCCGACTTCATGCCGGGCATGGAGCGCGGCCAGGGACGCTGGGTTTCCAGATGCTTGGCCAGTTTCTGGACCGCCCACAGGGCGCAGTGGGGGCCGAAGGCCTGGCGGAAGCCCTTGAGGTCCAGCCGGCTATAGGCGGTGAACAGGAACACCGTCACCGGCTTCAGGGCGTATTCCATGGCGGGGAAGATCATGTCCACCGCCTTGTTCTCCATGACGGCGATCTGCGACACCGCCTTGCGCAGCGCCACCTCGTCCATGTCGGGGAACACGGCGTCCAGGCCCTGCTTGGTGAAGGCCTCCATCAGGGCGTTGGAATCGATGCTGCCGTCCACGGCGCGCAGGCGGCGCGCGTCTTCCAGCAGCAGCGGCAGGCGCCCGTCGGGCCCCAGCCCCTCGGCCGCCAGGATGTCGATCTGCGCCGATTCGCGCAGCTTCAGGATGCGCGGCCCCAGGACGCGCACCGTGCTGGGATGGAGCGTCGAATAGCTGGGGATCAACTGGGCCTGCCACTCATAGCGCAGGTTGTCGCGGAAGACCTCGTACAGCTTGTCGCCCGGCCCCTTGGGCGTGGCGATGGGGGCACGGTGAACGGGCTTCTTGATGCCCAGCTTGATGGCGGTCTTGTGCAGCAGGGACGGGGCCTGCACCACGATGGGCGGCGCCTCGGGGGCCGGCATGGCCTCGCGGAAGTAGCGCTTGGCCGAAGCCCGCACCACCAGCGCCACCACGTGGTCCAGGGTGCGGCCGCACCACAGTTCCTCGTCGCCGGCGGTGGCCGGACGCTTGTCCTTGCGCAGCACGATCTTGCGGAACAGGTCAGGCTGGCTGCGGAACACCTGGAAGCATTCGTGCAGCAGGCCGGGCGTGTTCAGGATGTGGTCGTAGACCTCGTGCGGCGGGACCGTGGACAACTGACCGATATTGACGCGAAGAATATCGGCGACCTGGGTGCGCAAGGTGTCGCGCACGATTTCCAGCCCGTCGTCCTTCTGCGGCTCCTGCCCTTTACGGGCTTTGATGCTTGCGCTCACACTCTCCCCCCCGGGAAGTGATGACTATGTGCCCATAACCCTACGGTCAGAATGGTCATGGATCGACGCAAACATCAACAAATTGTTAACAATTCCATACTTCAGTCTGTAACCCGTCATATATGTTTAGTTGTTGCATCCGCGCGATTCGGTTGCGGTCTCCAGCCCGGACGGCAGCAGGCCGAGAGCCGTCATGCCGATGGTGGCGATGACCAGCGCGACGGCCACGCCGCCCAGGCCCAGCATCACCTCCCAGGCGCTGGGGGCATAGGCGTGGACATGGCCATCGGCGAAGGTGGACGAGACCTCCATGCCGGGGAACAGGTCCAGCGGCCAGGCCTGACCGCCGATAACGATCACCCAGACCTGGGCCAGCCCGCCCAGCACCACCAGGATCGAGGCCATCATGGCCCGCTTGCGCACCGCATGGCCGCAGCCGCCATAGGCGATGACCAGGGGCAGGATGCCGCCCAGGCCCACCTGACCCACCCAGAACAGGGTGGTGTGGATGCCGCCGTTCCACAGGATGAAGGCCTCCACCCCGCCGCGCCCGGCGAAATACAGTTGGGTGACGTGAAGCAGCGCGGTGAAATAGAGATTGGCGGCGACGAACAGGCCCAGGAGGCGCAGCAGCCGGGCGGACAGATCGCCGCCCAGCGGGCGCCGGGTCATCTTGAACGACACCGACAGGACCAGGATGAACACCGCCAGGCCGTAGGCGAAGGACATGGCGATGAACAGCGGCGCCATCACCGCCGCGCCATAGGCTTCCCGCGCCGCCAGGAAGCCGAAGATGCAGCCGGTGCCGGTGGTCAGGACCAGCCGCCAGCCGAAGGCGACCAGGGCGGCGGGCTTGTAGAAGCGCCCGGCCCGCCAGTCCATCATGGTCCACAGATAGACGCCCACCACCGCCATGAAGCCGGAATAGAGGATGACGTTCCAGGCGAAGATGGACTTGAAATTGAAGTGGGTCATGGCGACCGCCAGACGGTCGGGCCGCCCGAGATCGAGGACCAGAACGGCCAGTCCCCCGGCCAGCAGCGCCACCGCCAGCAGGGCCGACAGACGGCCCAGCTTCTGGTAGTCCTCGCGCCCGAACACCGAGCCCATGGAGGCGACGTTGAGCGCGCCGGACGCCGCGACGATCAGGAACACGGCGAAGACGTGGGGCATGCCCCACACCACCTGGTTGGTCATGCCGGTGACCCAGTGGCCCTGGTGCTCCATGTGCCAGACGGCGCCCAGCGCCACAATGATCACCGCGCCGAAACCGGCCATCAGGGCCAGCCAGCCCCGCGTATAGGGGCGCACCTGGGTGTAGGCGGCGTTGCTGCTGCTCATGGCTCAGATCCCCTGGTAGCGGATGGCGGGCTCCAGCCCCAGATCGGCGCGGATGCGGCTGGTGGCCTCGCGCGCCACCCGTTGCGCGATGTCCGATTTCGGATCGTTGAGATCGCCGAACAGCATGGCGCCCCTGGCCTTTGCCGCACAGGCTTCGACGCAGGCCGGCGGGCGTCCCTCATCGATGCGGTGGACGCACAGCGTGCAGCCCTCCACCGTGCCCTTGCCGCGCGGAAGGTATGGCTGCTGCCCCGTCTGGTCCTCGTGGGCGAAGGAGCGGGCCTTGTAGGGGCAGGCCATCATGCAGTAGCGGCAGCCGATGCAGATGTGGCGGTCCACCAGCACGATGCCGTCGGCCCGTTTCATGGAGGCGCCGGTGGGGCAGACGTCGACGCAAGCCGGCTTGGCGCAGTGCTGGCACATCACCGGCACCGAATGGGCCGCCCCGGTGGCGGGATCGCGCACGTTGACCTTGCGCAGGTACTGGGCGTCGGTGAGCGGCCGGTCGTGGCCGGAAAGGCCCATCTCGGCCTTGCAGGTCTCGACGCAGACATTGCATTCGGCGCTGCATTTACCGGTGTCGATCAGCAGACCCCAGCGGCTCCGCGCCGAAGCCGGCTCGCCGGGGGCGCGTGCCTGAACGGGGGCGGCAATCAGCACCGCGCCCGAGGCGAGGATCACCTGACGGCGGGACAGCTCGGTCATCGCGACGCCTCCCTGACCGGGGATTTGGGCGTGGTGGCGTGGCATTCGAAGCAATCGGGCCTGACCGCCACGTAAGCATGGCAGGACTGGCAGAATTGGCCGGGATCGCTGACCGGCACCATTTTGCCCGCCGAATCGGTGGCGGCGTGGCACTCGACGCAGGCCTTCAGCGACGCCTTGGCGCCCCGGATGCCGAGCCGCATTGTGTCGTCGCGCTGATGCTTCAGCATGTCCGGGTGATCGCGCCGCATCACCTCGTTGGAAGCGATGCAGGCCTCGCCCTTGGCCTTGGGCCAGTGGGGCAGGTCGGCGGCGAAGGCGGGAAGGGTGAACAGGAGGAGGAACAGGACGAGCAGGCGGCCCCCCACCCCAACCCCTCCCCGCCGGGGGGAGGGGCTTGGCACGTTTCTCCCCTCCCCTTGATGGGGAGGGGGCGGGGGCGGGGTGGCAATACTCCGGCTCATCCCTATTCCCCCAGCCCCATCTGGATGTAGCCGGTGGGGCAGACGTCCTTGCAGATGTGGCAGCCGATGCACTTGGCGTAGTCGGTCTCCACGTAGCGCCCGGTGGTGCGCTGGGCCTTGGGCACCCGGCTGACCGCCGTCTGGGGGCAGAACACCACGCAATTGTCGCATTCGAAGCACAGGCCGCAGGACATGCAGCGCTTGGCCTCGTCCACCACCTCGGCATCGGTGAGCGTCAGCAGGCGCTCGTCGAAATTGCCGATCACCTTGTCGGCGTCGATATGCACCTCGTGGCGGTGATGGCGCGCCGTGCGGGTGAAGTGGCCCAGGAACAGGTCGTCGTGGGGGATGATCTCGGCCGCCGCCCGGTTCTCGAAATTGTGCACGGCGAACTTGGCCTCAAAGGTGCCGCGCACCGGGCCGGGCTGGTAGGGCGCCGGGTCCAGGTTGCTTTCGTGCAGCTTGGCCAGCAGGTCGAAGTGATGCACATCCACCTTGGGCCGTTTGGCCACGTCGCCCTTGTCCAGGAACTCGCCGATGCCGGCCGAGGCCACCCGGCCATGGCCGATGGCGGTGGTCAGCAGGTGCGGCTTGACCACGTCGCCGCCCACGAAGTGCTTGGGCTTGCCCGGCACGCGATAGGCCTTGTCGGCGTTGATGAAGCCCTTGCCGTTGTCCATCTCCGGCAGGTCGGCCAGATCGCCCGCCTGGCCGATGGCGGCCACCACCAGATCGGCGTCCAGGGTGAACTCGGTGCCCTCGATGGGCTTCGGCGTCATGCCCTCCATGGTGCATTGGCAGAGCCTGAGGCCGACGGCGCGGCCGTCCGAACCCTTGATCACCTCCAGCGGCATGATGCCGCCCCGGATATCGACGCCCTCGCGCTTGGCGTCGTCGATTTCCCGTTGGGCGGCGAACATCTTCTCCACCGGGAACAGCGAGGTCAGCGTCACGTTTGCGCCTTCGCGCCGCGCCGTGGCCGCCACATCGTGGGCCACGTGGCCTAAGATGACGTTGTCGGCGCGGTCCTGCTCGGAGACCTTGTCGATATGCCCCAGGCGGCGCGCCACCGAGGCCACGTCGATGGAGGTGTCGCCGCCGCCGACCACGATGATGCGCCCGGGAACGTGCTGCAGCCGGCCTTCGTTGAAGGCTTTGAGGAAGGCGACGCCCGACACGCAGTTGACGGTGTCCTTCCAGCCGGGAATGGGCAGGCCGCGCCCGGCATGGGTGCCGATGCCCCAGAAGATGGCATCGAACTTGTCTTCCAGTTCCGACACGGTGATGTCGGTGCCGATGCGGCACTTGGTGCGCACCGTGATGCCCATATCGAGGATACGGTTGATCTCGGAATCCAGCACCTCGCGCGGCGTGCGGTAGCCGGGAATGCCGTAGCGGACATAGCCGCCCAGCTCGGCCTTCTCCTCGAACACGGTGACGGCGTGACCCGCCCGCCGCAGGTGATAGGCCGCCGACAGACCGGCCGGGCCGCCGCCCACCACGGCGACATGTTTGCCGGTCTCATGCTCGGGCTTGGGGAAGGCCAGCTTGTTGGCGATGGCCCAGTCGCCGATATGGTGCTCCACCGAATTGATGCCGACGTGTTCCTCGACCATGTTGCGGTTGCAGCCGCTTTCGCACGGGGCCGGGCAGACGCGGCCCATGATGGCGGGGAAGGGGTTGGCCTCGGTCATGCGGCGGAAGGCGTATTCCTGCCAGGCCATGCCTGCCGGGGGCTTTTCCACGCCGCGCACGATGTCCAGCCAGCCGCGGATGTCGTGGCCCGAGGGGCACGAGCCCGAGCAGGGCGGCGTGCGGAGCACATAGGTCGGGCATTTGTGCGACCAGCCGGCCTTGAAGATCTCCTCCTGCCAGTGTTTGGGGCTCGACTCGCCGTCCTTGTAGCGGCGGTAGTTCCGTCCCTCGGTGGTGCTCTCGGCTTTGGCGGCCATTGGGCTCTCCCTCGAAATTTTTTAGTCGTTGTCGCCGAGGACGATGGCGTTGCTCACCAATTGGTGAACGCTGACCACCATTTCCCGGTCGAAGTCGTAATAGGGCAGGATCTTGGTGAACTGGGCCTTGCAGATGGCGCACATGGCGGCCATGTGGGTGACGCCTTCCTTGTCCACCACGTCTTTGAGCGCTTCCATGCGGGGGCTGGCCCCCTTGACCCGCAGCTCGATCAGCTCGTCGGTGAGCAGTCCGCCGCCGCCGCCGCAGCAATAGGTCTTGTCGCAGATGGTGTCGGGGTGCATGTCGACGAATTTCGGCACCGCCGCCTTGATCACGTCGCGCGGGATGGTGAACTGGCCGCCGGGACGGTCGCCCATGCGCGCGCCCCTGGCCACGTTGCAGGAATCGTGGACGGTCAGCACCATGCCGTCATTGCCCGACTTGTCGAGCTTGATGCCCTTCCTCGCGATCAGGTCGGAGGTGAATTCCAGGATGTGCTGGGGCACGGGGTAGCGGGGATCAAGGAAGTCCCACGGTCCGGCCAGGGTGTTGAGGAAGGAATAGGCGACGCGCCAGGCATGGCCGCACTCGCCGAAGATGATGCGCTTGACGCCCAGCTCCTGCGCCGCCTCGCGGATGCGCATGGAGATCTTCCTCATCTGCTCGTAATTGCCGATGAACATGCCGAAATTGCCGGCTTCCGACGCCTTGGTGGACAGGGTCCACGATACGCCGGCGGCATGAAACACCTTGGCGTAGCCCATCAGGCCCAGCACGTGCGGCTCGGCGAAGAAGTCGGCGGACGGCGTGACCAGCAGAACCTCGGCCCCCGCCTCGTCGATGGGCAGCCGGACCGGCACGCCGGTCTCGTCCAGGATGTCTTCCTCCAGCCCTTCCAGCGTGTCGATCAGGGCGGGGGCGGGCAGGCCCAGGTTGTTGCCGATCTTGTGGACCTTGCCGATGATCTCGTTGCAGTACTTCTGGCCCTGGCCGATGGAATCCATGATGTCGCGGGCCGCCATGGAAATCTCGGCGGTGTCGATGCCGTAGGGGCAGAACACCGAGCAGCGGCGGCACTGGGAGCACTGGTGGAAGTAGCTGTACCACTCGTCCAGCACCTCCTTGCTCATGTCGCGCGCGCCGACCAGGCCGGGGGCGAGCTTGCCGACGGGGGTGAAGTAGCGGCGATAGACGCTGCGGAACAGGTCGGCTCTGGCCACCGGCATGTTCTTGGGGTCGGCGGTCCCTAAGAAGTAGTGGCACTTGTCGGTGCAGGCCCCGCACTTGACGCAGATGTCCATGAACACCTGCAAGCTGCGGTACTTGGACAGAAGCCCGCCCATGTGGTCGATGGCGCGCTTTTCCCAGCCCTCGGTCAGTTCGCCGGGAAAGCCCAGGGGCTGCTGGTGCGCCTCGGCGGCCACATAGGGCCTGGAGGCGGCCATGGCGTCGGCCTTGATCGCCGGAACCGGATGGCGGGCGGGATCGCCCAGGGCGGGAATGTCGAAGGGGGCGGCGGCCATCACTTTTCCTCCAGCCGGGCGGCCCAGGGGGCCAGATGGCGCACCTCGCGCGGCGTGTCGGTCTGGTTGCGGGTCGGGCTGAAGAACAGGCCCGGCGCGTGCAGCAGCTTGGAGAAGGGGAAGACGATCATCAGCAGGCAGACCAGCAGGAGGTGGAGTCCCAGCAGCGGATCATTGGGCAGCGGCCGCAGTTCGAAGCCCATCAGGCCGGTGAAGAAGGCCTTCACCGCGACGATGTCGGTGTGGACCACGCATTTCATGGCCATGCCGGTGACGCCGATGCCCAGCAGCAGGACCAGCATCAGGATGTCCGAGGGCCGGGTGACGTAGCGCACCCGCTCCGAGACGAAGCGCCGGACCAGCAGCAGGCCAAGGCCCGCCACCATGGCCAGACCCGCCGGCTGGGCCAGGGGCTGGACCAGTTGGGTCAGGAACCCGATTTCCGCCTGGAAATAGCGCCCGTGGCGGATCAGCACCACGGCTAGCCCTAGGTGGAAGACAATGGCGAACAGCCACAGCAGCCGGTTGGCGCGATAGAGGCTTTCGAACAGCACCGCCTCGCGCCCCAGGCGCAACGCCACGCCGCCCTTGGTCAAGGGCGCCGGGGTGGTGGGAATCTTCAAGGGCGCCGGGGTGCGGGCGTATTGGGCGATCTTCATGGCCAGCCCGGCCACCAGGACCAGGGTCGAGACGCAGAAGAGAATGGCGAAAAAGATCGTCACGGTGCCTCGCTTAAGCCGTAGCCAACGCCCTTCGGTGTCATCCTGAGCGAAGCGAAGGATCTTTCAGCCGATGGCGATTGCCATCGGTCGCGTGAAAGATCCTTCGGTCGCAGGGCTCCCTCAGGATGACAGGCTGGGGGTTACACGCAGCCGGTGGGCTTGGGCAGGCCGGCGATCTTGCACGCCTGCTTGCCGGGGCCATAGGGGAACAGCTCGTAGAGGTATTTGTTGTTGCCCTTGTCGGGCCCCATCTTCTTGGCGATGGCCTTGGTCAGCACGCGCACCGCCGGGGCGATCTGGTATTCGGCGTAGTACTCGCGCAGGAAGTTGACCACTTCCCAGTGCTCCGGGCTCATGGTGATGCCCTCGTCCTTGGCGATCTGGCCGGCCAAGTCCTCGTTCCACTGGTTGATGTCGGTGAGGTAGCCCTCTTCATCGGCCTCGATGGTGGCGCCGTTGCTGGTATAAGCCATGTGTTCCTCTCCTCGATTATTCTTCGGTTACAGCCAGGCGTTGGTCGCCTTGGTCTCGATCGCCAGATCCACGAATCCGGCGTAATCCACGACAATGATGTCTTTTACCACCTTTGCGGGGTCCAGTCCCCTGGCCGCCAGATCGGGGCCCAGGACATGCAGCTTCATGGTCTTGGCGGCGTCGGCCATCTTGCCTTCGAAGGCGGTGCCGGACAGCGCGGCGATGACCGCGTCCTCCATCAGCAGGATGGAATCGCCGGGCTGGGCGTGGCCCAGGCAGGATTCGAGGCAGGAGCGCTCGAAGGGGGATTTGTTGACGGTGTGCAGCGTTGCCATGGGCAAATCCTCAATTTCTTGTCATCGCGGAAGGCGGTTCCACCCCACCCCCGACCCCTCCCCATCAAGGGGAGGAGAGCTTTCGTTCCGTATCGCCCCTCCCCCTCGTGGGGAGGGGTTGGGGTGGGGGGCTTAAGCCGTCAGGACCACGTCCATCTCGGCCATCAGCTTGCCCATCTCGGCGCGGCTCAGGACCTCGACGTCGACCAGCAGGTCGTCCTCGGTCAGGCCGCGTTCGGCCAGGCTTTCCGCCTCCACGTACAGCTTCTCGATGTCGTAGCCCTCCAACGCCCGGTAGGTGGGCGAGAAGTTCTTGACCCCGATGCCGGCGGGCGTCTGGCCCTTCTTGATCTGCAGCACGCCGTCGTCGAGGAAGGCCAGATGCACATCCTGGTCGAAGGCCGCCGAGATCAGTACCATTTCCAGCACTTCCAGGGCGTAGACGGTGCCGTGGGGGGCCTTGCGGTTGACGAACATGAACTTCTTGACGATGCCGCTTTCCATATCGTCCATGGCTTTAATCCCCGAAAGTCACGAGACGGTCGGCATGGATGCCGGCCTCGATCAGCTGGCCCAGGCCCGAGATGCGGAAGCCTGGAGCGAGATTGGCCTCGGTGATGCCGCGCCGCAGACCGGCGGCGACGCAGACCACCAGATCGACCTTGTGATCGTCCGCCAGCTTCTGCCAGTTCTTCGTCACGTTGCGGTCGTCCGAGGGCGGTTCGCCCAGTTTGGTGGCGTTGTTGACGCCGTCGTAATAGAAGAACACCCGGAAGATCTCGTGGCCCTTGTCCAAGGCCGCCTTGCAGAACTGGAAGGCGCTGTCGGCGGCCTGGTGGTTGTAGGGGCCTTCGTTGACCAGAATCGCGAATTTCATCGAGCCGGCCTCCTAGAAGTGCAGGTGCGCCGAGGCGTTGAGATTGGCCCGGCCGCCCCGCCAGTTGTCCACGTGGTACTTGGTGAAGGGCAGCTCGGTCAGCTCGAAGAAGCGGGGCCAGCCGATGCGCTCGATCCACTCGCCCATGCGCTCCCAGGCGCGCGCGTCGTTCTTGTAGACCGACAGGATCTTCTTCACCACCTCGGCCACTTCCGGCCAGCGCGGCGCGTTGTTGGGCAGGCCGGCGGCCACCAGCTTGTGGAACATGGGCTTGGAGCGGGTGGACGAATGCTTGCCGCCCACCCAGATGGCGATCTTGGAATGGACGGGATCGTTGATCTGCATGGGCGGGCAGGGCGGATAGCAGGCGCCGCAGCACACGCACTTCTTCTCGTCCACCTCAAGGCTGGGCTTGCCGTCCACCAGGGCGGGACGGATGGCCGCCACCGGGCAGCGCGCGATCACCGCCGGGCGCTCACACACGCCCGCCACCAGCGCATGGTTGATCACGGGGGGCTTGGTGTGCTGGACGTTGATGGCGATGTCGCCCTGGCCGCCGCAATTGATCTGGCAGCAGCTGGTGGTGATCTTGACGCGGTTGGGCATCTCCTCGGACTTGAACTCGTCCACCAGCTCGTCCATCAGCGCCTTGACCACGCCCGACGCGTCGGTGCCGGGGATGTCGCAGTGCAGCCAGCCCTGGGTGTGGCTGATGAAGCCCACCGAATTGCCGGTGCCGCCCACCGGGAAGCCCTCGTCCTCCAGCCGCTGGATCAGGGCCGGGACCTTGGACTCGTCGGTGGTCATGAACTCCACCGAGGAGCGCACGGTGAAGCGGATATGGCCGTCGCAGAAGGCATCGGCGATGTCGCACAGCCGGCGGATGGTGAACACGTCCAGTTGGCGCTGGGTGCCGGCCTTGACGGTGAACACCGCCTCGCCGCTTTCCGCCACGTGGCGCAGCACGCCGGGGCGCGGGCGGTCGTGGTGGGTCCACTTGCCGTAATTGCGCACCAAGGCGGGGTGCATGAACTGCTTGGAATCCGGAACACCGCTTTCAACGGGACGACGAAGTTCGGTCATGGGTCCTGTCTCCCTTACTCGGCGGCGTTGTTGGTCTTGCGCTCGGCCCACTTGCGGGCCTCCTCTTCCCATCCGTCGGTGCGGATGTAGGAATTGGTGCGCGGCTGGTTGATCATGTTGACGTCGAGGTCGAGGCCCAGGGCGTCGAGGTAGTTCACCAGCCCGATGCGCTCGATCATCTCGCCGGTGCGCTCGTGCTCCAGCGCGTTGTCGGCGAAGAAATCCAGCATGTCGTGGGCGAGCTGGACCAGCTTTTCATAGTCCTCCTCGGTCTCCAGCTTCATGAAGGGGACCACCACGGTGCCCATCAGGTCGCCGATCTTGAGAGTGCGCTTGCCGCCCACCAGGATGCAGATGCCCTTTTCCTTGCCGGGCTTGAGCGCTTTGGTGCAGACGTTGATGCAGTGCATGCAGCGCACGCAGGACTTGTTGTCCACGTCCAGCGTGTCGTCGTCGTTGAGCCCCAGCGCCTGGGTCGGGCACATGCGGATCACCTGGTTGATGAATTCCTTGCGGCCCAGTTGCTTGACCTTGGCCTGCACCTCCGCCTGGTCGACCTGCATGTCGTCCTTCCAGGTCCCTAAGATGGCCACGTCGGCGCGCTGGGTGGCGTTGGCGCAGTCATTGGCGCAGCCCGAGAACTTGAACTTCATCTTGTAAGGCAGCGACGGCCGGTGGATGTCGTCGGTGAAGTCGTTGATGATGGCGCGATGCGCCGACAGGGTGTCGTAGCAGGCCTGCTCGCACCGCGCCGGGCCGACGCACGAGGCGGCGGTGCGCACGCCCGCACCCGCGCCGCCCATGTCGAAGCCCATCTCGTTGATCTTGTCCCAGGCGGCCTGGACCTGCTCGGTGCGGCAGCCCTGGAACATGATGTCGCCCGATTGGCCGTGGAGCGCGATCAGGCCCGAGCCGTGCTCCTCCCAGATGTCGCACATCTGGCGCAGCGTCTTGGTGTCGTAGAAGAAGCCCGGCGCCGGCATGATGCGCAGCGTGTGGAATTCCGAGCTTTCCGGGTACTGGTCGGCCACCTCGGAAAAGCGCGGGATGACGCCGGCGCCATAGCCGAACACGCCCACCGTGCCGCCCTTCCAATAGCCCTTGCGGGTCTGGTAGCTGTGCTCCAGCTGGCCCAGCAGACTCTTCATGATGCCGGAATGGGCCTTGCCCTCCACCTCGGCCAGGCGCTTCAGGCCCGTCACGAAGCTGGGCCACGGACCGCTTTCCAGTTGGTCCAGCATGGGGGTGGGCGGCATCTTCTTCGACATTGCTTCTCGCTCCCTCACCGTCGTCACTATGCGTTCGCACGCACGCCCAAAAGGCGCGGCAATACGCTGGATAAATGTCCGATCCGTTGGGAAGCCTTGCTCCCGGACCTCTCCTGATTCGTCCGGCCGTTCTATGCGGCTCGTTACATTCGAGGATGATAATATTGAGGAACCCTACGATCCAAGTGGATTCTTTAGGAAATTCGCATGAAAATGGATGGGGAGGAAAAATTCCAATGATTCCAGCCTGTTTTCGCCTCGACGATGCCGAGTCCTATGCCCGCTGGCGGGACGGGAAACTGGCCGGGGCGCCGGCTGCGACCTGCGATCTGGTGGTGGAGGTGGGCGACATCGCCGCGCTCTCCCCTGGTGAAAGGCAGGCGCTGCACCAGCGGCTGGGGCGGGCCAACATGGCGGTCTATGCCGAGGGGCCGAAGCCCGGCCGCGACCACAAGACGGCGCTGAAGGCTCTGGCCGCCCAGCTGGGCCTCGTCTCGCTGGATGCCAACGCCCTGGCCGACGGCGACGGCATCACGCCGCTTCGCGTTCACCGCGATGGCACGCGGTCGCGCTACATTCCCTATACCGAGCGGCCCATCACCTGGCACACCGACGGCTATTACAATCCGCCGGACAGGACGGTGCGCGCCCTGCTGCTCCATTGCGCAGGAAAGGCGGCCGAGGGCGGGGCCAACCGGCTGATGGACCACGAGATGGCCTATATCCTGCTCAGGGACGAGGACCCCGAGCTGATCCGGGCGCTGATGCGGCCCGACGCCCTGACCATTCCCGGCAACGAGGAGGAGGGGATGACGCGGCCCGAGACGGTGGGGCCGGTATTCTCGTTCAATGCCGACGGCACGCTGCACATGCGCTACACGGCGCGGACCCGCAACGCCATCTGGTCGGAGCAAGCCGCCCCGGCCGCCGCCGCCATCCGGCGCCTGCTGGACGGGCCGTCGCCCCATATCTTCGAACATGTGCTGGAGGAGGGCCAGGGACTGGTCTCCAACAACCCGCTGCACACCCGCGAACCGTTCCGGGACGATCCCCGCTCGCCCCGCCTGCTCTACCGGGCGCGCTATCACGAGAGGATTTCATGACCACCGACGATCCCCAATTCGCCAAGGAAGAGGTCTCGCCCCTGGCCACCCTGGCCGCGCCCTGGAGCCGCGAGATCAGCTTTTCCGCCGTGGACCACGAAAGCGGCATGCGGATCTTAAGGATGCGCATCAAGGAAGGCCGCGCCCGCTTCACCATCGTCGATCTGGACGAGAAGACGGTGGGCGAGATGATGAGGGTGATGGGGGCATGGGCGGGAAAGTGATATCCCAGGGCGCTGCCCTGCACCCGCCAGGGACGCAGTCCCTGGACCCCATTCCTTAAAATCCAAGGGGATCAAAGGGCCTTGGGCCCTTTGCGGGTGTGGGCGGCGCCCACAAGGCCGCTACGAGATCGTCCCCCTGACCAGATCGAGGATGATCTCTTCCAATTCCGGCTCGGCGCCCAGGCCGGTGGCGAGCGCCACCCGGCGGCCATGGCTGTCCACCGGGCCGGTCTGGCCCTGGGTCAGGCCGAACAGCGGCGGGATGTCCTGGCCGGCGTGCAGCCCTTGCGCCACCAGCAGGGGCAGCGCCACCACGGTGTCTCCCCTGATCCTCTCCGGCCAGGTCCGGGCCAGGGGCTCCTGTTCCAGGAAGACCAGTTCCACCTCGGCGAAGTGGTTCATGGCCGCCAGGGCCGCGGCGATGGCCCGTGGAGTCTCGCCCGCGCCGCCCGGCCGGGCCGAGCCGTGGGCGATGAGCAGCAGGCTGGTGTGCGTCGGCTCCCAGCCGCAGGTCCGCGCCACGCCGTCGGCGCGGCAGGCCAGCAGGCCGGGCAGGCGGGGATGGGTGCCCGCCGGCTCGGTGTAGATCACCCGGCGGCCATCCCGCTCCGTTACCTGACCGGTCAGTCCAATTTCACGCGGGATCAGGGTGCCGGTGTAGAAGCCGCGCCCGGCGAAGACCGGAACCACGTAGACAATGGGGGCGCTGACCAGGGACAGGGCCGCCGACAGCGGCGGGTCCTGCTTCATGAACACCGCCGTTACCTCGGCGAAAAGCTTGCGGCGCCGGATGGAGTCCGCCAGGGCCAGGATCGGCCTGGCGGCGTCGGGATATCGTCCCGAGCCGTGACCGACCAGCACCAGGGCGGAGTTCTCAGCCATGCTTGCCGAACCAGTCCAACTCGTCGGCCAGCCCGACCACGCGGCCGATGATCAGCAGGGTGGGGGCCTGCAGCCCGGCGTCCCGGGTCAGCTCCAGCAAGGTGGCCAGCGTGCCCACCACCCGGCGCTGGCGCGGCGTGGTGCCGCTTTCGATGGCGGCGGCGGGGGTGTCGGGCGAGAGGCCGGCGGCCATCAGGCGGACGGAAATCTCGGGCAGGGCCTGCAGCCCCATATAGACCGCCAGGGTGATGTCGGGATCGGCCAGTCTGGTCCAGTCCAGATCCAGCGAGCGGTCACCCTGCAGGTGGCCGGTGACGAAGCGTACGCCGGTGGCCAGCCCGCGATGGGTCAGCGGAATGCCGGCATAGGTGGAACAGCCGGCGGCGGCGCTGATGCCGGGCACCACCTCGAAGGTGATGCCGTGGGCGGCGAGATACAGGGCCTCCTCGCTGCCGCGTCCGAAGACGAAGGGATCGCCGCCCTTCAACCGCACCACGTCGCGGCCCGAGCGGGCGAGGCGCAGCAGCAGATCGTTGATCTCGTCCTGGACCAGATGATGGTTGCCCAGCGCCTTGCCGGCATAGACCTTCTCGGCGGCGGCGGGGATCAGGTCCATGATTTCCTGACTGACCAGTCGGTCATACACCACCAGGGCGGCGCCCTGAATCAGGCGCAACGCCTTGACCGTCAACAGGTCCGGATCGCCCGGTCCCGCCCCGATCAGAAACACCCGCCCCGCCTTGGTATTCGACCCGGCCGCGCTCATGGCCTCTCCCGCTCCTGTATATTAAAACACACTAAAGTACATGGCGTGCTCCGCGCCATGAATTTCCGTCACCGTCCGCCCCTTCCCCTCACCGGGGGCGGTCGGATATGGTGGCGCAAATAAGCGTCTTTGACATCGGCCGTTTTGTGACCAATAGCCATTCCGCCCATCCGCATCCGACCACGGCGCATCCGGGACATCCGCATCCGGGGCAGCGGCACGTCCGCCGCCGGCGCACGCTGCGGCGCACGGTCTACCACATGCTGGGCGGCGAAGGCCATTCCGACCTGCTGGTCAAGGTGGTCGACGCCTTCCTGATCGCGCTGATCGTGCTGAACGTGGTGGCGGTGGTGCTGGAATCCATCGAGCATCTGTCCATCGCCCACGGCCCGGCCTTCCACGCCTTCGACCTGGCCTCGGTGGCGATCTTCAGCCTGGAATACCTGCTGCGGCTGTGGACGGCGGTGGAGATCGACGATCCCAAGTTCCGCCATCCGCTCTGGGGGCGGCTGCGCTGGGCGGTGTCGCCCATGGCCATCGTCGATCTGCTGGCGGTCCTGCCGTTCTACCTGGGCATGTTCGTCGAGATGGACCTGCGGGCCATCCGTGTGCTGCGCGTGCTGCGCGTCTTCAAGCTGGGCCGCTATTCCATGGCCATGACGGTGATGGCGGCGGTGGCCCGCCAGGAGGCGCGCTCCATCTCGGCGGTGCTGTTCGTCATGATGGTGATCCTGGTGCTGACGTCCAGCCTGATCTATCTGTTCGAGCACCGCGCCCAGCCGCATGTGTTCAGCGACATCCCCACCTCCATGTGGTGGGCGGTGGTGACGCTGACCACGCTGGGCTATGGCGATATGGTGCCCATCACCCCCATGGGCCGATTATTGGGGGCGCTGACCGCCATCCTGGGCGTGGGCATGATCGCGCTGCCCGCCGGTGTGCTGGCGTCCGGCTTTTCCGAGCAGATGCGCATCCGCCGCGAGGAATACCGCGAAGCGGTGGAAAAGGCGCTGGAGGACGGCTCCATCAACCGCTCGGAGCGCCGGTTGCTGGAGCGCACGCGCCGCACCCTGCAGCTCTCCGAGGAGGAGGCGTCGCTGATTCTGCGCCAGTCGGTGGAGACGGGGCACCTGTGCCCCCACTGCGCCAAGCCGCTGCGGGGCGCCCATGCCCATCCCGAGGAGGACTGAGGGCCGAGGAGGACTGGGGGCGGGGCCTTCAGCCGAACCCTGCCTTGACCAGCAGGATGTGGAAGTCGCGCAGCGCCTTCTGGGCCCGCACCGGGTCGGTGAAACCGTCGATGAAATGGGCGTCGAAATTGGGCTGGCGCAGCAGGGCCAGGATGCGCTGGCGCGCCCTTGTCATGGCCTTGCCCTCGGGCAGCACGCCGGCGGCGCAGAACTGCACCAGCCGTACGGCGCGGTCGCGCAGCGGCGAATCCTGGTGGTCCAGCTTCTCGACGATCTGCTCGGTGACCAGATAGGCTTCCAGCATGGTGTCGATGAAACCGCAGATCTTGTCGCGCACCACCTGCGGCAGGGCGGTATTGGCCGCCGCCGTCCTGTGGGCCAGGGTGGCGCGCAGCATCTTTTCCTTCGGCGGTAGCGAGCGCAGGCAGAAATCGCCCAGGTGGCGGGCCGACAGGCAGTAATCCACCAGTTCGGCGATGTCGGGGGTGGCGGTGGCGCCCCAGGGGGTGCCCGCCAAGTCCAGGATGTAGATCAGGCCTAAGGCGCGGTCGGGCAGCATGCGGAACAGGCCGTTGACGGTGGCCTTGCGGCCCGGCGCGCCGCCCTGCTCGATCTGGCGGGAATAGCGGATGGTCAGCGCCTCGGCCGTTTCGGGCCCCGAGACGAATCCGGTGGGCGTCATGGTGCGCTCCACCAGCTTCTTCAGCTCCTCCAGCTCCTTGCCGCCTTCGCTGCGGTAAAGCGGGTTGGGGGACTTGATCTGGCGGTGCGCCCGGTCGAGCAGGCAGGCGCGGCTGATGGGCAGCTTCTTCTCGGCGAACAGGCGGTTGAGGATTTCGGCGGATTCGCCGGCCTCGCTCTTCTCGGTGGGGAACTTGCCATCGGCCAGGTCGAACATGCGGCAGATGGCGGCGCCCAGCCCCGGCTGCCAGCCCAGGATTTCCTGCACCACGGATGAACCCAGCACGTCGGCGATGACGCCGTCCAGCATCTCGACCGCGTGGGGGTCGGTGTCTTCGACCGCCAGCTTGCACAGGAATTCCAGCTTGCCCACCCAGGAGCGCGCGTTGATCAGATCGCGCGACAGCAGCACCATGGCTAGGTAGTCGACGTCCTCGGCCCCCGCCTGGGCGCGGATCGCCCGGATGGCGTCGGAGAAGCGGCCGTCCAGCTTGGGCAGCTTGACGTTCTCCACCCGTTTGGCACGCGCCGACATGTCGTCGATGGTCTTGAACAGCTCGGCGCTGCGCGACTTGGAATCCTGGTCGGTATCCTTGGTCTGAAGCTGGGCCACCCGGTCGACGGCGTTGGGGACCAGGGTATCCTTTTCCTGAAGCCGCTTCAGTTCCTTGTAATTGTGCATCAGCTCGGTGGGCGTCAGGATCGCCTTGTCGAGATAGGAGCGGAAGACGCGGTTGACCACGTTGCGCCCCGACGGAGCCATCAGCTCGTCCGGGGTCTCGCATTTCTCGGGGGGCACGTCCTCGATGGGCGAGATGCGGACCGGGCCGTCATCGACGCCCGAGCGGGTCTGCGAGAAAATCTCGCTCTCGTCCATGGTGCCGTCGGACCGCATCCAGTTGCGGACGATGCGCGCACCCTCGCATTTCTTGTCGGCCAGGAATTTCTTGGCGAGCGCCCGCGCCTCGTCTTCCTTGGCGACCACCGTCTCGGTCGCCCAGCGGCCGCCCTTGTTGACCTGGACTTCAAAGTTTTCCCGACTGGAGACCATTCTGGTCCTCGCCCGCCACAACCTGGTTGCCCGCCCTGACCCCCCAGTCTTGGACGATCCAAGAAAAATAACCATTGGCGACACATCGTGTCACGGAATTATTCGGAAAGCCCTTCTCTTTGCCACGCCCATAAGACGGGTTGCGGTCCGTTCGGTAAACGTCCAGAATCCGAGGCGGATCCAGGGGGAATGGGCCGGGGGAGGACATAAGGCGATGTCGACCTACAGGATATCTTACATTCGTTCGACAGGGTGGACCCGGCTGGGATTGGCCGGGGCCGTGGCGGTGTTGTTCGGCGGGCCCATGCTGTGGGCGCTGGGCGTGTTCGGCAGCGGCGACGACGCCTTGCACCGCACGGTGATCTTCACCCTGGCGGGCCTGTGGTTCTTTGTCGGGACCTTCTATGTGATCGGCTGGGCCCTTCAGGGCTTCGTGGTCCGCCAGAAGGCGGCGGAGGAGGATTCCGACGACATGCCCGCCCGCCGCCCGCCGCCCAGCGCGCCGCCGCCGCCTGCAGCCCGCCCACCCGCCCGTTCCGGCGGGCACTGACGCTCTTCCCTCCGCTCGGGCCTTGAAATCCGCCGCGGCCCTTATATATTAGCGCAATCTAACATATTGTGCTGTTTCTAAGGACGAGGTGCGTGATGCTCAAGGATTGGAACGAACTGGCCAACGGTCTGTCGAAGATGGTCGGTCAGGTGCGCGGCGGCGTGCCCGAGGTGATGAAGGGCTTTTCCGCCATGGCCAAGGCGGCCACCGCCGATGGCGCGCTGGACGGCAAGACCAAGGAGCTGATCGCCCTGGCTCTGGGCATCGCGGCGCGCTGCGACGGCTGTCTGGCTTTTCATGCCAAGGCGGTGGTGGAATTGGGCGGCTCGCGCGACGAGGTGATGGAGACCATCGCCATGTCGGTCTACATGGGCGGCGGCCCGTCCCTGATGTACGGCGCCCTGGCGCTGGAAGCCTACGACCAGTTCGCCGCCAAGAAGCAGGCCGCCGAATGATGGTGCCGCTTTCCGCCGCCGATTGGAGCCTCGCCCTGGCGGGCGGGGCGCTGATCGGGCTGGCGGCGGCGGGGCTGATGCTGGCCTTCGGCCGGGTGGCCGGCGTCAGCGGGCTGGTCCGCAATGCCCTGGCCGGACGGCTCGAGGCCATCGCCTTCATCCTGGGGCTGCCGCTCGGCGCCCTTTTGGTCCAGGGCCTGACCGGCGGCGGCGGGGCGGTCTTCCTGGCCTCGCCCGGGCGGCTGATGCTGGCCGGGCTGCTGGTGGGGATCGGGGCCGGGCTGGCCAACGGCTGCACCAGCGGCCATTCGGTGTGCGGCATCGCCCGGCTGTCGCCGCGCTCGCTGGTCGCCACCTTGCTGTTCATCGCGGTCGGCGCCGGAATGGTCGCCCTGGTGGGAGTGCCGGGATCATGAGCCGGGCGCTGGTCTTCCTGCTGTGCGGTGTGGTGTTCGGGGCCGGGCTGGCCCTGTCGGGCATGACCGACCCCGCCAAGGTGGTCGGCTTCCTGGATTTCTTCGGGCATTGGGACCCCCGGCTGACCGCCACCATGGGCGGCGCGGTGGCCGTCGCCGCCCTGGGGCATTGGCTGGTCCGCCGCCGGGGCCGCGCTCTGCTGAGCCCCGACTGCCCGCCATCGCCGCCCACGCGCATCGATGTCCGGCTGGTGGCCGGGTCGGCCATTTTCGGAGCCGGCTGGGGGCTGGCGGGGCTGTGCCCGGCGCCGGCCCTGGCGGTGTCGGCGCAAAATCCCGCCGCGCTGGTGTTCGTGGCGGGCTTCGTCGCCGGTTTGCTGGGAATCTCCCGTCTGGGCGGCAAAGGATAAACTGTTTCCGCCCAGTGGGCTTGCCGGGCTATCCTGTCCGCCCAACAGGGATTGCCTTCATGCGTGACCACGAGATCGAGGCGGCCTGGCGCGGGCTGGCCTCGTGCGAGCAATGCTCCATCCGCGACCTGGTGCTGTTCGCCGACCTCAAGGGCGAGGATTTCGGCATCATCCACCTGCCTATCGAGGATATCCGCCTCGCCGCCGGGGGCGCGCTCTATCAGGCGGGTCAGGCGGCCGGGCACGTCTTCACCGTGCGCGAGGGCCTGTTCAAGCTGGAACAGTACCTGCCCGACGGCAGCCACCGCATCGTCAGTCTGCTGGGCCAGGGCGATGTGGCCGGGCTGGAGGCCACGGTGGCCGAATCTTACGAGCACACGGCGGTGGCGCTGTCGCCGGCCAAGGTCTGCCGCATTCCCCGCGACGTGGTCAGCCGCCTGACGCCGAAGCTGCACCGCCAGCTCATGAAGAAGTGGCACGACGCGGTGCAGCGCTCGCATGAATGCACCCGCGAATTGTCCACCGGCAGCGCCCGGCAGCGCATCGCCCGGCTGTTCCGCCTGCTGGCCCCGGAAACCATGCCCGAGTGCCGGCTGTTCGGGCGCGAGGATTTGGGAGCCCTGCTGGGCATCACGCCCGAGACCGCCAGCCGGGTGGTGGCGGAGTTCAAGCGCTCCGGCGTGGTGACCGAGACCGCGCCGAACGTCTTTCGGCGCGATCTCGGCCAGTTGGACGCCATCGCCGGCGAGGGCTAGGCCTTCTACCTCTCCGGCCCGGCGAACAGGGTCTCGGTCCTGACTTCGCGGCCCGGGCCCGACAGCACGAAGGTGAGCGGCATCTTGCGCGACGCCACCTTGTCGGCGGGCAGGGTGACGTAGAGGCGGAAGTCGCCCACCGAATCGCGGGGCACCCGCAATTCGACCGCCTTGGCGTCGCTCTCGCCGCCCACCACCGAGATGGTGCCGCCCGCGTCGCCGTCCAGCCGCAGGGTGAAGCCGCGCTCCTCGCCCTTCATGTTCAGCACCTTGTAGGCGTAGCCGTTGCGGATGCTGCCGTCCGACATCTGCACGAACAGCGGCGAGCGCTCGTGCAGCACGTTGACGTCCACGTCGGGGCGCGACACCAGCCGGCCCAGCATCACCGCGGCGACCAGCGCCAGGATGCCGCCATAGGCCAGCGTGCGCGGGCGCAACAGGCGCAGCCCACCCTGGCGGTTCTCGCCCCTGGCCGCCAGATTGGCCGAGGAATCGTAGGACACCAGCCCGCGCGGCAGCTTGAAGCGGTCCATCACCTGGTTGCAGGCGTCGATGCACAGCCCGCAGCCGATGCAGGCCAACTGGTTGCCGTTGCGGATGTCGATGCCGGTGGGGCAGGCCTGGACGCAGGCCAGGCAATCGACGCAATGGCCGCGTCCGCTGAAGTCGCGGTCGGCGGGGGCCGGGCCGCGCGCCTCGCCCCGCCACGCCTCGTAGGAGATGATCAGCGAATGCTCGTCGAACATGGCCGACTGGAAGCGGGCATAGGGGCACATATAGATGCACACCTGCTCGCGGGCATAGCCGGCCAGCAGGAAGCAAAGGCCCCCCACCACGGCGATGGCGCCATAGGTGGCGGTGCTGGCCTCGCCGGTGAAGATGTCGCGCAGTTGCTCGAAGGCGTCGCCGAAATACAGCGTGAAGCCGATGCCGCAGGCGCCCGCGATGGCCAGCCACAAGGCGTTGACCACCGCCTTCCTGGCCAGCTTGCCCGCCGTCAGGGGCGCGCGCTCGAAGGCAATGCGCTGGTTGCGCTCGCCGATCACCAGACGCTCCACCGCCACGAACAGATCAGTATAGACCGTCTGCCAGCACAGAAAGCCGCACCAGACGCGCCCCACCAGCGAGGTCATCAGGAACAGGGCGATGGCCGCCATGAACAGCAGGCCGGTCAGGAAATAGACCTCCTGCGGCCAGATCTCGATGAAGAAGAAATAGCCCCGCCGTCCGGCCATGTCGGCCAGGATGGCTTGGGATGGCGCGCCGGGGCCGCGATCCCAGCGGATGAAGGGCGCCAGATGCCAATAGGCCAGCAGCAGGGCGCTGGCCCACCATTTCAGGCTGCGGAACCGCCCCTTCACCCCGCGCGGCTGGACCTTGGCCGAGGCGGCATAGGCCGGAGTCGAGGGGCAGGCCGGGGACGGCTCGGGCGTCTTGCCGATCATCGACATGGGGGAGGCTCTCCTCTTGGATTGGGCCGGCCAAACCTAGGAGGAGCACTGGTCCGCCCGCATTGACAATTCGCAGAGCCGGTCTGGAATTTTTATAGAAAAAAGAACAAGGCCGCCGACGGGGAGCGTTCAGCGGCCTTGTCATAATGACGCCAAGGGAGGGCGAGGCGTCAGCCGGTCATCCGGGATGGAAGCGGCGGAAAGGGTGGATGGGGGCTTAAGCCTTCCGCCGTTCGCCGTCCGGGAGGTTCTCTCAGGCTAGGCAAGCCTGGGCTCGGCCGCATTGACAATTCGCAGCCCCGAAGAAATTTTGTTCGAACAGCCGCACGCCTGACCCTCGCGTAAATTCACATATCCTAAAGTTGATATGGATACGCCTTAGGGATATAGTGGAAAACACCTACGATGTGGGCCGGTAAGCCGGCAGGAGAGGCATGATGGAACGCCTTCTCTCCCGATTGGCGCTGCGGCGTCAGGTTGCATCCCTGGTGGTCATGGCGGGTCTGGTGTTTCTGGCGGCGGCACTGCTGCTGTGGAACAGCCGCCAGCGCGAAGACGCCGCCCGCCGCGAAGCCGATTCCTTCCGGACGGTGATGACGCTCACGGATCAGGTGGACATCGCCCTGCTGCAGGCGCGGCGCCAGGAAAAGAACTTCCTGCTGCGCCATGACGAGGATTCCGCCGCCAAGCAACCCCGCCACGTGGGCGAGGCCCTTGCGGCCCTCGACCGCATGGCCGCCGTGCTGCCCGGCGACGGGCCGCCCCGGCCCGAGCTGATCGCCAAGGTCAAGGACGGCGCCGAGCGTTACGGCCGCGCCTTCGCCGCCATGGTCGAGACCCAGCGCAAGGTGGGCTTCTCCGACCAGCTCGGGCTGCTGGGCGCGCTCAGGGGCTCGGCGCTGGACATGGAAAAGGTGCTGAAGGCCCGCGATCTGCCGGACCTGACCATTCTGGTGCTGCAGATGCGCCGGGCCGAGAAGAATTTCCTTCTACGCCGCCAGCCGGCGGACCGGGCCGAGCTGGACGGTCTGGTGGCCGCCTTCGCCAAGGCCTTGCCGGCCAGCGGCCTCGGGCCGGCCGAGCGGGCGCAGCTGGGGGAAGGCCTGGACCGCTATCACCGCGATTTCAGCGCCGCCGCCGCCGGTATCGACGCCGTCGCCGGACTGGAGCGCGAGATGATCGCCGTCCACAAGGACTGGCTTGAAGGTGTGCTGGCCTCCATGGTGGCCGATTCCCGGAACGCGGCCCTCGCCGCCGAAGCCAAGGCCGCCGAGGTCGGGCACGCCGCCGTCTGGACCCTGGATATCGTGATGGTGGGCGGTTTCGTCCTGATCCTGACCCTGGGGCTGTGGCTGGGGGCTTCCATCGAGCGGCCCGTCAAGCGCATGGCCGAGGTGATGAAGGCCCTGGCCGCCGGCGACAAGGACGCCGCCATTCCCGCCCAGGACCGCCACGACGAGGTGGGCGAGATGGCCCGCGCCGTCCAGGTCTTCCACGACGTCATGGTCGAGGCCGACCGGATGCGCGAGGCGCGCGAGGCCGAACGCATCCGTTCCGAGGAGGAGAAGGCCGCCGCCCTGATGGCCTTGGCCGACGATTTCGAGGCCAGCGTCAAAAGCAAGGTGGCCGAGGTCGAGCGCGCCACCGGCGGCATCCGCCAGACCGCCCAGGTCATGGCCGGGCGCTCGGAACGCAGCGGTTCGCGGTCGCTGGACGTGGGCGACGCGGTGCGCATCACCACCGAACGGGCCACCGGCGCCGCCGAGGCCACCCGCCAGTTGGCCCTGGCCATCAACGAGATCGCCCGGCAGGTGGCCAATTCCACCGACATCGCCCGGCGCACGGTGGAAGACGTCAACGCCACCGCCCGGCAGATGGGCGGGCTGGCCAATTCGGTGCAGTCCATCGGCGAGGTGGTCAAGCTGATCAACGACATCGCGTCGCAGACCAACCTGCTGGCGCTCAACGCCACCATCGAGGCGGCCAGGGCGGGCGAGGCGGGCAAGGGCTTCGCCGTGGTGGCGGGCGAGGTGAAGACCCTGGCCAACCAGACCGCCAGGGCCACCGAGGAGATCGCCCGCCAGGTGGGCGAGGTCCAGGCCTCGTCCCACAGCATGGCCGACGCCATCACCGCCGTGGTCGATATCATCAAGTCCCTGGACGAGGTCTCGGCGGCCATCGCCGGGGCGGTGCAGGAGCAGGAGGCCGCCACCCGCGAAATCGCCGACGACATCGACGAAGTGGCCCGTCAGGCGAAGTCCGTCTCGGCCAATGTGGGTGACCTGTCGCGCTCGTCCGCCCAGACCTGCGCCGGCACGGTCCGCGTGATCTGGAGCGCCAAGAGTCTGACCCAGGTGGTGGAGACCCTGACCGCCGAGACCGACCGCTTCCTGGTCCGGGTCCGGCAGTAACCGACGACTTTCCATTGGGGAGGAAAATCATGCAGTACAACGTCGCCAAAAACGGCCAGGCCGTCACCGTCGCCCTTCAGGGACAGCTGAATTTCGCCGCCAACGATACCTTCGCGGTCCTGCTGCGCGATCTGGACGGGGTCGGCAAGGCCAAGGTGGTGTTCGACCTGTCGGCCTTGAGCCACATCGATTCGGTGGGATTGGGGCTGCTTTACATCGCCCAGGAGGAACTGGACCGTGCCGGAGCCTCCATGAGCCTGGCCCGGCCGCAAAGCGGGGTGAAGCGCCTGCTGGAACTCACCGAGGCCGGCGACACCTTCGAGATCACGGTATGACGGGCGAGATCACGGTATGACCGGCGAGATCACGGCGTGACGGGTGGGACCGGCCGGCGGTGGAAGCCGCCGGCCGCCCGACCGGAAGAAATCAGCCGGTCTTGCAGGTCTTGATGCCGAAGGGCAGGTAGGCCGGGCACCAGCCGATGGCGGCGGTGGCCAGCGGCACCACGCCGATCCAGCCCCACAGGCCGATGATACCGGCCAGGGTCAGGCCGATCAGGACCAGACCCGCCACGATGCGCAGGATGCGGTCGATGCCGCCGACGTTCTTGTTCATGTCATCCACTCCTCGAAAGGTTCTGCCAAGGGAACTGGACGGCAGAATAGGAAGGAGGGACCGGCGTGTCGGTGACCTAGTCACACACTTTGCTAATTTTCGCCCAAGGCGGCGGCATCGAGCAGCGTCACGCTGCCCCGCGCCAGGGCGACCCAGCCCCGGCGCTCGAAATCCTTGAGCAGGCGGCTCACCACTTCTCGGGCGCTGCCCAGTTCCACCGCCAGATCCTGATGGGTGGCGGTCACCGTGCCGGTTCCCTTGGCCCGCGCCAGCAGGCAGGCGGCGAGGCGGCGGTCCATGCGTCCGAACGCCACCTCGTCGATCAGCATCAAGAGGCTGGAAATACGCGTGCCGTAGGCGCGGAACACGAAGTCGCGGAAGCTTTCCGAGCGGCCCAGCAGCTCGCGGAAAGCCGGGGCGGGCAGGACCTGGGCGGTGACGTCGCTCTCGGCCACGCCCTCGGCGTCGTAATCCACCCCGCTCATCAGGCAGGCGGTGGTGACGATGCAGGTCTCGCCCGCGCCGACGCGGTAAAGGACGATCTCGCGGCCCGATTCCGCCACCTTCTGCACCCGCACCTCGCCCGCCAGCAGGATCAGATAGGCCTGGCAGGGGCTGCCCTCGCCGAACACCTTGGTACCGGCGGGCAGGGCGGCGCGGCGGCTGATGGCCCGCAGCCGCTCGCGGGTGGCATCGTCCAACTGGCCAAGGGCGGGAACCGAGCGGGTCCAGTCCTCGGGACCGGGCGCGGCCATGGCCCCTTAAGCCCCGACCGCCGCCTTGATCCTGGCCACCTGGTCGGGGGCGTAGAAGCTGCACACGCCGCGCTTGGCGGCGGGTTCCAGGCCCAGGTCCTTGATGGCCTTCTTCACCTTGCCGTCGGACACGCCCAGCGCCTTGGCGATGTTGCCGGGGCTCAAGTTCTCGTCGGCCATGGTGACTTACTCCAATGTGAATGTGGTGGCGCGATGATGCGAGAAACCAAGTCCTAAGTCGAGTGGGGTTACTCCTTGGCCACGTAGGTGTAGAAGCGGATCGACCCGTCGGCCTCGATCTCGCGGTAGAGCCCCTGGATTTCGGCTTCGAAGCCGGGGAACAGATTGGCGCTCCGCTCGAACATCTTGAGGTAGTCCAGCATGGGTCTGGCCCGTTCGCACAGGCGCTCGCCGGGAATGATGGTGGCGATGCCGGGGGGATAGACCACCCACAGCGTGGTGGCGATACGGCCCTCGATCTGGTCGATGGGCAGGTAGTCCACCTGGTTGCGGGTCAGCATGCGCACCGCGTCGTTGGGGCGCATCACCATGTTGGGGCGATGTTCGGGCGCGAACTGGGCGCGCTGCAGCGCGCTGACGTTGCGCTCGCGGAAGAAGGCGTGCATCTCGGCGCACAGGTCCTGGATGCGCAAGCCGCGATAGCGCTGCGGCCGCTTGTGCACGAATTCGGGCACGGCGTCGTCCAGCAGGGCGTTGTCGTCGTGACGGCGCTTGAAGGCCACCAGGGCGCTGAGCAGGGTACCGGCCTTGCTGGATTCCACGCCCGGGGTCAGCAGGAACAGCATGGAATTGAGGTCGTTCTTTTCCGGCACCACCCGGTTTTCGCGCAGGTACTGGGCGACCACGGGGGCGGGAATGCCGTAATCGGCATAGGCCCCGGTCTTGCGGTCGAAGCCGGGCGTGATCAGGGTCAGCTTGTTGGGGTCGGTCATGGCGTAGCCCGGCCGGGTCACGTGCCGGAAGCCGTGCCACTGGGCGCCGGGGGTGAATTCCCAGAAACGGGCGTCGGACGCGATGGTCTCGGTGGGCAGGTCCTCCCAGGCCACCAGGGTCTTGCCGCCGCCGGGTTCGGGCACCACGTCGGGGACGAAGGGCTCGAAGAACCAGTGGCGGGCCGGGTCCTTTTCCTTCTCGCCGAATTCCCGCTTGATGGCGCGGACCTTCTTTCTGAGCTCGATGCCCAGATCGATGGTGTCGTCCCACAGCACCTCGCCCGAGCGGCCGCGCATCATCTGGGCGCCCACGTCCAGCGAGGCGAACAGCGGATAGAACGGCGAGGTCGAGGCGTGCAGCATGAACGTCTCGTTGAAGCGGCGATGCTCGATGCGGCGGCTCTGGCCCTTGATGTGGCGGTCGCGCACGTGGATCTGCGACGCCTGGGAGAAGCCGGCCATCTGCTTGTGGGTGGACTGGGTCGAGATGATGCCGGGCGAATTCCCGTCCAGCCGGTCCTTCAGCCCCATGCCGTAGCAGCCCTTGAACAGGGGATGGAACTTGAGGAAGCCCGCCCAGGCCTCGTCGAACAGGATGTAGTCGCACAGGTGCCCGATGCGTTCGAGGATGCGCTCGGCGTTGTAGATGGTGCCGTCATAGGTGCACTGCTCGATCACCGCCACCCGGAAGGGGCGGGGCTTGGTCCAGGCGTCCGGGTCCTTGACCAGGGGATTGGTCCTGATCTTCTCGCGGATGGCCTGCTCGTCGAAGGCATCGGTGAAGATGGGGCCGATCATGCCCATGGCGTTGCGGTCGGTTTCCAGGAAGATGGGAATGCCGCCGCCCAGCAGCAGGGCGCCGTGATGGGCCGCCTTGTGGTTGTTGCGGTCGAACAGCACCAGGTCGTCCTCGGCCACCAGGGCCGACAGCACGATCTTGTTGGAGGCCGAGGTGCCGTTCAGCACGAAATAGGTCTTTTCCGCCCCGAAGATCTTGGCGGCCTCCTTCTGGGCCTGCAGCGCCGGGCCTTCGTGGGTCAGAAGGTCGCCCAACTCGAGGACGGAATTGTCGAGATCGTCGCGGAACACCGCCTCGCCCAGATGTTCGACGAAGATCCGCCCGATGGGGCTGCGGTTGTAGAAGATGCCGCCGTTGTGGCCGGGACAGGTCCACAGCTGGTTGCCTTCCTCGGCGTAATCCACCAGGGCGCCGAAGAACGGGGTCTTCAGGGTCTCGGCGAACTGCTTTAAGCGGCTGACCAGATTCTTGGCGATGAATTCCGGCGTCTCCTCGGCCAGGAAGACGTAGCCGTCGATGTAGTCCAGCACGTCGACGGGAATGTCCTCGAAGCGCTCGCCGCGCACCAGGATGACGATGGGCATCTCCAGGCCGCGCCGGCGCATCAGGTTGATCAGCTCGGTGGCTTCCGCCCCCTTGCCGCCCTTCTCCCAGTCCACCAGCACGCAGCCGATGGCGGCGTCGGTCTGCACCGCGATCTCGGCGTCCTCGATGCGCCGGGCGCGGACCACCTCGAAGCCCAGGCGCTCCACCTCGGTAATGATCTGCTGGACCCGCACGCCTTCCAGGTCGTCGGTATCGAAAGCGGGAGCGCAGACCAGGAAGGTCAGGCGGCGAAAGAACTCCATGGGGCGCTCCAATATGGCGTGGTGGTCGGGTCGGGTAACGTGGCCGCAGCCTAATCAGGGTTGGCCGCTGCGTCCAAGATGCGATTGGGCCGACACAAAAGATTCACCGCTGACCGAGGCAGCTAGATGTAGGTTTGGGCATAAGGTGAGAACATATGGCCGTAAATTGAGAAAAAACCACAAAATCAGGGCGCAAGTTGGGAAAACTCAGGCACGCAATATGGTGCGCCGATCGTCGGAAAAACATACCACATATGGCGTCTCTGTCTAGGCTGTGGATTTTTGCTGAGTGATGCCGTCTGGCGACGTCAGTCTCAAGAAAGATGCGCCTCCCAGGTTCCTGCTTCAAAATGCCATGTAGAACAACTGCGGTCGGTCGAGCCTCTCGTCGAAGCCGTGACGGACGGTCTCTGGCCAAGGCTTGCGGAGCGCCCGTTTCCAGAGGCCGAAGTGATCCCCGTTCCGTCTGCGATCCTTGGCTGCTCAGTCATCGTGCATTGTGCCCCCTGTCGACCAGTATCTGCAGAATGAGGGGTGATAGGGTTTTCAGGGGGGGGCCGGATCTCCTCTTCTCCGCCCCTTTTTCGGGCGTGCCAGCACCGATCCTTATTGTGTCTGAGGACAATTTCCACCCGCCAGGGCTTCGAATTGATCCGCCGGCATGGGTCTGGCGAAGAGATAGCCCTGGCCGAAATCGCACCCGGCCGCCGCCAGCAGAGCATATTGCTCCTCGGTCTCGATTCCTTCCGCCACCACTTTCATGCCCAGCCGGTGGGCCATGACGATGATGGCTTCGGCGATGGCGCGATCACTGGAATCGATGGTCATGTCGCGGACGAAGGACTGGTCGATCTTGATGTAGTCGATGTCGAAGCGCTTCAGATAGGACATGGCGGAATAGCCGGTGCCGAAATCGTCGAGCGCGATCTGCATGCCGGCGGCGCGGAACTTGGCCAGGCGCTCCATCACTTCCGCGTGCTGGCCCAGCAGCAAGCCCTCGGTGACTTCGATGGAGATGCATTGGGGCGAGATGTTCAACTCGCGCAGATGCTCGGCCCATTCCAGATGGCTGAAGCCTGAGAAGAACTGGCGGGGCGACTTGTTGACGGCGATCTGGAATAGGCAAGGCGCCGCCGGTCCCGCAATTTCCTCCTTGCGGCAGATGCCTCCCTCCACATAGCGGCAGCGATCGCACAGCCGCCTAGCCGTGGCGGCCGCCTGGCGGAACACCCAATTGCCGATATCCGAGATCAGGCCGGTTTCCTCGGCGATGGGAATGAAGATTGCGGGGCTGACGAATCCGCGCTCCGGATGGCGCCAGCGCAGCAAAGCCTCGGCCTTGACGATGGTCCGCGACGGCATGTCGATGATGGGCTGGTAGTAGACCTCGAATTGCCCTTCGGACAGCGCGGCTCGGAGATCGTTGGCCAGTTGCAGTCTGGTCTGCCCGGCTTCCCGCATGGATTCGGTGAAGCAGCACGAACGGTCGCGCCCGCCATTCTTGGCTTCGCGCACCGCCTGATCGACGTTGCGCAGCAATTCCTCGATATCCCCGCCATCGGTGGGATAGGCGGTGATACCGATGCTGGCGGTCAGATGGATGGTGTCGCTTCCCGAGCGGAAGGGTTCGGCGATGACCATGCGAATCGCCGCGATGGCCGCCTCCAGACGGGCGGTGCCCAGGTCGTCGATCATGGAGATGATGAACTCGTCGGCCCCCAGATGGCCGATGACGTCCTTTTCCGACAGGCAGGACCTGATCCGGCGCGCCACCTCCAGCAGCAACTGGTCGCCGATGGCGTGTCCCAGGGTGTCGTTGACCTCCTTGAAGCGGTCGAGATCGACTAGAAGGACGCCCACCACCATGTCCGGAAGACTGTCGGCATGCGCCAGATCCTGGCGCAGCAGTTCAAGGAAGCGGCGGCGATTGGGCAGGCCGGTCAGCAGATCATGGTTGGCCTGGTGCCAGATGATCTCCTCGGCCTTTTTCTGCTCGGTGATGTCCGAGGCGATGGCGACCCGGCGCTGGACCTGGCCCTCGGCATCGTAAATGGTCGAGATGGTCAGGCGTTCGGGATAGACCTCGCCGTTCTTGCGGCGGTTCCACACCTCGCCCGACCAGTTTCCCGTGGCGGTGATCGACCGCCACATCTCGGCATAGAAGTCGGAATCGTGGCGGCCGGATTTCAAGATGTTCGGATTCCGGCCAACCAGTTCCTCCAACTCGTAGCCGGTCAGGCGGCAGAAGGGCTTGTTGACGCTGAGGATCAGGCCGTCCGCATTGGTGATGGCGATGGCCTCGCTGGTGCCGTCGAACACCGACGCCGCCAGCGCAAGCTGTTCGGCATTGTCGCGCAGAGACTGCTTCTGGGCCCTGATGCGCTCGTGGAACTTGTTGAAACTGTCCAGCACCTGGCGGATTTCCGGCCCGCCCTCGACCGGCAGGGGGCTTAAGGGGCGGTTGCCCGTGGCCATGGCGTTGAGCATTTCGGCCGCGTGTTCCAGCGGCCGCAACTGGCGCCGGACGAACAGCCACAGCAACACAGCGATGATGACCGACGCCAGCGCGGCATCCTGGTAGATCTCGAACTCCAGGCGACGGATGGGGGCAAAGGCGATGGAAGTCGGAAGGGTGGCAATGACGGCCCATCCCGTACTCTCGATCCGCCTAGAGGAACTGAGAACTTCCACACCCTCGGAATTGATGGAAATCCCCGATCCCTCATAGCCCTCCACGTAGCGATCGAGCATGCGGTTCACCCCCAAGGGCGGAAGAGGCTGGAGGATGCGGTCCTTCCGGGTAGAGGCGACGTAAAGGCGGTCACGGAGAGAAACGATATGGAATTCCCCGTCCAGGCGGCTCTGCCGGGGAATGATCTCGGTGAAGAAATCGCTGTCCGAGACGGAATTGGCCCCCACCAGGACGCCGATGGCCTCGTTGGCCGCCCCCCGGATCGGGACGGCCAGCAAAACGACCGGGCGATTGCTGAACCGCCCCAGGCGCGGGCGGCCGATGGCGACATCCTCGCCGGCCAGGATGGCCTGGAAATAGTCTTCACCGGAAAAATCAGATCCGGCCCGGCCTTTCAGGGCGGGAAAGTCGACGAAGCCGATTCCCTGGCGGGAAACCACCGACAGCCCTAGATTGAACAGGCGGCCGATATGCTTGAACTCGGCCAGCTTCGCCCCCAGGCGCTCGCGGTCTTCCATCATTTCCGGGGAGATCAGGGACGCCACATCCTTCAGCGTGTTGATGCGGAGTTTGCTTTCCTCCTCAAGGCTGTCGGTGATGTGCTCGACCAGGGCGGTCTGCTCGGCGGCGACCACGGCCTTGACGTCGTCGCGCACTTCTTCCGCCACGTCGTGGGCCAGCAGCCAGATGGCGGCGACGAACAGGCCGACGCAGGCCGCGACGATCTTGGTCTTGAGGTCGAGCTTTTGAAATACTGCCGGCATGGCGTGGATCATCTGTCGCCGTTCAACGTGGCGGTTCATTAGCATCTTTTGACAAATGTCATTAGATCAACAGAAGTATGACCAAACTCAGATAAATCCTACGCCTTTCGGAATGAGCGTCAGGTCAGGCGCTCCATTTCCCAGGCCCAGTCCTGATAATTCCGGCGATATTCGGCCCAGCCGGATTCTGTCCCGAGCCTGTGGGATGCCTCCGTCAGGGCCCCGATCTGCCGGGCGGCGATTCGGCTCCGATCCTCGTTCGGCAAATGCCGCAGGAGCGAGGCGAAACTTACGGCGACATGCCCCCCGCCCGGCTTGAGGAGGGCTTTGGCGAGGCTGCCTCCCATGGCGGGAACCGTCTCCAGGAGCCGTTGGGCATAGGACCGGATCAGGGGGGCCTGAGCCAACAGCTCTGCCCGTTCGGCATCGAAATCGGCCCGGTCGACAATGGTCTTGCCGTCATAGACGGAAGGCGCCAATGGCGAGACGTCGCAATCCCAGCCGGCGCGCGGAATCAGCAGGTCCGCCTGATGCCCCTCGTCCCGATAGGGAAAGAACGGCATGGCCTTGCACCGCAGGGGCTTGGCCCCATGGATGGCGCACAGGTTGTCGGCGGTGAGCGCCGGACAGGTCATGGTGGGGGGAATGTAGGCGGTCGGGCAGATCCTGACCGCCACAGTCTTCTTGTCGGGAGTACGGAAGGTGAAGCCCAGTCTTTCGGTGGCGGCGAAGTCCTTGGCGGCCTGGCGAACCGGCGTCCAGACCACGGCCAGGGGAAAACGGCCGGCATGGAGCAGGGCATCCGAGATGGTCAAAGGCAGCCAGCCGGCGCAACATTTCCCACAGGCCGTACAGCGGAAGTGCCGCATCCCGTCCCCCCTCTTCCAGGCTCAGGCGCCGCAACACTTCTTGAATTTCAGCCCCGAGCCGCAAGGGCACGGGTCGTTGCGTCCCACCTTGGAGACCTGACGGGGCTCTGCCTTGGGATTGACCCGGCCGTCGACGTAAAGCCAACGCCCGTCTTCGCGCCGGAAGGTCGCGATCTCGTGATGGAGCTGAACCTGATCCCGAATTTTGAACCGGGCCACGTATTCCACAGAACCGTGATCATCATCGGTTCCCCCGCCATCGACGGCCCGGACGTCAAATCCCATCCCCCTGGCGTCGCGCGCCGAAAGCTCGACCTCGCGGAGATTGAACTCGCCCCGCTTCTCGGGGGCCAGGGTCTCCAGGAGGAAGTCGCCGATCCGGCGGCCGACGAAGGCGCTGTAGCGGGCCCGCATCAGGGCTTCGGCCGTAGGCGCGGGAACGCCGTCGATAATCGGTCCGCAACAGGCGTCGAACGCCAGGCCGGAACCGCAGGGGCAGGCCGAGAATGAGTCTGCGGTCAAGGATGTCTCCGTCTGCTGGTTCATCCGGGAGCGATAGGGGTATGCCCCGCTCGGCATGGATCACGCGGATTTGCGTCGGGTCCGGGCCGGGGTGAGTGCTTCGTCCCACATTACGCCACCGAACCTGAACCCAGCATGAACCGCAGAGTCGGGGGCCGTTCAGGTGATGTGCGCTAGCCTATGGGGGAGTGGTGCCGATGAAAGCGGCAAACCGCCCTGTCACTGACCGTGGAAGGCTGCAGAGAATGAGGCACATCGGAACATTGGCGGCCGCCGGGTTGATGCTGGTGATTTCGGCATTGGGTGCGGCAGCGCAAACCCCACCCCCCGATGCCATGCCGCTGCGGGCCGTTCTGGAGAAGCTGCACGCCCAGCGTTTCGACGTGCGAGGCATCTCCTATCGGGCCCCATGGTGGGGCGTGGTGCTGCGAACCCCGCGGGGCGGAGCGATGACCGCAGGATTCGACGCCGTTACGGGCGAGATGCGCGATGATTTCCCCGTCGAGCGCCTTACCGCCCCCATCCCGGGCGATGTCATGACGGCGTTGCAGGTGGTCCGGAAGCTATCCGGCCCCGGAGACAGCGGCATCACCGCCATCCGCTATCTGGAGGGCAGCTACCACGTCGATCTCGTGATGGGTGGGAACGCCAGGACCGTTGTCCTCGATGCCAAGACCGGCGAGCCTCGCCCCTGATTCGGAGTTTTCCATGAAGTACGATCCTTTGACCAAGCTTCTCCATGCCTGCGTCGCCCTTGGCGTTTCGCTGCAGATGATCACCAGCCTGGTGATGATCTATCCCAAGCCGGGACGCTTGCCCAATCAATGGTACGAAGTCCACGAATGGGTGGGGATCGCACTCCTGGGAATCGTTTCCATCCACTGGCTGTGGGCGGTGGGCCGGACGCTGGCCCGTGGTGACGCGCTGCTGCTGTTCCCGTGGTTCTCCGGGGCCCGGCTGAACCAACTCGGCCGCGATATCGCCGAGACCGGGCGCGAAGCGCTGCGGGGGCGCCTGCCCGGCGGTGACGAACCCAGGGCTCTGCCGGCCGCGGTGCAGGGGCTGGGGTTGCTGCTGGCGTTGGCCATGGCCGCCACCGGGACGGCCCTGTCCCTCGGCATGGCGCCGGATGGAGGACTTTCCCCGTCGCTGCGGGTGGTGAAGGAGGTACACGAGTCCCTGGCGCCGGTGATGTGGGCTTATCTCCTCGTTCATCCGCTGCTCGGCGTACTTCACCAGATCGCGGGTCACAGGAGCCTGAGCCGGATGTTCGGCCTGCGCTGACCTGAGCCAACTCCCTAGTTCAAGAAGAGGGTTATGTCATGCCGCTGCTCGTATGCCCCAACTGCAACGTCGGAATGAGCAACATCCAGCGTTCCGGCGTGGAGATCGATATCTGCCCGCAATGCCGTGGTGTTTGGCTCGATCGCGGTGAATTGGAGAAACTGCTCGAACCTGTGCGGGAGTATGTGTCTGACGAAGCCTCTGTCCACCCGGCCCGACAGGCAGGCTTCGCCTCCGGAGGCGCTCTATCGGCCTGGGGCCATGCGGCCTCTCGTCCGGCGGCGGATCAATGGGGGCGGCCGCAGGCTGACGGAGACCATCACCGTGAGCATGGATACGACGTAAAACATGGGCATGGCGAGCACCATGGTCCTCATCGCAAGACCGGGATGCGTGGCCTCCTCGATATCTTCGACTGACTGTCGCGGGGAAATCTCGAGCCCTGTGATGCACCCTGCCAGACAGGCCATTCTCACCTTATGGCCAAATTTCTCAGCTTATGGGCAAACCTACAAAGTTACACGTCCAGATCCGTGGCGAACTTGGCCCGTTCCTGGATGAACTGGAAGCGGAGTTCCGCCTTCTTGCCCATCAGGCTTTCCACCAGGCGGGCCACGTCCTTGGCTTCCTCGTGGTCCTCCTCGGTGCGCCCCGACGGGATGGTGACCCGCAGCAGCGTGCGCTTCGTGGGGTCCATGGTGGTTTCCTTGAGCTGGGCGGGGGGCATTTCGCCCAGGCCCTTGAAGCGGCTGATCTCGACGTTCTTCTTGCCGGCGAAGACGGTCTTCAGCAGCTCTTCCTTGTGGGCATCGTCGCGGCCGTAGATCACGGTCTGGCCGTGGGCCAGTCGGTAGAGCGGCGGCAGGGCCAGGTAGAGGTGGCCGTTGCGGATCAGGTCGGGCATTTCCTGATAGAAGAAGGTCATCAGCAGCGAGGCGATGTGGGCGCCGTCCACGTCGGCGTCCGTCATGATGATGATCTTCTCGTAGCGGAGTTTCTCGTCGTCGTAAGTGTCGCGGGCGCCGCAGCCCAGCGCCTCCATCAGGTCCTTCAGCTCCTGGTTGGCGCGCAGCTTGTCGGTCGACGCCGAGGCGACGTTGAGGATCTTGCCCCGAAGCGGCAGGATGGCCTGGGTTTCGCGGTTGCGGCCCGACTTGGCGGAACCGCCGGCCGAATCGCCCTCCACCAGGAACAGTTCGGTGCCGACATTGACCGAGCGCGAGCAATCGGCCAGCTTGCCGGGCAGGCGCAGACGCTTGGTGGGGGTCTTGCGGTTGGTTTCCTTGGCGGCGCGACGGCGCGCCCGGTCCTCGGCCCGCTCGATCAGGCGGGTGATCAGCGCGGTGGCCGAGGCCTTGTCGCCGGAAAGCCAGTGGTCGAAATGGTCCTTGACCGCGTTTTCCACCAGCCTCGTAGCCTCGGCGCTGGCCAGCTTGTCCTTGGTCTGGCCCTGGAACTGCGGGTCGCGGATGAACAGGCTGACCATGACGCAGGCGCCGCCCATGACGTCCTCGGCGGTGATCTGGCCGGCCTTCTTGTTGCCGGCCATCTCGCCATAGGCGCGCAGGCCCCGGGTGAGCGCGTTCCGGAAACCCGCCTCGTGGGTGCCGCCCTCAGGGGTGGGCACGGTGTTGCAATAGGTGTTGGTGAAGCCTTCCTCGTCGTCGTCGGGCCAGGCCACCGCCCATTCCACCTGCCCCATGTCGTCGGATAGCGGCGCGGTGCCGTTGAAGACGTCCCGGGTGACCAGGGGGCGGTCCTTCAGCACCGCTTTCAGGAAGTCGGTGAGGCCGCCGGGAAAGTGCAGGGTGTCCTCGACCGGAATCTCGTCGCCGTCCTTGATCAGGAGCGGGTCGCACTTCCAGCGGATCTGCACGCCCCTGAACAGATAGGCCTTGGAGCGGGCCATGCGGTAGAGCGGGCCGGGGCGCAAATGGGCGCGTTCGCCGAAGATCTGGGCGTCGGGATGGAAGATCACGGTGGTGCCGCGCCGGTTCTGCACCGGCCCCACCTTCTCCAAGGGCCCCAGGGCCAGCCCGCGCGAGAAGCGCTGGCACCACAGCACCCGGTCGCGGGCCACCTCGACGGTGAGCTGGTCCGAGAGCGCGTTGACCACCGAGATGCCGACGCCGTGCAGGCCGCCCGACACCTTGTAGGCGTCGCCGCCGAACTTGCCGCCCGAATGCAGCGTGGTGAGGATCACCTCGAGCGCGCTCTTGTCCGGGTATTTGGGGTGGGGGTCGATGGGAATGCCGCGGCCGTTGTCCCGGACGGTGCAGGTGCCGTCCACCGCCAGTTCCAGCTCGATCCAGCCGGCATGGCCGGCCACCGCCTCGTCCATGGCGTTGTCCAGCACTTCGGCCACCAGATGGTGAAGCGCACGGTCGTCCGTGCCGCCGATATACATGCCGGGACGGCGGCGGACGGGCTCTAACCCCTCAAGGACCTCGATGTCCTTGGCGGAGTATTCGGTCGCCTTGGGGGCGAGTTGCTGGAACAGGTCGGACATGGCTGGCATTATAGAAATGCGCGACCGATGCGCAAGCGCATGCTGTAGCGTCGTCGGAGTTAACCACAAGATATTGTAAGATTGGGACGTTCATGAGCGAGAGTATCGAAATTAGCGGCGCGCCGCGCGGCCGTCTCTCCACCCGGGCCATCGCCATGCCCGCCGACACCAACCCGTTCGGCCATGTGTTCGGCGGCTGGCTGATGAGCCAGATGGATCTGGCCGGCGGCACCCATTCCTATCGCCGGGCGCGGGGCCACACCCCCACCGTGGCGGTGGAGGGCATGGAATTCCACCAGCCGGTCTATGTGGGCGACGAGGTCAGCTGCTACACCGAGATCATCCGGGTCGGGCGCACCTCGCTGTCGGTCCGCGTCGAGGCCTGGGTGCGCCGCCACGGCGGCAGCGACGCCCTGGTCAAGGTGACCAGCGCGGTGTTCACCTATGTGGCGGTGGACGACCAGGGCAAGAAGCGCCCGGTTCCGCCCGAGGAATGAACCAATAAGAAAGGGCCCCGGATGGGGCCCTTTCCACGAAAACGCACTGGAGCGAAGGCTTACTTGGCCTTGTTCCAGGGGCAGTTTTCCCTGGTCGCGCGGGGCGTGCCCAGGTTGCCCTTTTCGTCGGCCTGCTGGTAGAACGACACCGAGCCGTCGGGCATGCACACCGGATCGTTGAAAGCGCCGAAGGGCTCCCAGCGGCCCGGACCACAGGCGGTCAGCAGCAGCGCGGTGCCCACGACGAGAATAATCTTCTTCATACCCCAATCTCCTCTCTTATGACCAAAACAACTGGTGAAACGATACAAGCGGATGGGAACGGAGTCCATCGGTCTAAATGACCTCCTCCGCCTGATGCCCGGCGAAATCGGCCTCGATCACCGTCACATGGTCGGAATGCATGCCGTTGTAGCGGGCCGCCATCTCCCGGCCATAGGCGCCGATCAGGTTGAATTCGATGTAGTCGCCCTCGGCCGCGTCCCGGGGCAGGTCCAGCGGCCAGGGCAGTTTGTCGTTGCCGTCGCAGGTGGGGCCGAAGGCGGTGAAGCGTCCGGCCGGGCCGTTCTTCAGCCTGCCCTGCCCATCCAGCAGGCGGAAGGGCAGGGACAGCTGGTCCTTGCCCCAATAGGTCTCGGTCAGGCCGCCGAAGATGCCGTCGTTGAGATAGACCGCGTCCGGCTTCCTTAAATTGATGCGCACCAGCAGCGAGCCGCCCTCGGCCATCAGGGCGCGTCCCGGCTCGCAGGCCAGGCGGATGCCGCGCGGCTGGGTCAATTCCGCATGGGCCTGGGCGATCACCTCGAAATAGGCGGAAAGCGGAGGTGCCTGGGTCAGGCGGTAATAGGCGGGGAAGCCGCCGCCGATATCCATCCAGTCGATGGCGATGCCGGTCCGGTCGAGGCTGGCGCAGGCCATTTCGATGCCGAGGCGGAAGGCCGCCGGGTCCAGGCATTGCGAGCCCACGTGGAAGGTCACGGCGGGCTTCAGGCCCATCTGGGCCGCCCGGCAAAGCGTGGCCTCGAACACTTCGGGCGACGCGCCGAACTTGGTGGACAGATCGTAGACGGCGCCGGACCCCTTGGGGATGGCCAGCCGCACCACCGGCCGCAGGGTGGAATCGGTCAGCGCCGCCACCTTCTCCAACTCGGCGATGCAGTCCACGGCGAAGAAGCGCACGCCGCACTCCCGGGCCAGACGGATCTGGCCGGGCGTCTTGGCGGGGTGGTGGTAGAACATCACGCCGTCGGGCACGCATTCCACCACCCGGCCGATCTCCATGGGCGAGGCCACGTCGAAATGGTGGATGCCGGCGCGGCGCATGGTCCACAGCACCAGGGGATGGGCGTTGCACTTGACGGCGTAGAGGGTATCGCCGGGAAAACCGGCCACGAACTCCCGCGCAATGGCCTCCAGGCGGCGGGGCCGCAGCAGATGGACGGGAATTTCGGGGTGCTCGGCCGAGATGAAGTCGCGGACCGAGGCGAAAGTGTCCGTCCCCCCGCCCGCCGGCGCGTGGCCCATCACCTTGCGCCCCGATGAACGCGGGGAAGCTTGGCGGCCAGCTGGGCGAGATAGGCGCGGCCCTCCTCGTTGACCGCCTCGCGCCGCCCCGTGATCCAGCGGCGGCAATGGGACGAGCCGCAATTGCAGGGAAATTGCCGGTAAAGGGTGTCTTCCGTCACCGCGTAATCGATGGTCAGCAGTTCGCCCGGCTCGATGTCCAGCAGGGCGAGAATCTCCAGGCGCTGCATGTCCAGCACGCAATTGGGCGCGCAGGAATGGGACAGCAGGCCGACGAAATAGGGATCGTGCAGGTGAGTCTCGGGCGAGACCTGCAGGCTGTGCTGGAAGACGGTGTTGGACAGGGTGCCGGCGAATTTGGCCACCCGCGTTCCCCGGCCGAAGGGGATGTTGGCCCGGATACCCCGGCCGACCCGGCCATCCACCGCGGTCACGGCGAACTGATCGGAATCGGGGAGAGAGGTATCGACGATCAGATCGCGGGGGTAGATCTCGGTCATGGCGGTCAGCGCACCTCGATCCGGGAGTCATAAGGAGAGTATTCCCTATCAAGGTAGTCTTGGGCCCCGGCCCCGTCAACGGACGTTACGCCACTCGGGCAGTCGAATTAGCCGATTGATTTAATTAGATAATAACATTTGACCCCTAGCATGGGGGTGAGCGGCTTTCCCCGATGGTTCCTGCGGACCTTTCGGGGCGGGCCGGCTCATGGTACACAGGTATTCAGACCCATTGGAAAGGTTTGGCCCACCTTGGCGGATTCGACCCCGATCAGTGCCGGAGCAAATGTGCCCCGCAGCCTGTCCGAGTGGGAACGGATCACCCGCGAGCTGTTGGAGGAAGGCCAGAACTTCCTGGCCCACGACACGGCGCGCGAGGGTCTGAGGCAATATCCCGACAGTTTCAAGCTGGCCATTTTCGGTGCCGTGGCGTTGTCGCAGACCGGCGCGGTGGATGAGGCGCGCAAGCTCTTACAGCCGGTGCTCGACGTCATCCTGATCGACGAAGGGCCGTTCCATCGCCTGCACAACAGCCTTCGGCGCGCCGTCGAGGGGCTGGACGAAGCCGACAGCCAGGACACCCTGGCCTCCATGGCCGAACTGGCCGAGGCGCTGGAACTGGTGCGCGGCAAGAAGCTGGTGGCCAGCGCCGATTCCGAGACCTACACCGCGCTGGCCGGCGTGTTCCGCGAGGCCTGGCTGGCCTCGGGATCGCGGGGCGATCTCGAACATTGCCGCGAGCTGTTCCTGCGCGCCTTCCACATCAGCGGCTCGCCCAGAGACGGCATCGACGCGGCGGTGACCTCGTGGCTTTTGGGCGACCATGACGGGGCGCGGGAACTGGCGCGCCGGGTCCGTGACCGGGTCAGCAACGCCGAGACCGACCTCTCCCTGTCGCCGGAAGAGCGCTACCAGATGCTGGCCACGGTGGCCGAGGCGCATCTGCTGCTGGGCGAGGTGCAGGACGCCCTGGCCTCCTTCGCCTGGGCCAGCACGCTGGAAGGCATCCATTACGGCAGCACCGTGGCGGCGCTGAAGCAGCTGGCCCTGCTGCAGGAGGGCGGGCTTGCCGTCCCCGATGCCGTCTTCGACATCATCAAGCCGCCCACCGTGGTGGTGTTCACCGGCCACGCCCTGGACCGGCCGGGCGAGGGGCCGCACTTCCCGCCCGAGCTGGAAAGCGCCGTTCGCGCCGAGATCGCCAAGTCCCTGGACGAGTTGGGCGCCCAGGTGGGCTATTCCACCGCCGCCTGCGGCTCGGACCTGCTGTTCATCGAGGCCATGCTGGAGCGGGGCGCCGAGGTCAACGTGGTGATGCCCTACGCCATCGACGACTTCATCGCCGAGAACGTGCGCTATGGCGGGTCGCGCTGGGAAATGCGCTTCCGCAACGCCTTGAAGCTGGCCAACACCGTGACCTACGCCACCGAGGAGCGGTTCCTCGGCCACGGCATGCTCTACCGCTTCGCCAATCAGTGCCTGCACGGCCTGGCGACGCTCAGGGCCAATTTCCTGCGCTCCAATCCCTACCTGCTGGCGGTGTGGGACATGATGCCCGGCTCGCTGGCCGGCGGCGCCGCCGACTTCATCGACCAGTGGGAGGACATCTCCCAACTGCGCATCATCGACCTGGACGGGTTGCTGCAACAGCATCCCGAACTGGCCGGCGATGCGGTGCCCATGATGCCCGACCTGGACGGCGAGGCCGACGAGGAGCAGGGCGAGGGCCGGGTCATCCGCTCCATGATGTTCTGCGACATCGCCGGCTATTCCAAGCTGAAGGAGGAGCACACGCCGGTGTTCCTCGACTTCCTGCGCCTGATTTCCGAGGGCATGGCGGGGCTCGAGCACCAGCCGCTGGCCATCAACACCTGGGGCGACGCCATCTTCGCGGTGATGGACAAGGCCACCCCCATGGCCGAGTACGCCCAGACCCTGCAGGAGATGGTGCTCCGGGCCGACGAGGAACTGGCCGACCGCCTGCCCCATCCCCTCAATCTGCGCATCTCGCTGCATGCCGGCCCGGTGTTCCAGGCCATCGATCCCATCTGCGGGCGCCAGAACTTCTACGGCAGCCACATCAACCGGGCGGCGCGGCTGGAGCCGGTGACGGTGATCGGCCACGTCTACGCCACCCAGCAATTCGTCGCCGTGCTGACCGCCGAGCAGAGCGCCATGCGCTCGGAGGCCCAGAACCGGGGCGAGGATTTCGTCGAACGCTTCGCCTGCGAATATGTGGGCGTGCTGTCGCTGGCCAAGGATTTCGGCAAGCAGACCGTCTACCACATGCGCCGCCGGGCGATGCCCGAGGCGCCGGAGCCCGAGGTGGTCGAACCGCCGCCGCCGCCGTCCGAGCCCAATGCCCAGGCGCTGCTGTCCACCGAATTGCTGGCGGTGCTGCGCGACATCCCCGCCGAGGAGCCGCCGCCCCCGCCCCCGCCGGAAGAGCCCTTCGCCGCCGAGGACGAGGCCTTCGCCGCCGGGGAGGAGGAGCCGCCGCCGCCGGAAGTGGCCGAGGGCGCCATTCCCGACGACGATCTGGGTTCGCCCATCCTGTCCGACGACGACATGGCCGCCCTGCTGGGCGAGGCGGCGGCGCCTTTGTCGGAGGGCGCCCTGTCCGACGACGATCTGGCCGCCATCCTGGCCATGGGCGAGGTGGAGGACCTGGGCGACGACGAGGAGCCGGCGCCTTGCGCGCCCGCCGATCTCGGCGACCTGGGGTCGGCCATCCTGTCCGACGACGATCTGGCCGCCCTGCTGGACGAGGCCGTGCCGCTGGAGGAGATGGAGGCTCCCGCGCCGACGGTTTCCGAAGGCGCCCTGTCCGACGATGATCTGGCCGCCATCCTGGCCATGGGCGAGGTGGAGGACCTGGGTGACGACGAGGAGCCGGCGCCTTGCGGTCCGGCCGATCTCGGCGATCTGGGCTCGACCATCCTGTCGGAAGAAGACATGGTCGCCCTGCTGGAGGAGGCCGCGCCGCTGGACGATGCGCCGGAATTCGAGGCGCCGGAAGGCGCCCTGTCCGACGACGATCTGGCCGCCATCCTGGCCATGGGCGACGTGGAGGAGGAGGAGGGGGAACCTCAGGCGGAGGCGGTCGATCTCACCTCCACCACCCTGTCCGACACCGACCTGTCCGCCCTGTTGGCGGAGGCGGCCGAGGAAGAGGAATTCAACGCCCAGCTGGCCGCCGACGAAAGCGTGCCCAAGCCCGATTTTTCCTTCCGCACCGCCATGAGCGACGACGAGATCGCCGCCCTGTTGGCGGAAAGCGAGGAGGATGACGCCAGCCCCGCCGAGGATCTGCCTGAAATCGGCTCGGTCACCGGCTTTTCCGACGACGATCTGGCCGCCCTGTCGCAACAGGCGGAACCCTGCGCCCCCGATGGCCCGCCGCCGTCGCTGTTCGATCTGGGCGGGGCCATGAGCGACGACGAGATCGCCGCCCTGCTGGCCGAGGACGACGAGGAGGCCGTTCCCATCGGGAATCTGCCGGAGATCGGCTCGGCCACCGGCTTTTCCGACGACGACATGCAGGCCATGCTGGCCGAGGCCGGCGAGGTCCCCGCCGAATCCGCCGATGACGATCTGGCCGAGGTGGCTGCCGCCGTCGAGGCGGCCATGGCCAAGATGGACGCCGAGGAGGATGGCATCGCCCTGGCCCCGCCACGGCCGAAACCCACCGTGCGGCCCTTTACCGGCAAGGTGGAAATCTCCCTCGCCCCGCCCCGGAAGTAGGCCGTCCTTTACCCTTCCAGTCCCGGCAGGCTGACGCTTACCCGCAGGCCGCCGCCCGGCCGGTCGGCCAGGGTGATGTCGCCGCCATGGGCGCGGATGGCGGCCCGCGCCACGGCAAGGCCCAGGCCGGTGCCGCCGGTATCCCTCGACCGGGACGTTTCCAGCCGCACGAAGGGGGCGAACACCCGTTCGCGGGCTTCCGATGGGATGCCGGGCCCCTGGTCGTCGATGGTGACCAGGGCGTTGCCGCCGCCCGGCGCCAGGGTCACGTCGGCGCAACCGCCATACTTGATGGCGTTGTCGATCAGGTTGGCCATGGCCCGTTTCAGCGCCGCCGGGCGGGCCTCGATCACCAGGGCGGCGGGACCGTCATAGGAGCAGCGCGCTCCCAGCTCGTTCAGATCCTCGACCATGCCCTGGAGCATGGAGGCGAGGTCGAGGCGGATGCGCGGCTCGCTGGCCGCGTCGTCGCGGGCGAAGGCCAGGGTAGCGGCGATCATCGCCTCCATCTCCGCCAGATCGGCCAGCATTTTCGTGCGCTGGTCGTCGTCCTCCATGAACTCGGCCCTGAGGCGCAGCCGGGTGATGGGGGTCTTCAGGTCATGGCTGATGGCCGCCAGCATCTGGGTGCGGTCCTGAACGAAGCGGGCGATGCGGCCCTGCATGACGTTGAAGGCCTGGGCGGCCTGACGCACCTCGCGCGGGCCGGTCTCGGCCAGCGGGGGCGCGGAAACGTCGACGCCCAGCCGCTCGGCCGCCTGGGCGAAGGTGGCGAAGGGCTTGGTGGCGCGGCGCACCGCCAGCAGGGCCCCCAGGGTGACCAGGACCAGGGCGATGACCAGCGGGGCCACGAAGCGCGGCCGCCACAGGGGATCGCCCAGATCCAGCGGCGCCAGCACGTTCAGCCAGCTCCCGTCGGTCAGCGGGACCGAGACGCGGAGCGACGGTCCGATCACCCGGCCCCCCCCACCTCCGGGACCTCCGCCGGGACCGGCGCCGGGGCCGGCCATTCCCGGCCCGCCGCCATGGTGGCGGCCGCCGCCGCCGCGTCCGATGCCGGTGGCGGGACCGCCCAGCAGGGGGCCGGGGCGGGTGGAGACCTTGATGTCGCGTCCGTCCAGGCCCTGTTCCAGGGCCGAGCGCACATAGGCGGCCAGTCCGAAATTCTCGTTGTCCAGGGCGACGGGCTGGGGGCCCCAGCCGACGCGGAAATTGGGGGTGTCCTGGCTGGACAGGGTGTCCTGGCGATATTGGGGCGGCAATTGCTCGGCCAGGGTGACCAGGGCGGAGACCCGTTCGGCGGCGTTGCGGCCGCCGATGGCTTCCAGGGCTTCCTGGCGCTGGATGGTAAACAGCACCACCGCCGCCGCCGCCGAGATCATCAGCGCCGCCACCAGAACCAGGGCGGTGCGGCCGACCACGCTGTCGGGCAGCAGACGGAGGCGGGCGGCGCTCATGCCCGCTCCACTTCCGGGGTGAAGAGGTAGCCGCCGCCCCTGACCGTCTTGATGATCTGCGGGTCGCGGGCGTCGTCGCCGATGCGGCGCCTGAGGCGGCTGACCTGGATGTCGATGGAGCGGTCGAAGGGCACCGCCGAGCGGCCGCGGGCGAAGTCCAGCAGCTGGTCGCGCGACAGCACCCGGCGGGGATGCTCGACGAACACCTGCAACAGCCCGAACTCGCCCGCCGACAGCGCCACCATCACGCCGTCGGGCGACAGCAGGTCGCGGCTGGCCAGATCCAGAACCCAGCCCAGGAAGCGGACCTTGGTGCCGCCGCGCTCGGGCGCCGCGTCCTCCGGGCCTTGCGTCCGGCGCAGCACCGCCTTGATGCGGGCCAGCAATTCGCGGGGATTGAAGGGCTTGGCCACGTAATCGTCGGCGCCCATCTCCAGCCCGACGATGCGGTCGGTGTCCTCGCCCATGGCGGTCAGCATGATGATGGGCACGCCCGACCGGGTCTCGCGCATCCGCCGGCACAGCGACAGCCCGTCCTCGCCCGGCAGCATCAGGTCGAGCACCACCAGGTCGATGCGGCGCTCGTCCAGGGTCTTCATCATCTCGACGCCGTCCTTGGCGGCGCTGACCCGAAGACCGTGGCGCACCATGAACTTGGCCAGCAGGTCGCGGATTTCGCGGTCGTCGTCCACGACCAGGATGTGGGGATTGGAGGTATCCATGGCTTCCCTTATACCCCTTGGCGGTCCCGGCGTCGGTTGGTTTTCGGTAACCGATGGTAACAGGCGAAAGATTGTTTCTCAGTACTGGAATGGGGGCGCGAAACCGGGTAAACAGGGCTCCCCGGATCATATGAGTTTCCATAGACGTGAGCCCGCAAGACAAACTGGTCATCGCCCTGCCCAAGGGCCGCATCCTCGACGAGGCCATGCCCCTGGTCCGCGCCGCCGGCATCGAGCCCGAGCCTGCCTTCGACGATCCCAAGTCGCGGCTGTTGCGCTTTGCCACCAACCATCCCCATATCGACATCATCCGGGTGCGCTCGTTCGACGTGGCCACGTTCGTGGCCTTCGGAGCCGCCCATCTGGGAGTGGCCGGCAACGACGTGCTGATGGAATTCGATTATCCCGAGATCTACGCGCCGCTCGACCTCGGCATCGGCGCCTGCCGCCTGTCGGTGGCCGAGCCCGACGATCTGGCCGCCTCGGACGATCCGAAGCGCTGGAGCCACGTGCGCATCGCCACCAAGTATCCGGAAGTGACCAAGCGCCATTTCGCCGCGCGCGGCGTCCAGGCCGAATGCGTCAAGCTCAACGGCGCCATGGAACTGGCGCCCTCGCTGGGCCTGTGCACCCGCATCGTCGATCTGGTGTCGTCGGGCGCCACGCTGAAGGCCAACGGCCTGAAGGAGGTGGAGGTGCTGGCCGAGGTGACGAGCCGCCTGATCGTCAACCGCGCCGCGCTGAAGACCCGGCCCGACGAGATGACCGGCTGGATCGACGCGTTCCGCAAGGCCTGCGGAGGCTGATGGTGCAAAGCCTCGATTCCCGCGATCCCGGCTTCGAAACCGCCTTCCTGGCCCTGCTGGCCATGAAGCGCGAGGTGGACGAGGACGTGGATCAGGCGGTGGCCGCCATCCTGGCCGAGCTGCGCAGCCGTGGCGACGCGGCGCTGATCGAGTATACCAAGCGTTTCGACCGCCTGGACCTCACGCCCGCCGGCTTGCGCGTCACTTCCGCCGAGGTGGAGGCCGCCTATGCCTCCTGCGATCCCGAACTGATCAAGGCCCTGGAACTGGCGGCAGAGCGTATCCGCGCTTTCCACGCCCGCCAGGTGCCGGCCGACGATTCCTTCACCGATTCCGCCGGGGTGCGCCTGGGCCTGCGCTGGGGGCCGGTTTCCGCCGCCGGCCTTTATGTCCCGGGCGGCACCGCCGCCTATCCCTCGTCGGTGCTGATGAACGCCATCCCCGCCAAGGCCGCCGGGGTGCCCCGGCTGGTGATGGTGGTGCCCACCCCCGACGGCAGGCTGAACCCCCTGGTCCTGGCCGCCGCCAAGGTGGCCGGCGTGGACGAGATCTACCGCGTGGGCGGCGCCCAGGCGGTGGGCGCGCTGGCCTATGGCACCGAGACCATCCGTCCGGTGGACAAGATCGTCGGCCCCGGAAACGCTTACGTCGCCGCCGCCAAGCGCCGGGTGTTCGGCACGGTGGGCATCGACATGATTGCCGGCCCGTCCGAGATCCTGGTGGTGGCCGACCGCTTCAACGATCCCGCCTGGATCGCCGCCGACCTGCTCAGCCAGGCCGAGCACGACACCGCGGCGCAAAGCATCCTGATCACCGACGACGCCCAATTCGGCGCCCGCGTGGCCGAGGCGGTGGACTCCCACCTCAAGACCTTGCCCCGCGCGCCGATCGCCCGGGAAAGCTGGGACAATCACGGCGCCATCATCGTGGTGCCGGACCTTGACTCCTCGCTGCCGCTGATCGACCGCATCGCGCCGGAACACCTGGAACTGGCGGTGGAAGACCCCGATGCCCTGGCCGCCAGGGTCCGGCATGCCGGGGCCATCTTCCTGGGGCGCTACACGCCCGAGGCGGTGGGCGACTATATCGGCGGTCCCAACCACGTGCTTCCCACGGCGCGCTCGGCCCGCTTCTCGTCGGGGCTGGGCGTGCTGGACTTCATGAAGCGCACCACGCTTCTGGGCTGTGATGCGGGCAGCTTGCGGGCCATCGGCCCGGCGGCGGTGCGTCTGGCCGAAGCGGAAGGATTGGGGGCGCACGGGCTCTCGGTGGCGCTCCGGCTCAACATGGGAGCCGGCTGATGCCGCACCGCCAGAAGCTGGCCAAGATCGAGCTGGTGGAAAAGTATCAGGTCCGCCGCGCCGCCGAGGTCGAGCACGAGCGCGCCGTCGCGGTCTACGATCTGCTGGAGGAGAATTATTTCGCTCCCAACGGCGATTTCGTCGGCCCCTATGCGCTGTACATCAAGCTGGAAGACACGCGGCTGATCTTCGACGTGCGCAAGGAGGACGAAACCCCCCTGGTGCAGGTGCCCTTGCCGCTGAAGACCTTCCAGTCCATCGTCAAGGACTACTTCCTGATCTGCGAAAGCTATTTCGCCGCCATCAAGAAGTCGACGCCCAGCCAGATCGAGGCCATCGACATGGGCCGCCGGGGGCTGCACAACGAAGGCTCGGAACTGCTGCGCGAGCGACTGGGGGGAAAGATCGACGTGGATTTCGACACCGCGAGACGCCTGTTCACCCTCATCTGCGTATTGCACATCCGAGGGTAGGCCGGGATGGGGGACCTGCCCTCCGCCGTGCTGTTCTGCTGCACCATGAACGCGGTGCGCTCGCCCATGGCGGAAGGCATCATGAAGCGCATCCACGGCAAGCGCATCTACGTCTATTCCGTGGGCGTGCGCCGGGGCGAGCCCGACCCCTTCGTGGTCCAGGTGATGGACGAGATCGGCATCGACGTGTCCAAGCACAAGCCGCGCCTGTTCGAGGAGTTGGAGGACGACAGCTTCGACGTGGTGGTGTCGCTGTCGCCCGAGGCCCAGCACAAGGCGGTGGACCTCACCCGGCACAATGCCTGCGAGGTGGAGTTCTGGCCCACCTTCGACCCCACTCTGATCGAAGGCAGCCGCGAGGTCCGTCTCGACGCCTATCGCGCGGTCCGGGACGAATTGGAGCGCCATATCCGCAAGCGCTTCCCGGCCTCCGGCATGGCAAGGGAATAGGCCTGGGAATTGTCATTCCGACGACCATCGGGAGGAGGAATCTCCGTCTGATGCGGCGTTTCAGTATTGGCTCGGGCCGTCCAGGCGGAGATCCCTCGCCACGGCTCGGGATGACAGGGCGGATGCCGCCAACATAATAACCGGGCTTATGCTCGAAAACGCTTGACCAAAACCTTAGCTGCGCTCACTTATCTTCGCGCGCGCAAAACCCTGTTCGGAGGCCAAATGGCGAAAGAGGATGTGATCGAGTTTTCGGGGACGGTGACGGAATTGCTTCCGAACGCCATGTTCCGCGTCAAGCTCGACAATGACCATGAGATTCTTGCCCATACCTCCGGCAAGATGCGCAAGAACCGCATTCGCGTGCTGGCCGGTGACCGGGTGAACGTCGAGATGACGCCCTATGATCTGACCAAGGGCCGCATCACCTTCCGCTATAAGTAATCCCATGGCCGTTCTGGTGCTGGCGTCGGCATCGCCCAGGCGCCTCGACCTGCTTCGCCAGATCGCCATCACGCCCGGTCTCGTCGACCCCGCCCATATGGACGAGACGCCCCTCAAAGGCGAATTGCCGGTTCCCCACGCCCGCCGTCTGGCCGAGGCGAAGGCCTTGACCGTGGCCGGGCGCCATCCGGGGGCCTTCGTGCTGGCCGCCGACACGGTGGTGGCCTGCGGCCGGCGCATCCTGCCCAAGGCCGAGGACGAAGCCACGGCGCGCCAATGCCTGGACCTGCTGTCGGGACGCCGCCACCGCGTGGTGGGCGGCATCTGCCTGATCGCCCCCGACGGCCGCATCGGGCGGCGCATCGTGACCTCCTCGGTGACCTTCAAGCGCCTGTCCCACGACGAGGCCGCCGCTTACCTCGCCTCGGGCGAGTGGGAGGGCAAGGCGGGGGGCTACGCCATCCAGGGCCTCGCCGCGCGCTACGTGCGCGACATCCAGGGGTCGTATTCCAACATCGTCGGCCTGTCGCTGTTCGAGACGGCGCAGCTGCTGGACGGATTCGGCTTCCGGCCGTGAGCGGCGACGCGGTCGAGATTCTCGTCTCTTCCGGCCCCGGCGAGGCCCGCTATCTGGTGCTGGCCGACGGTCGCCCGCTGGACCTGATCATCGACCGTCGCTGCCTGCTGACCGATTGCGTCTTCCGGGGCCGTGTCGCCGCCATCGACAAGGGCCTCGACGCCGCCTTCGTGGAACTGGGGCAGGGGGAGCGCCAGGGCTTCCTGCCCGGCGCCAAGGCCCTGGGCCTGTCCGAGGGCGCTTGCGTCGTGGTGCGGGTGCGGGCGGATGCCAGGGGCGGCAAGGGGCCGCTGCTGGCTGCCCACCAGGGGTTTGGCCCCGTGGGCGAGGCCCCGGCCCTGCTGCATCGTCCCGACCCGCTGGCGCGCCTGCAGGCCGCCTTTCCCCAGGCCCGCATGGTCCCCAACGCCCACCACGAGGTGGACGAGGCGCTCGACGCCGCTCTCGACCCGGTGGTGCCTTTGCCGGGCGGCGGGCGACTGGTCATCGAGCAGGCCGCGGCGCTCACCGCCATCGACGTGGATTCGGCCGGAACCCGCCCGGCCGAGGCCAACGGGGCGGCGGTGGCGGAAATCGCCCGCCAGCTGCGCCTCAGGGGGATCGGTGGGCAGGTGGTGGTTGATTTCGTCTCGGGCCGCGACCGGAAACCCCTTTACCGGCTGGCCGAGGCCTTGAAGCAGGCGGTAAGCGCCGATCCCACCCCCACCCATGTATTCGGCGTCTCGCCCCTGGGGCTGGTGGAGCTGACCCGCGAGCGGCGCGGCCCGTCCCTGGGCGAATTGCTGTGCCGCCGCTCCCTGGCCGCCACGCCCGAAACCCTGGCCCTGGCGGCGCTGCGCCGGCTGCTGGCCGAGGCCCTGGCCACGCCCGGACGCATTCCCGCCCTCCGCGCCGCACCCTCCGTGGCCGCCGTCCTGACGGGCCTTGGCCCCGAGCGGGCCGAGGCAGAGCGCCTGCTGGGCCATCCCCTGTCCATCCGGGAAGACGCGGCCCGCGCACCCGAGGATATCCTGATCGAGGACGCCACCCGATGACCGAGCAAGCCGCGCCCGCCTGCCCCATCTGCGGCAAGCCCGCCCAGCCCAAATACAAGCCCTTCTGCTCCACCCGCTGCGCCGATGTGGACCTGCACCGCTGGCTGAACGAATCCTACCGGGCGCCGGCGGTGGAAGACCCGGAAGGGCTTCCCGAGGACGAATGAACTTTTTTGCCCTGAGGGGGCTTGACCGGGGCGGCGAAAGTCGCCTATAAGCGCCTCCTCTTCGCCGCGAGGCGTGCGAGGCCCAGGTAGCTCAGTTGGTAGAGCATGCGACTGAAAATCGCAGTGTCGGTGGTTCGATTCCGCCCCTGGGCACCATTTATTGCCTTGTTATCAAGGAGTTAGGCCCCAGCCAGAAGCTGGGGCCTAAACCTTTTTGGGGCCTTGCCCCACAGTTGCCCCAAATCGAGGTCGAGGCTGAGATCCTTGCATTCCTTCGAAGGAAGCTCGCTTATCCGCTTGTTCAAGCAGTTCGAGGCCGTGGGAATGGATCGTTCTGGATGCCGATTGCTGGATAAATACCTCCTTGAGGAGGCCCCATGGATTCCAATCAACCAATTATGCCGCTTACCGGACGGCTTCCAGCCGATGTAACCATCGAAGATATTCTTGGCCAGATCACACTGCCGTCACCGTCCCAGATGCCGCCCATACCTGCTGGATTCTCAGGGGTGGTGGCCTCGTTCATCAGAACCCCTTGCCAGGAACCGTGCCTGCATGACGCGGTTTACGTCGGCTACCACCTCATCCCAGCATCCCTGACAGCAAGTGTTCGGCCGGGTTGCGACGTCCACGAACTGCTCTATCTGCTCGAGGCCGCCACACCCCATCTCCCGATAGGATGGTGTTCGTGCTGTCATGCCCCTGGCCGGGAAACCACAGGGGTGGATTTCCAAGATCTTGCCTGCCGCCTGGAGATTGATCGGCAATCATCTGATGAAAGCTATGAGCACCTTGGGGGGTGGTCGCTCTTTGAGGGTGATCATCGCTGGACCACCCTCGGCCTTCATTGGAGGATCAGGGGCAAGAAGGTGTAAAAATCGCTGGTGGTTGGCGTCTGCTCGGAGAACAAAAAACATCCGCCCAATACATCGCTCGGCACCGACGACCATCCGTTTGTACCCATTATCGTCATGACAGTGCAAATGAGACATATGGATCAAGCATGAAACGCTTCAGTCTATCTTCAAGATATCGCACGGCAGGTCGTGGCCGTTTGCTGGATTTTTTCTGGATCCGCCTGGCCACGATGATGGAATGAGGCCGCCGCAACACCGTCGATCCGATACAGACGATCGCGGCTGGTTTTCATCGCAAGATAAATCCGTTCAGGCGGCATGCCGCCCAATTCCAACACCGAGGACATCTCCGCCGAGGTTTCGGCCAAGGTAACTCGCGCCAAAGGGGACTGATCCGGACGCGAGAGCCACGGGCCATGTAGACCGACCTCGCCAGCAATCACCCTGCGCGGCGCACCGAGCACCGCCACGCCCGCCGCCGAATCCGCCACCGCACCCTTGGGCACCACCGACTCCAGCCCGGCCCAACCGAACAGCCGACCGATATAGGCTCCGGCCCAGGCATGCCCGCCGGGGGAATTGATGCGAGCCTGTCGAATGGTCGGGTTGGCGGCCAGGAGGCGGGCGGCGACGCAATGGTCCCATTCCTGAATGAAGCCGCTGATCACCAAGGTCCGGCCATCCGCCGTCACGCTCATCTCCGCAGCCAACGCCGTTGGCAAGGATGACCAGCCTGCCAGGATCGCGGCAATCAGATAGGCGGAGATGGAGCGAATCGACATAAGGCGCACCTCATCCCCATAGGAGGTGCGCCTGCAGCGTCCAGGGTTCAACCGTCCCTGCGAATAATTTGCCGTATCACCAAGGCGGTGCCGGGGCGTCAGCCTGCGCTATTTTCACCCAGGCTGTCTTGGAAGGCGGCGTTACGGTTCCCGCGTTTGCCTCTTCCTTAAGCTTCCCGGCGGATAGCCGAACTTCCTGCGGAATGCCGCCAGGAAATGGTTGGTGTGGATGTAGCCCAGGCGCTGGGCCAAGGTCTTGAGGGGGATTTCGCTGCTTTCTATGGCCTTATGGGCTTCGGCGAGGCGATGCTCGGTGATGAAGGCATGAATGGGCTGCCCGTATTCGGCCTTGAACGCGTTGTTCAGGGATCGGGCCGAGACATTGAATTGCACGGCAAGCTCTTCCAGCGTCGGCAGTTTCCCATGCATGGAGGTGAGTTGCTGGTGGAGCGTCTGCGCCTGCTTCCTCGACAGCGATGCCGGTGGAAACGCCGCGACATTGGTGCCCAAGTGTTCGATCAGCGCGGTCAGATATTCCAGCGCCCGCGCCTGACACAGCAATCGACGGCTGGCCCCATTGAGGTCATGGGGGATGGCGTTGTGCAAATGGGCCGACACATGGGGCGGCATCGACCGCACTTTGATCCTGGGGGCCGGCGTCAGCTCCAATGCGTCGAGCGTGCGTTCGGCGATGTCGTGGCCGACCAGATGCCCCAGGACCGTCCGGCTGATGGTCAATGCCGTCATGACGACATCCGCCGACCCATCGACCACGGGATCGACGCTCAATCGGTCGGCCAGGCGGAACAGGTCGATGCCGGGGCGAAAGATAAGTTCGGCGGTGGGGTATTTTTCGTGATGGATGATCTGGCCGCCGACCACCGTCTGAACCATCAGGGACTCGCCGGGAAAAGCGCCCTCCACATGCCCGATATGGATCAACTGTCCCAACGCCGCCGGGGTAAAGCGCCGGGTGGTGCGGAACAGCGTCATTCCCAGGGCGAGCTCGATCTTGGAGAAACTGGCCTCGCCGACCTCGGGTGGCATGGGGTAGGGGTGGCGATCGACGTCGCCATCCCAAGGCTGAAAATTTGCCTCCTCGTCTTCCAGAAGCCAGCTGAATTTGAGGAATTCATAGGCGGAGCGCATCGGCCGTCTCCGGGATTAGCGTCCGCTCAATATCATCGGGAGCGGCCGGTGGAGTCTACATGCGATTGGCCATTCATCAGCCAGCGTGCATTGGCGCGTCTTAACCTTTCCATTTCACGTATCTTCTTCGGCTCGCAACTTCGACCCAGTTTCAGGTAGAGTCACCCCCTCGTCGCGTCTGACCTCGTGATGCGGAGATCTCCGATCAATGGGCCTGAAATGCGGGCACAAGGGCGGATGAGGCGTTGATGGTGAAATCAGAATCTCAAAAGAGTTCCGCATCCTGGTTGTGGTTAGGCTGAACGGGCATGTCGATCGTCGAACATTGGGTTGATGCCCCGGAGGTGGGGCGCGAAACGGTGATCCGTCGCCACCCGGAGACCTTCGCCCATCATTCCTTGGGGGATGGGGCGGATTTCTTTCATGTGTTCGCCAAAGGGGTGCCGAACGTCAACTACAAGAAAGTCGTGATGCCCCATGACACCCAGCTCTGGATTCGGGTGTTTCTCGCGGGTGGCGACGAATGTATCCGGCCTGGAATCAGCGCCCCCATTGTGACTGATGAGGAGCGGTTCAGCGTTGGTATCTGCCGCCATCCCGCGTCATTCTATCGAGCCCTGCCGGGAGGGGGCAGCTTCGAGCATGTCGCTTTGGCGCTGACCCCGGAACGGCTGCGTGATTTCTTCGGTGAAACCCGTTGCCCTCGTCCCTTGGCCAGGATGCTGGATGATCGCCCCGAGACGCTGGCCCTCACCCCGGCTCGAACGGCCCATTTGGGGCGTATCGTGCAAGATGTTCGCGCCGCCCCTTATCGCGGGAATGCCTTGAGTTTCTTCCTGCAGGGCAAGGTTCTGGAAATGCTGTCGGCGGTGGTCGATCTCATGGATGAGGGCGATTCCGGCGATGAGCGCGTGCTGGGCCGGGAGCGTCACCGCCTTTTGGCGGCGCGTGATCTGCTGCTGACCGATCTCGCCTCTCCGCCGGATCTGATGGATGTCGCCCGCCAGGTGGGAACTTCGCCCCGCCGCCTGAACGAGGCGTTCCGACGCGAATTCGGTATGACGGTACAGCAATGGCTGTTGGACCAGAAAATGGCGCAGGCCGCCCAATTCCTGGCTGTCGGCGAATTATCCATCAAGGAAATCGCCTATCGGCTGGGATATTCTCACCGTAGCGCCTTTGCTGCGGCGTTTGCCCAGCGTTTCGGAGTGCCGCCAGCCGGATTCCGTGATGAGCGGGCGAGCGTATATTACGCTCCCGGCACGCCCTCCTAACACTTTAGGCAGGATTTCGTACACCGCCTCGGTTCAGTTCGGAGCACCCTCTGCGCTCTAATCCCGCTGTCGAGACATTCGACACGGAGAGCGCATGCCAAGCGATATTCAACATATCCAGGTCGGCCAAGGATTGGAGGTAATCCTGACGCTCTCCCATGCCCGGAGAGAGCGTCTGAAGGCCATGGTCCAGTTGTCTGTCTCCGATGGACGCTTGGCGGAGACGGGCGGTGATTACGCCTTGGTGGCGTGTGTTTCCCCCGCCCGGCTGCGCATCATGCTGGGGCATGGCAACGGTCACGGCTCCAGCCTGGAAAGGCTGCTGTCCGGTGGGTGCGAGCGGGTGGAAATCGCCAATTCCGCCCTGGTGCGCCGTGTCGCCGAGGACCTTTCCCGCACGCCTTACCGCGGGTCGGCCTTCAATCTGTATGTCCAAAGCAAGGTCATCGAACTGCTGGTGGACGAGGTTTCGACTTCGGACGAGAGCGATGATCAGCGGCACGCCTTCGCCGTCCGCGACATTCTGTTGACCGATCCGGTCTCTCCCCCGTCCATGGCCGAAATATCGCGCATGGTGGGGGTACCGCCCCGCAAACTGAACGCCCAGTTCCGCGCCGTATTCGGCATGACTGCCTTTGAATGGCTGGTGGACTGGCGGCTGGTTCGCGCCCGCGACCTAGTGGTGGATGGCGGCGCCTCCATCAAGGATATCGCCTTTTCGCTGGGCTATTCGCACGTCCCCACCTTTTCCGCTGCCTTCACCCGCCGTTTCGGCATGCCCCCGACCCGCTTCCAGGCGAGTCGCAATCAGGATTGATGCCATGACTTCTGTTGCTTCCCGACGCAAACGCCCGAATCTCGGCCTGATGGCCCTTGAGCCGCGCTGGATGTTCGACGGCGCAGCCATGGCCGATGCCGCCCATGCCGCCCCCGACGCGGCGGCCAAGGCGCTGATCCCCGACGCCCCGGCGCCGGTGCAGGTCCGCGCCGCCGAGCCCGCCCAGGATGGCGGCAAGAAGGAGGTGGTGTTCGTCGATACCTCGGTGGCCGATTACCAGACCCTGGAAGCGGCGGTGAAGCCCGGTGTCGAGGTCCAGGAGATCGACGGCGGCCAGAGCGGCCTGGCCCAGATGGCCAAATGGGCCGAGACCCATTCCGGCTATGACTGCATTTCCATTCTGTCTCACGGACATGAAGCGGCTCTGAACATTGGCGTCGATACAATCACCGAAGCATCGCTGGCCGATGCGGTGGTGCAGGCCGAACTGGCCGAGATCGGCCACGCCCTGAATGCCGGTGGTGACCTGTTGCTGTATGGCTGCGACGTGGCCAAGGGCGATGACGGTCAGCAATTCATTGCAGATCTCGTAGCGGCGACGGGGGCCGACGTGGCGGCGTCCGACGACCTCACCGGTATCAACGGTGATTGGACATTGGAAAAGGCCACCGGCGCGGTGGCGGCTAATCAACTGAATCGCACGGCCCTGGCCGCGTTCGAACGGAATTTGGTTGCACCTTCGCCGTTTCAGATCGTGGTGGACAACCCCAGCGATGCCAACCCTTACGTGACCATCTACGACAGTGCTGTGGATTCGCAGAATGATATCTACGTTGTTGGGTCATTTAAACGCTCGATAACGTTCACTGTCAGCGGGCAGGCCCTGACATTGGCGAACAATTTTGCCACCAACAGAAGTGTCGGCTATATCGCCAAATATGACGCCACAGGCGCTTGTCTGTGGGCAAAGACGGTGGCTGCTGCCACAACCTCTACAACCACGAGCAGTGGCATGGGCGTGGCGGTGGACAGCGGCGACAATGTGATCGTTTCAGGTAATTTTTCAGGAACAGCCCAATTCGATCCCGCCTCAGCCAATCACAATGCCGTATCCGCAGGCGGTAATGACATCTTCGTCACCAAGTTGGATTCAATCGGAAATTATGTCTGGAACAAGACCTTTGGCGGCACATCCAATGATTCGAACTGCGGCGTCGCGGCCGCAGGCACGAAAATCGCTCTGGTTGGGCAGCTCACGGGATCAGCGAACTTCGGCGGGACCACGCTGCAAGACAACTCCAATAGCGGAGTGGCGGGCTATGTTGTCAGCCTGAATGCTGATGGAACGACCGCCTGGGGATACGCGTATGACGATACCACGGCCTATACCCAGCAGAACGTCTATTCCGTCCAATCCGATGGAACGAATTTCTACGTCGTAGGTAAAGCGACCACGGGCGACACCATAAATTCACAACCCGGCGGGGCCGCCAATCTTGCTGCGGACGACGGGGTGTTCCTTCAGAAGCTGAATACCTCAGGCACCAGCCAGTGGTTCAAAACCGTAACGGCAGCCGCCAACGTGGCCTCGTATAACGGCACCATGGCCGTGGACGGCAATGGCGATGTCGTACTGGTGGGAATCTTCTCGGGCACGAAAAATTTCGATCCCGCCGGCACCCATAATCTGACAAGTGCCGGGTCGGGCAACAATATTTTCGTGGCCAAGTACAGCGGCACGGATGGCAGCTATTCCTGGGCCAAGAGCATCGGCGGGACCGGGAACATGGGGGGATACGGCGTCGCCGTGACCGCCGATGGCAACAACAATCTCTATGTCGGCGGCATGACCGACAGTTCCAACATAAACATCGATCCAGCCGGTACTCCGGCGGGGGCGATCACCGGACTGGGCGCGTACAGCTTTTTTGCCGATAAGCTGGACTCTTCAGGCGCCTTCATCTGGGGCAAGACCGGGACGGGCACCGACCGGATCAATGTCACTGACATGATCTACGTTAACGGCATTTCCGCACTGGTTGGATCGACAGTGCCCAACATTACGGGGATCTCCAATTCCGGAACGTCCATTACCCATTTCTCGTATAATTCCGGCTTTGTCGAAGGCTTCGGCACCGACGGAACGCCCTATATCGCTGGCGGCGGCGGCGGCGGCGGCGGCGGAGGAGGAGGAGGAGGAGGTGGTGGTGGCGCCACGTCCACCACCACCACGTCCACGAACTCCCCTCCGCCACCTGCGCCCGCACCTGCTCCGGTGGTGGCTTTGCCGCAACCCGTGCCGCAATCGTCTGTGACCGATCAGCCGTCGACCGTAGTGCGCAATACCGCGCCGCCGCCGGTATTCTCCCCGCTGCCGTCGATTTCATCACCGATTGCCGCCCCATCTGTCGATGCCCCGAAGGTCGCGGTCAGCGAAGTCGCCAAGTCGGTGATTCCGCTTGCGCCGGTCGTGGTCGCGCCGCCGGCAATCCCGGTCGTCATGACCTCGCAGTTGACGCCACCGACCGCCGATGGCGGCTTCCGGGTGCCCGTGGTCACCGCGACCCAGGGCGGCCCTGCGGTAGAGGGGCTGGTCGCACTGCGTCCCGAGGTCGTGGTGCCGCCGCTGGCCGATGGGCCATTGCGGATCGCCCTTCCGGCCGATGCCTTCGCCCATACCCGTTCGGATGCGGTGGTGACGCTCAGCGCCGCCCGCGTCAACGGTCAACCGCTGCCGTCCTGGCTGAACTTCGACTCGCGCTCCGGCACCCTGACCGGCCAGCCACCACCCGATATGAAGGGCACCATGGTGGTTCGCGTCATCGCCCGCGACGACAAGGGCCAGGAGGCCACCATCACCATCCGCATCAATGGCCTGCCGGAGAAGTCCGGCGCCGTCAGGGACGGCAACGTCATCAAGCTGGGCCATCACCTCCGCGACAAGCCGGCGGCGGGCAAGATCGCCTTCACCCAACAACTCAAGCTGGCCGCTCGCTTTGCTGCCATCCGCTTTTCCTGACCCCAGGGGATCACCACCATGACCATCGTTTCCGCTCGCATGGCCCGCCTGCTGGCCGCCGTTTCCACCATGGCCCTGCTGTCGGCCTGTGCCGTGACGCCGACGCCGTTCACCCAGGACGAGTTTTCGGCGCGTGCCAAAGCCGACCGCTCCGCCATGTTCGACGGCCAGGAGGTGATGGCCAAGCCGCTCACCCTGTCCGACGCGGTGGCCCGCGTCCTGAAGTACAATCTGGACAAGCGGGCCAAGATGATGGACGAGGCCCTGGCTCTGGGGCAGTTGGATCTCGACCGCTTCGACCTGCTGCCCAAGCTGGCGGTCAATGCCGGCTATACCGAGCGCTCGGCCCCCAACGCCACCAAATCGCGCGACCTCTATACCCAGACCACCAGCACCTCGAACCCCAGCTATTCGGCGGATCGGTTCTCCATCACCAACGATCTCGGCCTGACCTGGAACATCCTGGATTTCGGCGTCAGCTACTTCACCGCCCATCAGAACGCCGACCGCGCTTTGATCGCGGGCGAGAAGCGGCGCAAGACGGTGGCCAACCTTGTACAGGAGGTGCGCTTCACCTTTTGGCGGGCCGCCGCCGCCCAGACCCTGAAGGGGAAGGTCACCGAGATCATCGCCAATGCCGAACGAGCGCTGAAAGATTCCGAGCGGGTCGAAGCGGAAAAGCTGAAGAACCCCACCGAATCCTTACGTATCCAGAAGACCCTGCTGGAAAGCATCCGCCAGCTTGAAGCCATCGACCAGGAGTTGACCACCGCCAAGGCTGAACTGGCCGCCCTGATCAACGTGGCGCCGGGCAGCGACTTCAAGCTGGAGGTGCCCGCCAATGGCGGCATGACCATCCCGGCCTGGACCATGCCCATCGAACAGATGGAAGAAGCGGCGCTGATCAACAACCCCGATCTGCGCGAGCAGGATTATCAGAGCCGCATCGCCATCGACGACACCCACAAGGAGATCCTGAAGCTGCTGCCGGGCGTCACCTTGTCGTTCACGCGCCAGTATGATTCCAACTCGTTCCTGGTGGACAACCGCTGGAACGAGGTCGGCACCAAGGTTACCTGGAACCTGATCAACCTGCTGGCAGCGCCCGATCGCCTGGCCCATGCCGATAGCGCCGAGAAGGTGGCCGATGCCAAGCGTATCGCGCTGCGCATGGCGGTGCTGGCCCAGGTCCATGTGGTGTCGCATCAGTTCGCCAGCGCCGCCAAGCAGTTCGAGCGGGCAGACAAGCTGTGGGGTATCGAGAGCCGTCTGGCCGAAGCCTCTGGCAATCAGCAGCGCGGCGGCACCCAGAACGAGATCGAGCGCATCAGCACCGAAACCTCGGCCATCGCCGCCGAGCTTCGCCGCTTCCAGACCTATGCCCAGATGCAGTCGGCCTATGGCAAGCTGCAATCCACCCTCGGCGCCGATCCGGTGCCCGAGCGGGTTGCATCGCAGTCCCTGGACGGCCTGTCGGGTGCCATCGTGCTGGCCATGCCGCCAGTGGTGAAAGCCGATGCCGTGCCGGTCGCCGCTCCCGCCGTGATCGAGACGGTGACGCCCGATGTCCCAGCCCCTAAGCCTGAGCATCAGGATGCCATGGCCTGGCTGGGGACGTTCATCTCCAACGGCCTCGCCAAGCCGGCCGAGGCCGCGCCGGTTTCCGCTCCCGATCCCGAACGTAAGGACTCGCTGGGCGACGGTCTGGCGTGGCTGGGCGGCAAGATCAGCCGCCTTGCCGATCGGGTCGGCGAATAAGCGTGAACAGCCCTGTTGAACGGTGAATTATGGGTCACATCAAGCGTAAGCGTCGGAAGATGGATCTGGGACTCATGGCCCTGGAACCGCGCTGGATGTTCGACGGGGCGGCAGTGGCGGACGCTGCCCATGCCGCCCCCGATCCTGCGGCGAAGGCGCTGATTCCAGACGCTCCAGCCCCGGTGGAGGTCAAGGCTGCCGATCCGGCCCAGAATAGCGGCAAAAAGGAGGTGGTGTTCGTCGATACCTCGGTGGTCGGCTACAAGACCCTGGAAGCGGCGGTGAAGCCGGGTATCGAGATCGAGGAGCTCGACGGCCGACAGGACGGTCTAGCCCAGATGGCGGCGTGGGCCGAGACTCATGGCGGCTACGATTCCATCTCAATCTTGACTCATGGCGGCAAAGGACTGGTTCAGCTCGGTAGTAACACGCTGATCGATGCCTCGCTGTCCAATCCGGTGACACAGGCGGAATTGGCGGAAATCGGCTCGGCCCTGAACGCCGGTGGGGATTTCCTGTTGTATAGCTGCGACTTGGCCCAAGCGGCCGAGGGAAAGAAATTCATCAGAGACCTCTCCCTGGCCACCGGGGCTGATGTGGCCGCCTCCACTGGGTTGGTGGGAAATGTGGCAGAAGGAGGATCGTGGTCTCTGGATTATACAACCGGCGATATCACCGCGACATCCTTCAATGCCGGGGATTGGGTGGGAGCTCTGGGATGGACCTCGCTGAACGGCAGCATTAACGGCATCGCGCCCAGCGCATCGGATCTGACTGCGTTGGATAATTGGGATTACAGCACCTACAAATCATCCATGTATGGATATTATTCATCTCTTCAGTTTGATGCTGCTGGAAATTTATATGCACTCTTCGACATTGAGACATATCGCGACAATTCCGTATCGCAAACGCTCGTCGTGGAAAAATACAACGGAACGAGTTGGGTAATGTTGGGAAGCGGGTTCGATTCCGCAGGCGGCGCATCACTGGCCGTTAATCCGTTAAATTCAACCGTATACGTCGAGTATCAAAAGCAAGATGCGAATTATCTGACGACGCTCTATGTCGATGTATACAACAGTGGCGGGGGATCATGGTCTAATGTTGGGTTTTCTACATTTGGCTCATTTTCATCTGGCTTGAGCGGTTCCGATTATCCAAACGGCGGGACGATTGAATTTTCAGCCGATGGAACACTGTATCTGGCTTATACGGCCCCGACGGGGCAAGCGGTTAACGGCACCAACAACGTCATTGTCGCAAAATATAATGGTTCAGGGCAGAGCTGGACGACGATAACTCCGAACGGCGGAATAACAAACAACAACCCATATTTCATGGCTGATCAGCAATTCGCCATAACGAGCAATGGGTCTCTATTTGTCGGCGCATACGAGCGCGTCACTCCGGGAAACACCCAAAAATATACAATATACTCATACTCACAAGGCTCTGGATGGGCAACTATTCTGTCAGAGGCAACTGTTGCTGCGGGTACTTCGCAGAAAATTGTTACAGGTCCATCCAACTCCCTATATCTTCTTGATCAATCCACTGGCACAAAACACATCAAATATTTCGACGGAACCACCTTCACAGATCTTGGCCTCCCCCCCGATCAAGTTCTGGGTGGCAACGTCTTGTGCGTTGGATCAGACCAGTCATTATATTACCCTGTCGACACTGGGTCTAATGGCCCTGTCTCCTACTACAAATATAGTGGCGGATCATGGAGCCAGGTTGCAACCGGGCCGACTCCAGGCGCAGGGCAAGCTTTCAAGGCCGCTGATCCATTTGTGGTTGGGCCGGACGGCAAGCTGTACATAGTCGTCACCAATTCCGTCACTCCTAATCCCGGCTATGATGTGACTATTGGTCAAACCGTTGTCGAGAGCCTGCTGACCAATGCCGCTCCCGTTATCGGCGGTGCGGTCGCCAGCCAGGCGGTCAATGATACGGGGGCGGTGACGCCATTCAGCGCAGTTACCATCAGTGACGGCGAAAACGACAATGTCACCGTCACCGTGGCGCTGGACACCGCCACCAAGGGGACGTTCACCGCTGCCTCGCTGACGGCTTCGGGCTTCGTCAGCAACAATAACGGCACCTACACCCTGTCGGCACGGTCACCGGCCAACGCCCAGGCGGCCATCCGCCAACTGGTGTTCAGCCCCGCCGCCAATCGGGTGACCGCCGGTTCGACCGAAACCACCACCTTCACCATCACCGCCGCCGACGCCAATTCCTCGCCGACCAACACCACCACGACGGTGATTGCCACCAGCATCAACGATGCTCCGGTCCTGGCCGATACCGTCCTGACCATGACCGGCCAAAATGAGGATTGCGGAGCGCCATCGGGTGCGGTGGGCACGGCGATCTCCGCTTTGGCGGGCGGCATTTCCGACGCCGATGCCAGTGCCGCCAAGGGCATCGCCGTCATCGGCGCCGACACAGCCAATGGGACATGGTGGTATTCCGTCAACAACGGTGGTTCCTGGTCGGCGCTGGGGGCGGTGACCACGTCCAACGCCCGCCTGATCGCATCGACCAATGGACGGATGTATTTCCAGCCCAATGCCGATTGGAACGGCACGATTTCCCCGGCCATCACCTTGCGGGCCTGGGACGGCACTTCGGGTGCCAATGGCACCTTGGCCGATCCCGGCGCAGGTGGTGGTACCACGGCGTTCTCGACCGCTTCCGACACCGCCGCGCTGACCATTACGGCGGTCAACGATCCGCCGACCCTGTCGACCACCACCGCGACGCCGAGTTTCACCGAGGGCGGCAGCGCGGTCAGCCTGTTCAGCGGCACTGCCATCGGCATCAACAGCGGCGACAGCGGCCAAGCCATCAAGACCCTGACCCTGACGGTCAGCAACGTGGCAGATGGCACGGCAGGCACTGCGGAAGTGCTGGTGGTGGACGGCTCGGACGTGGCGCTGAATAACGGATCAACGGTGGCCAGCACCACGGGCAACGGCTTTGCCGTCAGCGTTTCGCGCACCGGCACCACATCGACGGTGACCATCACCAAAGCCGGGAATTTCACCACGACCCAGGCGCAAAGCCTGGTGGACGGGCTGCAATACAAGAACACCAGCTCTGACCCTTCGACCGGCAACACCCGAGTCGTCACCCTGACCAGCGTGCAGGATGACGGTGGTACGGCCAATGGCGGCATCGACACCACGATTCTGACGGCCCATTCCGACGTTTCCTTAAGTGGCGTCAATACGGCACCGACGCTGACCGCGACGGCGACCACGCCGACCTATGTGGAAGGCAATGCGGCGGTGTCGCTGTTCAGCGGCGCGGCCGTCAGCGCTGTGGAAGCGGCGCAGAAGATCCAGCAGATCACCCTGAGCGTGGCCGGGCTGGCCGATGGCGCGAATGAGATCCTGAAGGTGGACGGCACCGATGTGGTGCTGACCGATGCCACCTCGGTGACCAGCACCGCCAATTCCTTTATCAGTACCGTCAGCGTGACCGGCGGGACGGCCACGGTGACCATCACAAAAGCCGGAAACTTTACCGGTGCCCAGGCGCAAGCCCTGGTCAACGGCCTGACCTACCGCGATACCGTCAGCGGTATCGTCGTCGGCACCCGAACCGTTACCCTGACCCAGATCAAGGATGACGGCGGCACCAGTCCGGGGGTGGATACCACCACGCTGAGCACCGCCAGCACCGTCACGGTCTCGCCGGTCAATCATGTGCCGACGCTTTCGACCACCACCAGCACGCCGGGCTTCACCGAGGGCGGCAGCGCCGTGTCGCTGTTCAGCGGCACCGCCATCGGCATCGGCACCAACGATAATAGCGCCCAATCCATCAAGACGCTGACCTTCACCGTCGGTAACGTGACCGATGGGGCTTCGGAAATCATCACGATCGACGGCCAGGACGTGGCCCTGACGGTGGGCAGCACCACCACGACGGCCAACGCCTTTGTCATCGCGGTCAGCGGGGTTGGCGCCACCAAGACGGTGACGGTCACCAAGAGCGGCAATTACACCACCGCCCAGGCGCAAACCCTGGTCGATGGACTGAAGTACAAGAACAGCAGCAACGATCCCACCGTGGCGAACCGGGTCTTTACCCTGACCGGCGTCCAAGACAGCGGCGGCACCGCTGGCGGCGGGGTGGATACGGCGACGCCGACGGATCACTCCGATGTGAGCATCACGGCGGTCAATACCCAGCCCACCTTCACCACCACACCGGGCAGCTCGGTCAGCTACACCGAATCGCAGGCGGCGATCAGCCTGTTCAGCGGCACGGCGGCCAGCCCGGTGGAAGCGGCGCAGAAGATCCAACAGATCACCTTGACCGTGTCCGGTCTGGCCGACGGCGCCAGCGAAATCCTGGTGGTGGACGGCACCGATGTGACTCTGACCAATGCTACCACCGGCACCAGCGCCACCAATTCCATCGGCTATGCGGTGTCGGTGACGGGCAGTACCGCCACGGTGACCTTGACCAAGGCGGGAAATTTGACCGGTGCCCAGGTCAATTCCCTGATCGACGGCCTGAAATACAAGGATTCGGGCAGCAACCTGACCGCCAGCAACCGCACCATCACCCTGACCGGCATCCAGGATGATGGCGGCACGTCCAACGGGGGCGTGGACAGCAAGACCCTAACCAGCGCAGTTTCAGTGTCGGTTCTGCCCCTGAACCACGCCCCGACCCTGACGGCGACCACCAGCACGCCGAGTTTCACCGAGGGCGGCACAGCGGCCAGCCTGTTCAGCGGCAGCGCGGTGTCCCTAGGCGGGGCCGATGTCAGCCCGCAGACGATCCAGCAGATCAAGTTCACCATCAGCAACGTCACCGATGGAGCGAATGAAATCGTCACCATCGACGGCACCGACGTGGCCTTGACCAATGCCACCAGCGTGACCAGTGCCGGCAATTCGTTCATCTCGAACGTGACGCTGTCGGGCGGCACGGCCACGGTGACCATCACCAAGGCGGGGAATTTCACCACGGCGCAGGCCCAAAGCCTGGTGGACGGCCTGACCTATAAGAACACCAGCAACGACCCCATCGCGGCCACCCGCGTGGTGACGCTGACCCAGATCAAGGATGATGGCGGCACCGGGGCCGGTGGCACGGACAGCACCACGCTGACGGCGCATTCCGATGTGACGGTCAATGCGGTCAACAACGCGCCGACCCTGACTGCCACCGTCACCACGCCAACGGTGGATCATCCCAGCACCTTCACCGCCGCCCTGTTCAGCGGCGCAGCCGCCAGTGTGGTCGAGGCCAGCCAGAGCATCAACCAGATCACCCTGACGGTATCGGGCTTGGCGGACGGGACGGCGGAAAAGCTGAAGATCGACGGCAGCACCGTTCAGTTGACCAATGGCACCAGCGGCACCAGCACGGGCGGCAATTCCATAGCGTATTCGGTGTCGGTGACGGGGACGACGGCCACGGTGACCTTGACCAAGGCGGGCAACATGACTGGCAGCGTCGCCAACGCTCTGATCAACGGCCTGCAATATGAAAACACCAACAACAACGCCACGGTGGGCAATCGCGTGGTAACGCTGACCCAGATCAAGGACACCGGCGGCACCGCCAATGGCGGCACCGATACCGCCACCGTGTCACTGGCCTCGACGGTGACGGTGGCGGCCAATGATACGCCCAGCATCAGCGTGCCGGGCGGGTCCAACGTGACCAGCGATGCGGTGGCGCAGCGCACACTGACCGGTGTATCGATCGCCGACAATACCAACGGCACCTATACCGTCACGGTGTCCAGCAGCAATGCGGCGGGCAAGGTACATCTGGACGGCATCACTGGCGATGTTGGCGCCAACGACAGCAGCACAGTGACCTTCCACGGCACCAAGGCACAGGTCAACACAGCTCTGGGGACGTTGAAATACACTGCTGCCGGCTTCGGCACCGATACGGTGACAGTGCAGGTCGCCGATGACGGAACCGCCTATATCGGCGGGGCTAAGAGCGCCTTGGCCACGATCACCATGACCGAGACCAAGACGCAGCCACCGCCGGCTCCGCCACCGCCTCCAAAAGCTGATCCCGCTCCCGTTGTTGTCCCCACGCCGATCCCGCCAGCAGCTCCCTCTGTACCGGTCGTGACCATCGTTCGTGATTCAGCGGCACCATCGCGGGACGGAGGCCAACCACCGCCAAGCGCTCCGGTCTTGACACCCCAGGTGTCTGACAGGGGCACGGTGGCTCCTGTTGCCGTCGCAGCGGTCAATGTGGTGCAGGCTCCCGCCGTCATCACCTTGACCGCAACGGGCCAGCTGACGGCAGCCACGTCGGATGGAGCCTTCCGGGTTCCCGTGATCGCGGAAGCTCAGCGCTCGGCCATGGGTGGCGAGGCGTTGGTGGCGGTGCGGCCAATGGCTCAGGTCCAGGAAACCTCCGCTGGTTTCAGCTTTGCGGTTCCCTCGGACACTTTCGCCCATACCCGCCCCGATGCGGTGGTGAACCTCACCGCCGCCCAGCAGGATGGACAGGCCCTGCCGTCCTGGCTGGCCTTCAATCCCAAGACCGGCGCCTTCACCGGCAAGCCGCCTGCCGGGTTCGAGGGGGTGGTGCTGGTGCGTGTCATTGCCCGAGACCAGGATGGCCGGGAAGCCATCGCCACCGTGCGCATCAGCGTGGGCGAGAAGTCTCCGCCAGTGCCCGCTCCCGCGAAGACCGGCTATCACCACCGCGACAAGCCGGTGGGCAAGCTGGCCTTCACCCAACAACTCAAGCAGGCCAGCCGCCACGCGGCCCTGGCCAGTCTGGCGCGGTGGGCATGACCATGCTGGGGCTGCGCAAACCCAATACCGCCCTGGAGCCTGGCAATCGCTTCGAGAAGGTCGGGTTGTGGGGATCGGTCTGGACGGTCGAGGAGATCTTCCAGCCCCCCGGCCTGCCGCACCATGCCCGGCTGGTGGATATCAACACCGGTCGACGGATGACGGTGGCGGAATCGGTTCTCCGCGATCCCGACTGTTTTGCCGCTTTGGGGATACTGCCGTGATGATCACCGTTCCATTTTCTCCAATCCGCCTGGGATGGGCGGTCTCGGCCCTGTGCCTGCTGTCTTTCGGGGCGGCGGCACAGGAGCCGGTGATTCCGGTCCAACTGGTGGCGGTGCAGTTCACCACCCTCTCGGCGGAACTGCCCGGCAAGATCGACCGCATCACGGTCAAGGACGGTGACCGCTTCAAGGAGGGCCAGCAACTGGTCGCCTTCGACTGCGTGATCCAGCGGGCGCAGCTGGATGAGGCCCAGGCGGTGCTGGGCGCGGCGGAGAAGTCCAAATCTGTGCATAAGCGCCTACTGGAATTGAACTCCGCCGGTACGCTGGAGACCGAGAAATCGGCCTCCGACGCCGCCGTGGCCCAGGCCAAGCTCAACTCGGCTCGCGCCGTCACCACCAAATGCGGCATCAATGCGCCGTTTTCCGGCCGAGTGGTGGAGCAGAAGGCCCGCGCCCATCAATATGTTCAGGCCGGTCAGCCGATCCTCGACATCCTGGACGACTCGACCCTGGAAGCCGAATTCATCGTGCCGTCCGGCTGGGTGCGCAACCTCAAGCCTGGCCTGGTGGTCCAGGTGGCAGTGGACGAGGTCAAAAAGGTCTATCCCGCCAAGATCGCCCGTGTCGGCGCCAAGGTCGATGCCGTCAGCCACTCGGTCAAGGTGGTGGCCGAGGTGCGGGGTGACTATCCCGAACTAATCGCCGGCATGACCGGGCGGGTTCAGATGCCCCAGCCATGATTGATATCGGGCCATGAGCGACAACCCGCTCATCACCCTGCTGGGGCTGGAAGAACACGCCCGCAAGGCCGCCAACTCCACCGAACTGGGCTTCGTCATGGTCAACGACAGCCGGGCCTTGGCGGCCTATCGCCAGGCGGCGCTGTTCATCGAGGGCGAGGGCTTGAAGGCGGTATCCGGTGTCGCCGGAATCGAGACCGGTGCGCCGTTTACTCTGTGGCTGGAGCGGGTGTTCAAACGCTTGGCTTCCGACGAAGTGCGCCAAGCCGGTCCCGCCGATCTGGAGGGGGCCGATGGGGCGGAGTGGTCGGAATGGCTGCCGCCTTGCGCCCTGCTGCTGCCGCTGAAGGACCGGGAAGGAAAGCGGCTTGGCACCCTTCTGCTGGCCCGTGACGAGGACTGGGGCGAGCAGGACGTGGCGCTCTTGACCCGCGCCTCGGATTTCTACGGCCATGCCTGGGCGGTGCTGCACCGGCCCGCGCCCTTGACCGAATGGAAGCGGAAGATCACATCCATCCCCCGCTACCGTCTCAAGCTGACGGCGGGAATCGTGCTGGCCCTGCTGTTTCCGGTGCGGCTTTCGGTGCTGGCCCCGGCGGAAGTGGTGGCCCATGACCCGGCGGTGATCCGCTCGCCCATGGAAGGTGTCATCGAACGGGTGCATGTGCGGCCCAACCAGGCGGTGGCCGAGGGCGATATCTTGTTCGAACTGGACCGCACCACGCTCACCGGCAAGCTGGAAGTGGCCAAAAAGGCGCTGTCCACTGCCCAGGCCGAGCTGGATCAGGCCACCCAGCAGGCCTTCTTCGACCCCAAGGCCAAGGGGCAGCTTGCCATCATCCGCGCCCGCATCGAGGAGCGGAGCGCCGAGGCGGCGCAATTGGAAGACCTGATGGCCCGCTCCCAGGTCAAGGCGCCGCGTGCCGGTGTCGCCGTTCTGGACGATCCCGCCGAATGGCAGGGCCGCCCGGTGACGGTGGGCGAGAAGGTGCTGGCGGTGGCATCGCCCAACGATGTCGAAGTGGAAGCCTGGCTGGCGCCTGCCGATGTCATCGAGTTGGAGAGGGGCGGCCCGGTCAGCCTGTTCCTCAATGCCGATCCGCTGTCGCCGGTATCGGCCAAGCTGCTTTATGTCACCTATGAAGCCATCCCCCAGCCCGATGGCACCCTGGGCCATCGGGTGCGCGCCGAACTGGCCCAGGGCGAGACGGGACCCCGGCTGGGATTGAAGGGCACCGCCCGGCTCGATGGTCATCGGGTGGCGCTCATTTACTGGCTGGCGCGGCGCCCCTTGGCGGTCGTGCGCAATGTCGTAGGGCTATGACATGGACGCCGCCGTCATGCCCTTGCCCGCCTTACGCGACGAGCTGTCGCTCCATCCTGGTCCGGCCTCCCTTGACGGTTCCCCGACCTGGACCATCCGCGACCCGGTCAGGAACCGCTATTTCCGCATCGGCTGGGCCGCCTTCGAGGCGCTGAGCCGTTGGGGTGGCACCGCCGGTGAGGTGGCCGAGATGGTGCGGGCGGAGACCACCATCGACATGGCCGACGATGAGGTGATGGACGTCGCCAAGTTCCTGCATGGCAACCAACTGACCCAAGCCAACAGCCATGCCGACACGGCTCGTCTGGCCGAGCAGGCGGCGGCCGAGAAGCATTCCATCTTCAACTGGCTGCTACACCATTACCTGTTCTTCCGCATTCCGCTGGCGCGGCCGGATCGCTTCCTCGGGGGCCTTCTGCCGCTGGTGTCCTGGCTGGGCAGCCAGTGGTTTCGTTGGACCACCTTGGGGGCCTTGCTGCTCGGGTTGATGCTGGTGGTGCGGCAATGGGAGGTCTTCACCGCCACCTTGGTCGATACCCTCTCGGTCAGCGGCATGGTCAGCTACGGCATCGCCTTGTCATTTGTGAAGGTGATCCACGAACTGGCCCACGGCCTGACCGCCAAGCGGTTCGGTTGCCGGGTGCCGACCATGGGGGTGGCATTCCTGGTGATGTGGCCGGTGCTGTATACCGACGTCAACGAGACCTGGACCCTGGCGTCACGGCGGCAAAGGCTGCTGGTCGGGGCGGCGGGGATCATGGCCGAACTCTCCGTGGCGGCCTGGGCCACGCTGCTGTGGGCTTTCCTGCCCGATGGTGGCATGCGCCAAGCGGTGTTTGTGCTGGCCGCCTTCACCTGGGTGTCGTCGCTGGCCATCAATCTCAGTCCGTTCATGCGCTTCGATGGCTACTTCCTGGCCATGGACGCTCTGGAACTGCCCAACCTGCATCCACGTTCCTTCTCCATGGCAAAGTGGTGGCTCCGGGAAGTGTTGTTCGATCTGGGCGAGCCACCGCCGGAAGCCATGAACCCAGGCCGCCAGCGGGCCATGGTCGTCTTTGCGATGGCGGTTTGGGTTTACCGGCTGGTGTTGTTCCTCGGCATCGCCGCCCTGGTCTACCATTTCTTCATCAAGGCGGTGGGCGTTCTCCTGTTTGCCGTCGAGATCGGCTGGTTCGTGTTCCTGCCCATCTGGAACGAGGTCAAAGAATGGGCCAAGCGCCGCGACGGCATTTTCAAGAACTCTCGCTGGAAGCAACCGTTGCTGGGAATTGGCATTGCCTTGGTGGTCGCGGTGATCCCGTGGCGGACCCGCATCGAGGCTCCGGCCTCGGTCGCCGCCGAGATTGTGGCGCCGCTATTCCTGCCTGCTCCGGCCCGGTTGGAGGCGGTGCTGGTCGAGCGCGGCCAGCATGTGGCGGCGGGAACAAAGTTGCTGGCCTTCACCGCCCCCGATATCGATTCAAGGCGTGCCATCACCGCCGCCAAGCTGGCGGGAAAATCCGCCGAGTTGGAGGCGGTCAAGCTCGATCCCTTCGGCCGCGAACGGATGTCGGCCCTGACCGAGGAGTTGTCGCGGCTTGGCTCCGAGAAGGCGGCCCTGGATGCCGAGGCCGAACGCCTGACCATTACCTCGCCCCATGCCGGGATCTTCCTTGATCCACTGCCGGATCTGAAGCCCGGCGCTTGGCTGTCGCCCAAGCAGCAATTGGGCCTGATCCGGGCTGATGGTTCGACCATCGCCACCGCCTATGTGGCCGAGGATGACCTGGAAAGGATCAAGCCGGGCGACACCGCCCGTTTCATCCCTCACGGCCTCGACCATGTCGGTATGACCGGCACGGTGCTGGCCATCGACCGTAATCCGATCAAGGTGCTGACCGATCCGGCCCTGGCCTCGCTCCATGGCGGCGACATCCCCGTGCGGGTATCGGGCCAGATTCTGGTGCCCCAGGGAAGCTTCTTCCGCGTTACCATCCGTCTGGATGGCACGGCCCCCAACCTCAAGCTGATCGGCCATGTCCAGATCAGCGGCCAGGGCCAAAGCCTGATTGGCCGCGCCGCCCGCTCGGCCCTGGTGGTGCTGGTCCGGGAGTGGGGCGCATAATCATCAACCCAGTGAAGGAGATCGACATGAAGATCAAGCAAACCCTGATGGTGATGATGGTGGCGGCCATGCTGTCCCCGGCATCAATAGCCCTGGCCCAGAGCGGCCCCATCGACAAGGCTTATGAAGATGGCAAGGCTGCGGAGATCTCGTCGGTCAAGCTGCGTTTAGCAACCCAGTCTGCCACAGTGGCCGTGCAGGAATTGAACGAGGCTGAGGGCTCTCTGCGACGGTTGAAGGAGGCCAAGGCTTCCGACCTACGTCGTAAGATCGCCGCAGAATTAGAAATGGCGATCACCCGATTGAAAATTGCCGCAGGAGGGCAATAGGCGACCATCCCTGACCGGTCCCACCAACGCCCTGCTGATCTCGTCGGGAGAGTTGCATCGGCACCATACCGCCGCCCTGGCATTCGGCTTGCTGGGCGTGTTGTTCGGCGTCTTTGCGTCCACCTTCACCGGATTGATGCTGGCTACGCCCAAGGAATACATCATGATGCTGGGAGGTCTTGCCATGCTCAGGGTGCTGCATGGTTCGTTCATCTCCTCGTTCGGTACCGGTAAATTCACCTTAGGCGCTTTGATCAGCTTGCTGGTGACGGTTGCCGACATCAGCCTATTAAACATCGGGGCAGCATTCTGGGGGTTGGTGGCGGGATTCGCAGTCTCCTCAATGATGGAGCGGCACGATTTCGCTGAGCTTGCTGCCAAGGCCTGATTACGAAGTGGTCTTTCCGACGTTAATCAGCTGAGGAGGAGGTGAAGGAAAGCGACGCGTTGAGTGATTGTCGTTTAGAAGGTGAAATCCCTGATAGCCGTCCGACCGGTGCTCGGATCCACCATCACGACCCGTTTGATCTCGACGTTTCGTTGGCGTAGGCGGCCAAACAGATGGCCTGCCTGGACGATAAAATCGGAATTGACGAATTTCGCGCAGACTGGGCCGAAGCCATCGCGAATCGGCAGATAGATAACCGCGCTTCCACGGAACTTTACTCCCTGGAACTTCCCGTCACCGTCGCCGGTCTGTTCAAAGACCGCATCCTCAACCTTCTTTCCGGCGACGGTAATGACTGGATCCGTGGCCGGACCATCGACCTTTTTGACGCATCCAGAGGCATGGAAATAGATGACAAACGCTCCATATGTGTGTGGATGTAAATCTTTTACTCTCATGATAAATATTTATGCAAAACATAAACACAGGTGACGCAATGAGACTCAATGACTTTGATGGATCTTATGATGACTTTATACCCCCTTCAGAGGGCATATCTGTTGGCAATGCCACTGATCAGCATCCGACTATGATGTACGACGTCAACAAGGCATTTGACGCAATGCGACAGTGCCTGGCGCGGGTCGAACGACTGATCGACCAAACGGAGCAGAAGCTGGCCGATTCACAACTTCCCGTCGGAATCAGGGTTGTCGAGCGGTAAGTGGCGTATCGCCAGTTAGGCCGAAAAGACAAGAGCGGGCAATTTGTTGTTGTTGTCGATGCTGTTCAGAAATGTATGCGCCATAGCTCACGTATTATCCGCCTCGGTCATGTATATAATTCTCCTTGTGCGGCCTAGAATGGAGACATATATTATGGCTTTATCGCCTTATGTCCCCATTAACCGCGGAAATAACATGGTTATACCACATACTCATCTTATTTTGCCGAGTGTTGTCGCCATAAATACTATGATTTTTTAAAATTGCCCCCTTTGCGGTAGCGGCGTTATCACCGATATAGGACAAACCTGTATCGGAATATGGCTATGGCTAAGAGCACCAAAAAAGAGACTGCGGAAAAGATCTTCAGACTGATTTTTTCCTCCAACGAAGGTGAGCATGCTGCTGCATCTCGTAAATTGGTTGAACATTTCCGGCTGAATAACGTGCATCCGGGGGAGATCCACCTGAACGTCTATGGCGACGAAGACGATTTTGTCGCCAGCATGTTGCAGAAGGCCGATCGAGAAATCGATGAATGCCTTGCTGATATCGAGGGGTATCAGGATGAGATCGCCCGCCTCCGAGACGAGGTCAAAGACCTCAAGGCGTCAGTTGCCGCCAAAGATCGTCAGATCGCCAAGCAGCAGGCCGAGATGGTCAAGCAAAAGGCCGAAATCACAGGGCTGCGGAGCGAAGTCGATAGCCTATCTGCGAAACGGCCGACGCCAATGGGCTCCGCCATGGACGCTAGTGATCGGGCTGAATTGGAGGCCTATCGCCGTGAAGATGGCATCAACACGGCTGCCGCTAAAAGGGAGCTGCGGGCTTGCATGGAGATCTCATCCGGCTGGAAGTCCATTCTTTGGAAGTTGCTGAACCATCGCGGCTTGGCGCGGTCCAAAGGGACCGTCTATGGCTGGTTGGCGGGCCGCGCCAAAATGCCGCAGCTGGTTTTGGATATCATTCGGGCCGAAGCCCGTCGTCTGGCTGGGTTGGGTATTGCCCTCGGGTCGGCCGAGTGGTGGCAAGGTGAGCTACCCGACACGAAGCCCCATCCGATAGCGGCCTGAGGGATCACATCTTGAAAGCGGCGATTGCGATGGCAAGGATCGCAAACATCGCCATCATCACCAGCCGATTTCGGCGGGAGCGCTGCTGCTGAATGCGGGATGGCCTGGGCTTCAACGTCCTCATGGATCCATGTTCGAACAGCCACAGCCCGGCGTCAATGTGAGTGGCCATGGACATCGGATTTTGATTGTTCCTGGATCTCTATCCAGATTTCCGATCGCATTCTGGTGATCTCGTCGAGCCCAGCTCGGAGGGCATCGACCTCTTCCTGATCCGTGGTCGCTACAATTTCCTCCTCGGTCGCCCTGGCTATCATTTCCAACTGCAGGACGAACGCGACAAGGGCTGCAGTCGTAGGCCGACGTCCTCTGGCCAATGTCGAACTGCACCATGACGCCTGTCGGCTAAATAGTCGGCTAAACGACCTTTGGTCAGAGACAACCCCCAGGTCGCGGCATTCGTCATAAAGGCTTCGTAGATCTCGCATCACATTTCTCCTCGGCTTCGTGCGCAGGTATTTATCTGTTCGCACTGGCGACTGATGTGCATGTACACGGGACTCGCAAAAACGTTCGTTTATGAGAATTTATTTGTGTCGTGGTCTTTTGCGTGATTAACGGAGGTGGTATTATCTCAAAACTGTCTCTCAAAACATGCATCTCAATTCGTCGGTAATTGAATGAGTATTGAGAAGGAGGGGGGGGATGTTTGTCGGTTACGCCAGAGTTTCGACCCAGGACCAGTCGCCGCAACTGCAACTCGACGCCCTTGGTGGTGCCGGTTGTGAGCGGATTTTTTCCGAACATGCCTCCGGCGCCCGCGCCGATCGCCCCGAGTTGAAGGCCGCCTTGGACTTCGCTCGCAACGGCGACACGGTGGTGGTGTGGAAGCTGGATCGGTTGGCTCGATCGACCCGGCAGTTGATCGAGACTGTCGATATGCTCGACGGACGTGGGATCGGTTTACGGTCGTTGACCGAAGCGATCGACACCACCACCGCCGGGGGGAAATTGATCTTCCACGTTTTTGCGGCGCTCGGGGAGTTCGAGAGAAGTTTGATCATCGAGCGGACTCGAGCCGGACTGGAGTCGGCCCGCAAGATGGGTCGGGTGGGTGGGCGGCCTCGGTCCCTGTCGGACCAGGATGTGGAGGTGGCGCGAGCCATGCTGGCTTCCCCGGTGATTACTGTCGATGAAGTGGCCCGGCGCCTCAATGTGTCGACGGCCACTTTGTATCGCCACCTGCCAGGTGGGCGTGGTGGTGGTGGCCTGGATCTTCGACCTGCGGGCTGATGTGGTGGTGGCTGTGCTCGCGGATTAGGCTGGTGCCCAGGGAACCGGTTACGGCCCTACTAAGTAAATGCCAAATCCATTTACTTAGTGATTACTAAGTGCAAGCCGTTGATATATAATAATAATTTCTAATTTAGTAACTAAGTAAACCAAGTAAGAGAAAAGCCATTTATAGAAATGAAAAAATATTATTTTCTGTTTTATGCGGAGCTCTTGAATCTGCCTACTTAGTTTACTTAGTAGCCATGGAGTTCCACAAAAATGGCGGAATTGCTGGGGTTTCCTGGGGCAAGTGCTAAGTAAGAGCTCCGCCACCACGTCAGTTATACCGAGGCGGGTCATCTGGGGTGGCGATTTGTGGTCGTCGCATCCCGATGCATCGCCTCCTCACCAAACCGCAAAATCACAAATAACAGCCAGCATTGTCTCCGGCAATTCTTAATTATTTCTTTGAAAGCCACGGTCATATCTCGAAACAACCCGATGTGCTGCATAATTATATGGAAAATACATGATTTTATAAAGACAAAAAGTAAATTGCGGAATATGGGGCATCAGGCCGATATTGACATGACACAAGGCAATTCCGCCAAGTGACCGCCGCAAATATGAGACGTAATTGACTGTATCACGTTGATGATGGTGGATTATTCAGAGGATATTAGATTATGGGTATGGATGTTGACGGGGAGAACCCCACGTCAGAACGCGGAGAGTATTTTCGCAACAACATATGGTGGTGGCATCCACTGTGGGATTTTTGCGAGTACATTGCTCCAGACCTAATTCCAGAAACAAACCTTGGCCATACAAACGATGGCTGGGGGCTCAATGCGAGAGATTCAATCAGCCTTGCTGATAGAATTGATCAGGCAATCGCCGATGGAACGGCAAAAGAATTCGGCGATCGGGTCAATGCCAGTTCAAGTATGCATCGCTGCGGCTTCGCCATAGTGAATGTAAAGGAATTCTCTGCGTTTTTGCGATCATGTGGTGGATTTGCAATTTGGTAATGCCATTGCGTGTGTAAATTAACAATCAACCAGGTCCGGCGCCCAGGAGACGTCGGACCTGAAATTTCAGGAGATACCCTGGCATTCGGTGGCCACTGCCATTTGTGGCCTGGGGGGCGGAAAAGGGCCGGAGAGGGGACGGGCGGGTTTCGGGCTCAGAACGGGTAAATCGGACACTGCCGTTCGGCGGGTGTTTCGTCAGGGACTGACCCGAATCCGACATTGGCCATGCCCGCACCGGTTCACCGAAACCTTGCTGCTATTTCTCGTGGAGCGGCAATCGAGTAAACTCTCGGATATGCGTGACCCACTAGGATATCCGCTGCCGGTCGAGATCGCAGATCGGCAAGCCATGTTCGATGCTGCGCCCGAGCTGTTGGTCAATGGCCCGTGGGTTTGCCTGAACATCCAGCCCGACGTCATCTGGCCAGTTCGTCCGCAATCGTTGGAATTTGCTGGCCACCGCGCTTGGATCATTCCCATTACGACAGAGGACCACCCTGGGGTGGCGATCAATCGCCCCCCCGAGATGACCCTGGAGGAAGCGGAAAGCATCCTCTGCCGCTTCCTGAGCGTCCTCTCCTGGCGGGAGAATGTTGGTATCACTGTCGCTTATCGGACTGGCGGCAATCTGCCGCGTATGATGGGCCTCAATAAGAAATTCGGATTCGGAATCCGCGATGAGTTCGATTTTACCGAAGTCATCTGCCCTGTGGAGGAAAAGCCTCAAATTGCGCTGGCGCTGATGCGCGAGGGGCGAAGCCTTAACCATCACGGTTACGCTTTTCTGTCTTACTGGCGCATTCTTGAGTTGGCGTTTCCAGGCGCAGATGCTCGTAAAGAGTGGATGAGAGTTGCGCTGCAGACGTTGACGGGGCACGGTGTTCAGGAGGCGTTACAAAGTATTACCGCGCAAGGCGTGACCGATATTGGCCTTCACCTCTTCAAATCGGGAAGATGTGCAGTTGCTCATGCGACCGGACAGCCGATTATCAACCCTGACAATCCGAGCGACGGGCTCAGACTCTATCGTGAACTCCCACTCGTACGCGAAATGGCCATCCGTGCGATCGAAGAGCGATTTGGCATCGACTCGCCATCGACTGAATACAAAAAGCATCTCTATGAGCTGCGCGGCTGGAAAGCGGTGTTGGACGCCCCCTCGAATAAGGCCGTCTTTGCTGGGGAGTGGCCACAACCACGCCAAACCATCGATTTGCCCCGCATCCACGTCCGATTGCGCGGATGCCTGCCCTATGGGCCGCTGGAGAGCATGACTCCAAAGTGGATCGATAAGCATGGCCCGGAATTATTGATGGCCTACCAATCGATAGATGGCCTTGTGGAGATCCGCTTCCAACTGGCGTTGGAGGAAGAGCGCTTAAAATTTGATCTTTTCAACAGCGTCTACGGTCACGATGACGGTTCAGTGGCAGCGGCAGAGCACCGGCGTGAGACCCAACGTTTCTTCCGGGATTTTATGCTCAATGGTGAGTTGCAGATGTGGAACGCGGATACGGGAGCACTATTGTCGCGGCTAGACGCCTATATTCCTCAAAACATGATGATCGATCTCGACGCTTGCAATGCCATAATTGCGGCCGCACAGAAAGAGGTGGAATATCGTCTGGCGCAAACGGACCGTTTATAATCACAATACGAGGAGATTGCGGCGCGGTGGCCTTCGCGCATCTTATTTTGATGTCGCATTGTTTACCAACAAAACCGCCCAACGGCCATTTCTCTCACCTTTTCCCTGACAACAGTCCCACGCCTTTCGGCCCGTCCCGGTCTTACCCAGTCAGGCACAGGTTCGTCCCCTCCTGGCCCATCAGCGACATCGGCGGCGTTTGCGCCAACGGCCGCTTTCGGGAAATGAGGGATCTCGGCGGGATGCCCGACATGGGCGCAACGCGGAACGGGCGGTGTGGGCCGATTCTGTTGAAAAACTCGGCCTTGCCCGTTAGGCGAGCCTATGATTCAATCGAGTAGAGTAAAACTACTGGATCATGCATCATGATGGGCGATCGAACGGTGATGCAGGAGGCGCTGTTCTACAGCTTCAATCTGGAACAACATGTCCCTGCCGATCATATGCTGCGGTCGATTGACCGCTTCGTCGACCTTTCGGGTTTACGGGCTCATCTCCAGCCGTTTTACAGTTCGATGGGACGGCCATCGATCGATC